>JBDTYA010000219.1:0-10299 GCA_040005915.1 Ilumatobacteraceae bacterium
TCGCTCGAGAGATCCGACACGTCCGTCAGTGTCAGCTCGTTGACCGAGAGTCGGTCAGTGCGATGACAGAGACGAAGGACGAGGCGTCGCTCCGACGTCAGGATGCGGGTAGAGGATTGGGTTGCACCACGCGTGTCGGTGAGCCCGGGCGCGCAGGAACCCCCGATCTGTGGCGGCCTGGGATAGATGGCCTTCGGGGGCTCCAACGCTCTCGAACGCACTATTCTGAGCCGAGGACGGACGGAATAGTAAGGACGTTAGATGCTATTTCTTCGGCCGAATTAGACGTTGCCTTTAGAGGCCATTTCGGGACCGGCGAGATTCCGGGTCGTGCCCGAGATCTGCCACGATTTGCTTGAGGTAGTGCCAATGCCGACCGATAGATCAGCTGGCGGGCTGCCATCGCAAGAGGAACGAACAGTGAACGAGAGCAACGAACAACCATCACGGGCAACGACACTCGGACGCAGCGAGTTCGACGCCTTCCGCCTTCTGTTCGGGAGGGTCGTCGTCGCGTTCCCCGGGTCGGCGCCCGCCGATCAGCCACTCGACCAGCAATTCCGGCAACAGGCGGCCGTCGCAAGCTGACGCCTCGGCAGCCGACGGCGGCGTCAAGTAAAATCGTCGAGCGCGGTGTTTGAACCCGCCACGGTGCGGGCAACGTCCCACCCACACCCGATCCCCCAAAGAGCCCCGCCGGTCCCACCCCCAGACCGCGGGGCTCTTCGCGTTTTGGCGCTGGGCAACCAGATCGTCGAGCGAATCAAGATTGCAAGAAGTTGCCGGCCCGACGTGTTGCGCGGCCGCCGACGGGGTACTTCGGAGTAGTACCCGGGAGGTTCTGCTCGTGCGCGAAGCTCCGTTGTTGCAATTCAAATCACACGTCGGTGGCAAGAGCGCCGATGTCCGGGTGCTGACGAGCCGCGTCGAATGGGTCGTTGCAGGGCGACACCGTGTCACCGAGGTGTTGCCCGTCTCCGCGATCCACTCGGTCGTCATCAAACGCGACGGCGTCAAGTGGAAGCTGCTGGCCTTCACCGACGGCAGCATCGTCGAATTCAGGGTCGACCGGTCCGTCGCTGAGGCCGCACGCGACCAACTCGTCCGACTGATCACCGCTGCGACCACGACACGAGAGCTCGCCCCCGTCACCAGCGGTCTTCAGCCGATCGACAAGGGTGGGATCGCCGACGAACTGATCACCCTCAAATGGCTGCTCGATGCCGGTGTCCTGACCGAACACGACTTCCAGGAGGAACGCGCCCGGCTCCTCGGGTTCTGACCGTGTCATGGACAAGCGCCCATGCGCCGCTATGTTGTCGACCCAAGTGACGCGTCCGGCGGCTCCGGTTGCATCGCCCAGGTACGTCTTCGGTCCGGACCGAGCGCCGGACGTGCCGCCCCTACCGCAGCCGGTCAGACTGCCGATTTCGGTCGGCACGGTCGGCTCAGCGCGTCGGTCGCCACGATGTCTGCGCGCGTCGAGTCTCGTTGAACCCCAGCAGCACAGGACCCCCACCGGCCGACAGGATCCGGCAGACGGAGGCTTGATCGAGGTGGAATCGCCAGCCGACGGTCACGTCGACCCCGATCGCCCATGCAACCACCGCCTTGATCGGCGAGACATGACTGGTGACGACGATCATCTTGTCGCGCGCCTCATCGAGCAGTTCCGCCGCTGCGGCGGTCGAACGTGTCCACATCTCCTCCATGCTCTCGCCGCTACCGGCCCGGTACGTCGGATCGGCACGCCACCGCGCCCAGACCTCGGCGCCGACGTCGGCCACCGGCACGCCGTCGAGGCTGCCGTAGTCGAGCTCAACCCACCGCTCGTCGATCTCGTACTCCATGCCGAACGCCTCGGCCGTCTGCCTGGCGCGCGCCAAGGGGGAGCTGATCACTCGATCGGGCTTGCCGAGCCACGAGGCGACCGCTGCGACTTGCGCCATTCCCTCGTCGTCCAGGGGAAGGTCGAGCAGACCCTGCAACTTGCGTTCCGCGTTCGCCGCGGTTCGACCATGACGAACGAGCACCAGCACGCGACCAGTGAATCAGATCCGGGCGGTCGACCGTGTCACGCCGGCGGTTGCATCAGCAGACCGTGGTGGATCAGCGCTCTGCGACGTTGCGCGTCCGCGAGTTGGCACCGCCGCCACATCCACGCCAGCAGCAGGGCGCCGGCGACCTCGAAGAAGATGTTCGACCATCCGCGCTGCAGGGCCGGCAGGCGCGTGTCACCCCACGAACCGGTGAAGGGCCACCAGAAGACCTTGGTCGATGCGAAGGCACCGTCCCACACCAGGTGCAGCAACATCCCGATCGGGACGGCGAGCAACAACCGACGCACCGGCTTGCGGCCGGCCGTCACCAGCATCACCACGACCATCGCCCCGACCGAGACGGTCAGGCTGTGCGCCCAGTGAGCGCGCCCCCCGGGAAGGTCGATCGCATCCGGCAGGACGGCGCCGACTGCGAGCAGCCGGTAGTCGAAGCGCGGATCGCGAAAGACGTAC
The DNA here is from genome assembly GCA_040005915.1 of Ilumatobacteraceae bacterium. Taxonomy (GTDB): domain Bacteria; phylum Actinomycetota; class Acidimicrobiia; order Acidimicrobiales; family Ilumatobacteraceae; genus JAENVT01. The sequence goes on from JBDTYA010000219.1 coordinate 2,514, forward strand.
CACACCGTGACGACGGCGGTACCGATGAACCACAGGAACATGCGCTGTCAGCGGACCAGCACGCGCCCGCACTGCGGACAATCGACCAGCTCGTCGGCCGGTAGCGACTTGAAGTTGTCGACCTCGGCACGTGACAGGTCGAGGTGGCAGCCATCACATTTCAGGCCCACCAGCCTGGCGATGCCGATGCCGCCGTGGCGTGCTCGCTGCGCGTCGTAGAGGACAGCCTCCTCGCCCGTCAGCGCCGACCGGGCGGCGTCGTACTTCGCGTGCAGCTCGGCTTCCTCGTCGGCGCCGGTGCCCTTGGCGACGGCGAGCACGGAGGCCGCTGCTTCGCGGATGCTCATCACCGCGTCCTCGTCGCCCGCCAGCTCCGCCAGCCGCTGCTCGGCGTTCGACTGCTGTTCCATGGCTTCCAACTCGCGATCGTCGAGCTCGTCGCGATGCGCGTTGAGCGTCTCGATCTCGTGGTTGAGTGCCTCGGCCTGACGTGTCTCGGTGACGATCTTCAACTGCTGTTCGAGTCGGTTTCGTTTGGCCGTCAGCGCCTCAGCCTCGTGTTCGATCGTCTCGATCGTGGCCTCCGCATCGCTGAGTTGCTTGCCGGCCGCGGCGATCTCACCGCGATGATCGGCCACCCGCCGCTCGGCAGCCGCGAAGTCGGCGGCCTCCGGCAACTTCGTCAGGCGGCGCTGCAACTGGTGGAGCGCAGTATCGACTTGCTGGAGATCCCACAGTGCTTCGCCGTTCACGGGTTCTTCTTACCAGTAATGATCACCCCACCGGGCGGCTTCTCGCAGTTGTAGACGATCGTGCCCGCGATCGGGATGCTGGGGAACGGCGCCTTCGGGTCCAGCACGTCGGGCGGAATGGTCGTGTCGCTGGGAATCGCCTTCAACACGGGTCGTGGCGCTGCGGTGGGCGGCGGCGCCGAGCCGTCGGGGGACTCGGCCGGGACGGTGTCCGGCGTGGTGGTGGTGGTCGTCGGCCCGCCAGTAGGAAGTGCCCCACTGACCAGTTTGGCGAGGCACTCGTTGCCAGGCAGGTAGAGGCGAACGGGCATGCGAGTCGGCGCCGGCGCGGCCGGCCAGTCCTCCACCGGGAGAGGGGTGAGCGCCGGTTCCATCAATGCTCCCCAGATGCGCGCCGGGTACGTCGCCCCCTGCACCTTGCCGACACCGACGAACTCCGGGATGTTGATCATCGGCGTGTACGCATCGGGATCGCCGACCCACACCGCGGTCGTCAGTTGCGGCGTTGCCCCGACGAACCACGAGTTGGTGTTGTCTTGCTGAGTACCCGTCTTGCCGATCGCCGGGAACGGGAAACCTCCGAGCGTCGGCTTCGCCGTACCATCGCTCAACACGCCCTTCAACGTGGCGATCGCAGTCAGCGCGACATCGGGGTCGAGTACCTGTACGCCGGGATCGTCGTGGGTGTACAGCCGGGTGCCGTCGGCGTTCGTGATGTAGTCGACGTAGTAGGGATCATGGTGCAGGCCCTGGTTGGCGATCGTCTGCATCCCCGACGCCATGTCGATGGGCCGCATCGCGTTCGCACCCGTGGCGAACGACGCGTACGGCTGTACCGGTGGCCGATCGGTCTGGCCGGGGAACAGGTACGGCGACGCCGCCATGCGGTACGTCGTGTCGACGACACGGTGCAGACCGATGATCTGTGACAGCCGGGCGTACGCGCAGTTGATGGAGTGCCACGTCTGCTCCTGGACCGGCACCACACCACGCGCCGTCGCCTTCGAGATCAGGAAGATCTGCTTCGGGTCGTTGGGGTCGACGAAGCTGCACGGCGTGCTGCCGTCGATCAGGTCGGTAGGGATCACCCCCGCCTGCAGCGCCGCGGCGAGGATGAAGATCTTGATGCTCGAACCCGTCTGGCGCGGCACGAGCGCCATGTTGATCTCGTCGACGCGCGGCTGGAAACCGTGGCCGCCGACCATCGCCCGGATCGCTCCGGTCTTGGTATCGAGCGTGACCGACGCCGCGTCGAATCCCTGCGCGTTCTCGGGCAGTTGAGTGCGGGCCTGCTCGGCGAGAGCCTGCAGGTTGGGATCGATCGTCGAGTGGATCTCCAACCCGCCGCGATACAGCAGGTTGGCGCGCTGCTGCTCATCGCCCAGGAACGTCGCCCGGTTCAGCAGGTAGTCCTTGATCGCCTCGGTGTAGTACGTCGGCTTCGTGGTGTACGTCGGGATCGTGCGCACCTGCTCGGGCATCTTCCATGTCGATCCGAGCAGCGACCCGACGATCGGTTCGACCAACCCGACGTCGCTCAACCGCGCGGTGACCTGCCTAAACCTGGCACGAGCGTTCTCGCTGTGGCGGATGGGGTCGAAGCCCGACGGAGACCGAACGAGACCGGCGAGGAACGCTCCCTCGATCATCGACAGGTCGCCGACGTTCTTGCCGAAGTACACCTCGGCAGCGGCCTGCAGGCCGTAGGCGTTGTTGCCGAAGAACACCGTGTTGAGATAGCGCTCGAGGATGGCGTTCTTACTCATCTTCTTCTCGAGCATGGTCGCGTAGTGAGCCTGCAGGCCCTTGTACCGTCCGTCGCGCGGCAGCCCGGCGAGGAACTCGTTCTTGACGACCTGCTGGCTGATGGTGCTGGCTCCTTGGCGCGGCGCGTCACTGGAGAAGTTCGACAGCAACGCACGGGCGAACCCGCGCAGGTTGACTCCGTGGTGCAGGTAGTACTGCTCGTCCTCGACTGCGAGGAACGCGTCGAGCACCGGCGTTGGCACCTGGGCGAGCGTGATCGGCTGACTGTTCTCCCGCTCGAACACGGCGATCACGTTGCCCGTGACGTCGTACACGTAGCTGCGCTGTGACAGCGACTGGAACTCGGGCAGCGACACGGGGACCTGATCGTGGGCGTTGGCAACCCGCCACAGCCGCGGCCCGATGCCGACGACGACCGCAGTGGTCAGCAGCGCCCCGGCGACGATGATGGCCGCGAGACGGAGAAGCCAAGCTATGAGACGCACGCGTTCGGCAGGCTAGTTGCGGGCCGTTGGCGTTGGTCGGCACCCACTAGCTTGCTGGCGATGAGCACCCACCGCCCCTTCAGGTTCGGCGTACAGGCATCGCGGACCGTCGATGGCGCGACATGGATCGATCTCGCTCGCCAGGTCGAGTCGTTGGGCTACAGCACCCTGACCATGCCCGACCACTTCGGCGACCAGTTCGCCCCCGTCCCGGCGCTCATGGCCGCCGCCGCAGCGACCGGGACCCTGCGGATCGGCGCGCTCGTGTGGGACAACGACTATAAGCACCCGGTCGTGTTGGCCAAGGAGCTCGCCACCATCGATGTGCTGTCGGGAGGGCGCTTGCAGATCGGCCTCGGCGCGGGGTGGGCGGCCACCGACTACGAGCGGTCGGGCATCCCCTTCGACTCCAACAAGGTGCGCGTCGACCGCTTCGAGGAAGCCCTTGGGGTCATCAAGGGGGCGATGTCGGGCGACGCGTTCTCGTTCGCCGGCGAGCACTACACGATCACCGATTACACGGGCATGCCTCGACCGGTGCAGGCGCCGTGCCCGCCGATCCTCGTGGGTGGCGGGGGCAGACGTGTGCTGTCGATCGCGGCGCGCCAGGCCGACATCGTCGGCATCAACGGCACAGTGGCCGCCGGCGTCGTCGGACCCGATGCGATCGCCTCGATGACGGCCGCCGCCGTCGACGCCAAGGTCGGGATCGTGCAGGCCGCCGCGGGATCGCGAATCGACGAGATCGAGATCAACATACGCGCATTCATGGTGCGAGTCACCGACGACCGAGAGGCGGCCATTCATCAGGTCGCCGACCTCGTGCAAGCGGATCCCGCGCTCGTCGCCGAGTCACCGTTCGCCTTGATCGGTACCCCCGCCGAGATGGTCGCCGATCTACGCGTCCGTCGCGACCGTTGGGGCTTCAGTTATGTCGTCGTCAGCGCCGACGTCGTCGAGGCGTTCGCTCCGGTAGTCGCTGAACTCGCGGGTCACTGAGGGCAGGTCGCAGATTGAATCCTGCAGCTGTCGCTACGGTCACTGCTCGGCCTGCCATTGGCGATACAGGGCGACGAGATCGTCGAGCACCTCCGGGTCGAGATCGTCGGGCTCGATGTGGCCTGCGGCCTCGATCGTCTTCCTGATCTGGGCGAGGTACTCGGTGCAGTGCGGGCAACCGGCGAGATGGGTCTCGAGGCGCGAGCGATCGCGTTTCGTCAGGGCACCCTCGAGATAATCGGTCATCAACGTGACCGCTTGTTTGCAGACCAATTGATTCCGTCGGCGAATCATCATCTCAACTCCTCCCCAGGTCCTTCTCCAGGATGCTGCGCACGTGAGACCGTGCTCGGTGGAGCAGCACACGCTGGTTTCCGGTCGAGACACCCAGGAGCTCGCACACCTCGGCGGCGTCGACGCCTTCGATGTCGCGCAGCACCAGGACCTGACGCTGGCCCGGAGGGAGCTGCGGCAAGCACTGCTTCACGCGCAGCGCGACCTGCGTCGCCTCGAACCGCGAGTCGATCACGTCGGCCCACGGCTCGGGAGGTCGGCTCCATGCCCCTGCTGCATCGAAGCGGCGGTCGAGCGAGTCGCCATCGCCCAACCGCTCGTTGCGCGGTTCCCGCGCGCCGGCTGTCTTGGCCCTGTTGATGAGGATGTGGAAGAGCCAGGTCCTCACCGAGCTACGACCCTCGAAGCCGTGGATACCGCGCACCACACCGAGCCAGGTGTCCTGCACGACTTCCTCGGCGATCGATCGGGTCGGCACGAGCGACTCGGCGAATCGCACCATGCGCGTGTGATACCGGCCGACGAGATCGGCGAAGGCCTTCTCATCGCCGGCGCGCAGCGCGCCGAGCAGATCTTCATCCGGGTCGGTCACCACCGTCAGCGTAGGTCGCCGTCGTCGATCACCAGGCGGTGTTCGCTGTGCCCGGCCCACCTAGTGTTCGCCACCATGCAACGTCGCCTGATCGCGTTCGACCTCGACGGGACGCTGGCGGTGACGAAGTCTGCAATCTCGGATGCCATGTCTGTTCGTCTCCGCGACCTCCTCGCGCGTTACGAGGTTTGCATCATTTCCGGTGGAGCGTTCGAACAGTTCGACAAGCAGGTCATCGAGCATCTCGGCGCCGGCCCCGAGCTCCTGGTCAAGCTGCACATCATGCCGACCTCCGGCACGCGGTACCTACGGTTCGATCCGGCAACGTCTCAGTGGGTGGTGCAGTACTCCGAGGACCTCACGCCCCAACAACGCGCGCGGATCATCGACGTCCTCACCGAAGGTGCGAAGTCGCTCGGCTACTGGGAAACCGATCCCCACGGCGAGATCGTCGAGGATCGCGGCAGCCAGATCACGTACTCGGCCCTCGGCCAGCAAGCGCCCCCGGACGCGAAGTATGCGTGGGATGCGGACGGCGAGAAGAAGGAGGCGCTGCGTTCGTACGCTGCGCAACGCCTCACCGATCTGGAGGTCCACGCCGGAGGCACGACGTCGATCGACGTGACCGGGCCCGGGATCGACAAGGCCTATGGGATGAACAAGCTGATGGCCATCCTCGGCCTGTCCAAGCCCGACATCCTGTTCATGGGAGACAAGCTGGAGCCCGGCGGCAACGACTACCCGGTGAAGGCACTGGGCATCGACACGATCGCTGTCGACGGCTGGGAGCAATGCGCGATCGTCATCCAAGCAATCGTCGCTGTGGCGCCGTAAGCGCACCCTTGCGTCTGGATTGCCTCAAGGTCGCCACGATCCGTACCGATGACGAGTCATGGCTCAATACAGGTTCGTTCACGTCGGCGCGGCAGCGTTGCTGGCAGCGTGCGCGGTCACATCGGTCAGCGTCGTCCAGAGCGTCTTCGCCGGGTCTGCCTCGGCGTCGTCGCTCGTGTCGATCGTGCCCTGTCGCCTCGTCGACACGCGTGCCGACTCGGCGATTGGCACTCGCACCACTCCGGTCGGCCCAGAGGAGACCGTGACCCTCGCCGTCGTCGGGGCCAATGGCGAGTGCAGCATTCCGTCGACTGCAACCGCGATCTCGGCGAACGTCACCGTCGACCAACCGACTGCGTCGAGCTTCCTGACCCTGTACCCGGCGGACGCCCAGCGCAGCCATACGTCGAACCTCAACTGGCAGGCGTCGAGCCCACCCGTCGCCAATCAGGTGACGATCGGCCTCTCGACGAGCGGCGCGTTCGATGTGTACAACAACGCCGGCACCGCCGAAGTCATCATCGACGTGTTCGGCTACTACGAGCCGAGCAGCGGACAGGCTGTGCCGGGCCCGAAGGGTGATACCGGCGAGCGCGGCCTCAAAGGTGACAAGGGTGACAACGGTGATGCGGTTCTCGCCGGCCTTCATTGCACGACCGACCAGACGATCAGTTGGAACAGCACCGGTGGGGCCTGGCAGTGCACCGACCCGGTCGTCGACACCGACACGCTCGCCGCCCTGAGCTGCACGACCAGTCAGTCGATCCGTTGGGACGGACTCGCATGGATCTGCAGCTCCGAGCCGATCGTGGCCACGTTGTCGAGAGTTGCGAACGGGTTTCCGTTCTTCTGCTGCGACATCACGCGGGCCTTCCAGGCGTACAGCCCCAACGTCGACCAGACTCAGCAATGCGACGACTTCCAATGCACGATCCGGCTCGTCGACGTGCTCGACCACAGCAGGTGCCAGGTGAACTTCACGGGCAACTCACAGTCGAGCGCCGTTTTGGTGACCAGCTCCACGACGGAGATCACGCTCAACTACATGTATCGCCTGTCCCCGTCGGAACCGTTCTATGTCAACATCTCGTGCGCCACGTGACCCTCCTGGCCCGAACCCGATAGCTCGGGTACCGTCAGGGGTGTGATTCGCAACCTTGATCCGCAGCTGTACGTAGACCCCGTTGCGCATCAGAACGAGCGCGAGCGCATCTTCTGGCGATCGTGGCAGCTGCTCGGCCCGGCGTCGCACGTCGCCGGGACAGGCGACTACGTCGCCGGCGAGATCGCGGGTGCGAGGGTCGTCGCAATCCGTGGTGACGACGGCCGGCTGCGCGCATTCCGCAACGTGTGCGTCCATCGCGGTGCGCGGCTGCTGGAGGAGGGCACCGGCCACTGCCACGCCATCCAATGCCCCTATCACCACTGGCTGTTCGGCCTCGACGGCACCCTGAAGCGCACGCCCTGGTTCGGCGAGGATCCCGAGTTCAACATGGCCGACTGGCCGCTGCAGTCGATCAGCGTCGACGAGTGGCGGGGATTGTTGTTCGTCGCCATCGACCCGGGCGAGCCACTGCTGGCCGGCCTCGGCGACACGGTGGGGATCCTGGCCGACGAGCCGATCGAGACCTTCCACCTGTACCGAACCGAGCGGTTGGTCTTCGGTGCCAACTGGAAGATCTACGTCGACAACTTCATCGAGGGATATCACATCCCGGGAATCCATCCAAGCTTCTACGCCGCCATCGATTTCGAGAAGTTCGAGACGGTCGCGATGGACAACGTCGTCAAGATGACCGCGCCTCCCAAGGACGACCTGTTCTACCGCGGTACTTGGCTCACGACATGGCCCAACCTCACGCTGTCGCTGTTCGACGGCGGGATGAACACATCCCGCGTCAATCCGCTCGACGAGAGCCACACCGAGCTCCTGTACCACTACTACTTCGCCGACCTCTCCGATGAGACGAAGGCCCAGCGCGACCGCACGGTCGAGGGCAGCCTCGCGGTCGTACGCGAAGACTTCGGCATCTGCGAGGTCACCCACCAGAACTACGCCAGCG
>JBDTYA010000220.1:0-8919 GCA_040005915.1 Ilumatobacteraceae bacterium
CGACAGCCGCCGTGACGGTCAATGGCCGCGCGTCGAGGCGCGCCTTCTCCTCCATCAACGCCGCGACCAGACCGGTGATCAAGCGCTCCTTCAACTTGTCGGCGCTCTGCGCGGCACGGTACGACCGCGAGATCTCGATCTGGATCGCAGTGGCACCCTGACGTTGCGCCCACGATGTCATCGTGCCCGGCTTGGTCGCGCCGAACCCGCGCTTTCCACCATCGGGGTCGGTTGTCACCCTGGCCGCCTCGAGGTGCCCGGCGACGCGAAGTGCAAGCGCCTTTGCCGCCGGGGAGCCGTTGCCGCAACCGATGATCGCGTCGGCGCCGTGACCGTCCTTCATCCCGTGGAGGTCGATGTAGACGGTGCCCTCATCGATGTGCCCGAGCCTCTCGAGCTGGGCCTTCAGCGGGTGGCACTCGTCCCAGTTCGCGTCACCCATCATCGGCACGCTGCGGGTCACGGCGACCTTCGAGCAGCCGACGGCGTTGCTCAGCGCCATCGCCAACCCGCCGGTACCGGCATCGGTGTTCTTCCACATCCCGTTGCGCTCGTGATCCACGGCGTGAACGGCCGAGACGACGAGCGGTCCTTGCCAGTCGATGATCCAGCGCGCGCCTTCCTTCGGACCGCGGTTGGAGTTGGATGCGAAGGGCGTATTGAGTTCGGCCCACTGGCGGACGAGCGGGTTCTGTTTGAACAACATGACGAAGCTATGTCGGCGCGTTAGAGCGACGCCTTGAGTGAAGAGTCCTTGCCCGAGGCGCGAACGGCAAGATCGGCGTCAGTGTCAGCGCACAGAACGGCAGTCGGTCTGTGCGCTGCCGGTGACGAGGGCGCGGGCGGTTCGGAATGTGCGATCGTTGTGGGCGTGGAGAGCACGCGCGTCGACAAGTGGTTGTGGGCGGTTCGGGTATACCCGACGCGCACGGTGTCGGGCGACAAGTGCTCCGGCGGGCTCGTCAGGGTCAATGGCGCGTCCGTGAAGCCGGCCACCACCGTTCGCGTGGGCGATCGGGTGAACGCGATGGTCGCCGGAGACGAGCGGATCCTCGAGGTCGTCCGCATCATCGAGAAGCGAGTCGGAGCGGTGATCGCCGCCGAATGCCTCATCGATCACAGCCCACCGCCGAGCCCGGGTGACGACATCGCCCCGGCGTTCGCCCGCGATCGTGGGACCGGCCGGCCGACCAAACGTGATCGCCGTCAGCTCGATCGCTTGCGGTCGCGCTGAGTCAGTAACGCCCGAGTTGTTCGAGTACCAGGGTCGGCGCGCCCTCGGTCATCGCCAGCTCGATGTCGACGAACGCGACGAAGCGCCATTCGCCGTCACCTTCGGGGTCAGCGAGGCGCTGCGTGATGATCCACCGTCCCGGTTCCTGGGCGAGGGCGAACTGCTGTGCCGAGCGGGCGTCGCCGTCGGTGACGATGCGGTCGTACTCGGCCCAGTACGGCGCCATCGCCTCGGCGAGCTGCGGCCCGGACCATCCACTTCGTTCGGCCAGCGCGACGTACGAACGCGTCGCCAACAGCTCGACCCACCCGAACGCTGCGGTGCGCACCGCCGTCCGCCAGGCGGGTGGCGGGCCAGCGCGGGTTGCGACCGGTGCGTCGAGCGCCAGATGATCGTGGACGGGCTTGCCCGCCAGCAGCGTCCATTCGTCGAGCAAGGTCGCGTCCGTGGCGCGAACCAACGCACCCAACCACTCGACGACGTCCTCGAGCGTCGGCGTGTACACGTCGTCGGGCAACGAACGGTCGAGCGTCCTCCACGCGTCGGTGAGGTAACGCAACACGAGACCTTCACTGCGCTCGAGGCGGTATCGGCGAACGAACGTCGCGAACGTGTCGCCGCCCTCGAGCATTTCGCGGACGATCGACTTCGGTGACGGCTCGTCGGTAACCCATGGGTGATGCGATCGATACTCGGCAAAGCAGCTGTCGAGCAGTTCGGCGAGCGGCTTCGGCCACGTGATCAACTCGAGCAGTTCCATCCGCTCCTCGTACTCGACGCCCTCCGATTTCAGTCGGGCAACCTCGACCCCGCGTGCCGCGTGCTCCTGGCCGCGCAGGATCTGCCGTGGATCGTCGAGCACCGACTCGACCACGCTGATTGCGTCGACCACGTATGCCGGATCATCGCGATCGATGGTGGCGATGACCTCGATGGCGAACGGCATCAGTGGCGCCGAGAACCGCAGCGCGCTGCGCTCGTCCATCCCGTCGACCAGCGAGCCGACGCGCACACTCGTGCACCGACCGTTCGCGTCGCGCAACCGCTCGGCAACGCCTGCCGCTTCGAGGCTGCGGTAGACAGCGATCGCTCGCCGCTGATGTTGACGACGGCGAGCCTCGGGATCGTGGTTCGTTCGTAGCAATCGCTTGAGTGCCACCGGTCCATCCGGCCGGCCGAGCACTCCGGCAACGAAGTCGGCGGTCACCCGGAATCGCGACACGAGCGGCTCCGGTTGCGAATCGATCAACCGTTGCACGGCGGCCTCGTCGTAGTGCACGAAGCCCTCGGGCGCCTTGGCCTTGGTCGCCTTGCGCCGTGCTTTCGGATCGTCGCCGGCACGCGACAAGGCTTTGGCGTTCTCGATGACGTGATCGGGAGCTTGCACCCACACGTGACCGTCGGGGTCGAACCCGGGGCGACCGGCGCGGCCCGCCAGTTGCTGGAACTCGCGGACGGTGAACCGGCGCACACGGGTGCCGTCGAACTTCGTGAGCGCCGTCATCAGCACCGTGCGAATCGGGATGTTGACGCCGACGCCCAACGTGTCGGTGCCGCAGATGACGGGGAGCAAACCCTCGCCCGCCAGCCTTTCGACGAGCCGGCGATAGCGCGGCAGCATGCCGGCGTGATGGACGCCGACCCCATTACGGATCAACCGGTTCAGTGTGTCGCCGAAGCCCTTGCTCATCTTCACCGTCGACATCGCCGCAGCGATCGCCTCGCGCTGGGCTCGGGTCGTGACGTTGAGGCTCACCAACGACGACGCCCGTTCGATAGCTGCGGCCTGGTTGGCATGGACGACGTAGACGGGGCTCAAACCTTCGCGCACCGCTTCGAGCACGCTGTCGGACACGGTTGTCATCCGCCACTGGTGATAGAGCGGCGTAGGTCGATCGACGGAAGTCACCTCGCTGACGGGACGTGCGGATCGCTGCTCGAGATCGGTCACGATCGAGCTCATGTCGCCCAAGGTCGCCGATGCCAGCAGCATCTGGCAGCCGGTCAGTTCGAGAAGCGGCACCTGCCACGCCCAGCCGCGATCCGCGTCGCCGTAGTAGTGGAACTCGTCGAGACAGGCGAACCCGAACTCGCTGCCGGGCCCGACGGCCAGCGCGTGGTTGGCGAAGACCTCGGCGGTGCAGACCAGCACCGGCGCAGCGGCGTTGATCGATGCATCGCCCGTCGCCAGACCGACCTTTTGGGCCCCCAGGAGATCGACGAGATCGAAGAACTTCTCGGCGACGAGCGCCTTGATCGGCGCGGTCCAAACCGCGCGGCGCCCCTCGTTCAATGCCAACAGGATCCCGGCCACGGCGACCAGGCTCTTGCCCGACCCGGTCGGTGTCGCCAGCACGACGTGATCGCCGGCAGCGAGCGCGAGTGCCGCCTCCTGCTGATGGGGGTACAGCGGACGCCCACCCTCCGACGCCCACGAAGCGAACGCGTCGAGCACCAACGACGGATCAGAGCCAGGCGGGGGGAGCAGCGAAACGAGCGACGACATACGCCGAACAGTGTGCCCGCCATCGGTGAAGGTTGTGAGGCCGGTCCGGAGGTCGGTGAGCACGGCATGCCAGGGGTCATCCCACGGCTTTCGGATCACTCCGTCGAGAGTTCGGGGTCAGTGGGCAGGCGCACAGCAGCCCTCGCCCTTCCACGCCTCGAGCCCCTCCTTGAGAGCGATCGCTGCGATGACGAGCCCGGCGACCGGGTCCGCCCAGGACCATCCGAACAACGTATTGACCAGGAGGCCGCAGAGCAGCACTGCCGAGAGGTACGAGCACAAGAGCGTCTGCTTCGAGTCGGCAACGGCGCTCGCCGAGCCGAGTTCACGGCCGGTCCACCTCTGCGCGTACGACAGGCAAGGCATGATCAACAGCGACATCGTTGCCAGGACGATGCCGACAGTCGAATGGTCCGCGTGCTCGGACCCGACGAGGGCGCGTGCCGATTCGACGCTTACGAACGTGGCGAGCGCGAAGAACGACAGAGCGATGAGACGTAGCGCTTTTCGTTCACGGGCCTCGTGGTCGACCGCGCTGAACTGCCAAGCGACAACCGCCGCCGAGCTGACCTCGATGATCGAGTCGAGCCCGAAGCCGACGAGCGCCGTCGAGTTGGCGATGCTCCCCGCCGAGAGAGCAACGATGGCCTCGATGACGTTGTAGGCGATCGTGGCCGCGACCAGGTGGCGCACGCGTCGAGTGAGCAGGAGTCGCCGATCTGTGGAAATCGACGCGAGGACTCGCGGCGAATCTCCTGCTTCACAGCAGGGGTCGTCGCAGGTGGACGCGGTTGCGATCGGGAGCATCGGGAGGCGCTCATCGTTCGTCATCAGCAACAGCCCTCGTCCCGCGCTGCCGGGCACAGCTCGGGATCGACGACCAACACGAGGTCGACAAGGTTGCGCAGCACTCGGCCGATGCGCTTGTCGGCGAGTTCGTAACGGATCCGTCGACCTTCCGGCCGGGTCACGACGAGCCCACAGCCGCGCAGGCAGGCGAGATGGTTCGACACGTTGGCACGTGTGAGTTCGAGGTCAGCGGCGAGGTCGGACGGGTACGCCGGACCGTCGATCAGAGCGACCAGAAGCCTGCGACGTGATTCGTCGGCCAGAGCAAGCCCGAGACGAGCGAAGGTGTCGAGGTCCACGGCAGAACACGCGGCGGGCATGGATCGATTATACAGCCCAAGCTGAATCGACGAGCGGCCGCCTTTCAGCGAAGGATCCCCGCTCCGACGACCGAACTTTCGACGCGGCCGCGGCGCCACCGTCGCGGCGACGGTCAGCGTGTGACCACCTCGTGCGAGTCCGCCCCACACCTCGCCAGTCGACATACGAGAGTCACGTATACGTCCGCGCCGAATCGAGAGGTAGAAGGACGATTCCACCACTGCCGAGCAGCCTGTCCCTGACGAGCGCTCGAAGGACCGATCGATGGTCGCCGTCGCGCGTTGTCCGAGTCACCTGTGGCGATATCGCTGGCCGTGGTACACGAGGCCTTGGTGCAGGGGCGCAGGCCGTGCTCCGGGTGTCGTCTCACGTCGGCTTCTCAGGCGCCGCAAACCGGTGACCCGTCAGGGGCGGGCGATCACGGCGTACGCGACATCATGTGGCGTGCAGTCGATGCCGTTCAACTGGACCGGAGGCAGGTCGTGGGGGCAGGCCGACAGAGCGACGATGCAGTCCATTTCGGCTTCCACCAACACGTGGTCGCCAGGTTTGGACACCGGCGCGGCGATCGAGATCGTGCCATTCGACTGGAAGATGACGTTCATCCACAGGTTCACGGCGTTCGGCACAGCACGGGGCGGATCGATGCCGATGGCGCGGAGCGCAGCATGGAAGTTGTCGGTACAGGACCCGTGATCCTCGGGCGCGCCGAGCTGGCGATATCGCTCGCTGTCGCACGACGGGATGAGTGTCGTGGACGCCCGGCGATGAGTCCTCGAGCAGTCGGAGGATCGGCCGCCGCAAGTTGGTTACGAGCAGGTCGCCGGGCCGTGGAGCGAGCCGGAACCACGGGTTGCGGGAATGTGGCATCGACATCGATTCGAGCACGTCGTCAGCGGCCATCGCCCAGAGATCGACGACTTGCGAGCCGTGGGTGTTGACGATGCGCAGACGATCGCCGGCGTCGAGGCGCAGTGCGATGCCGGTGCGGGCGGGTAGTACTCGTTCGTCGGCTGACATGACGAGCGAGACTACGCGGTTGGCGCGCTCGGCTCCGCGAAGCCCCGCTTCAACCTTGTCGCTGTCGGTTCGCCGTTCGAAAACGCGAGCTGTCGCGTCCTACCGGCGAACCCCGAGGAGATGACGATGATCTGGGCGTACGTGTAGGCGATGTCGTGTGGCGGGTCGAGACCTAGCTATCGCCTTCGTCGCGCTGCTCGCGGAGGAATCGTTCGAAATCCGCAGCCAAGTCGTCACCGGTCGGGATCACCTCTTCTGCACGTTGGTCGTACTCGCGCTCGAGCATCGCGACGTAGGCGCCGGCTTGCTCGTCGTCTGCGACTGCCTCGTCGTGCATCAACCGCCGCCGGGCGGCCTCGGAGGCGAGTCGTTCGGTGCGCACCGGCACACCCAGCACGTGGTGCAGGTGGTGCAGCAGCGCGATCGACGATTGCGGATGCTGCGCGCGGCCGAGGTAGTGCGGCACGCCGACGCGCAGCGAAATCGCTGGGATGCCTGCACGATCGAGGCGTTCCTGCAACACGCCGACGAGACCGGTGATGCCCTCGTACCGGGGCGGCGAAAGCGCCAGCGCACTGAGCAGGCTCTCGTTGGTGGTGCTGCCGACGACCAGCGGTGGGCGCGTGTGCGGGATGGTGTCCGCGACGGCGCCGACGGTCACGACGACCTCGCACTTCGAGAGCCTGGCGACCTCGATGACGCTGTCGGCGAACGTTGCGTAACGCAAATGCGGCTCGACGCCGGCAAGCACGACGAGGTCGTGTGGAGTACCCGGAAAGCGGGCGAAGCGAAACTCGTTGAGCGGCCAACGAACCTGGCGGATCTCGTCGTCGTCGAGCTCGACCATCGGGCGCTCCTGAGTGAAGTCGAAGAACGGGTCGGGGTCGATCGCCGCGACGATCGGTGCGACACGATCGAGGAACAGCTCGTTGACAGCCGTTGTCGCGACCTCGGCGATGTCGAACCAGCCGCGCAGGGCGATGACCATGATCGGCCTGTTGAGCGGGGCGGTCCCCTCGAAGTGGGTCGACAGGACCTCGGCGATGTTCACTCGGCGAGTGCCTCCACCACGTAGTCGATGCAGCCCGTCAACATGGCGACGTCGTCGGGCTCGATCGCTGGGAACATGCCGATGCGCAACTGGTTGCGGCCGAGCTTGCGATAGCTGTCGGTGTCGACGATCCCGTTGGTGCGCAGCGCTGCGCACACGTCGTCGGCGAACACGCTGTCGACGAGATCGATCGTGCCGACCACCGTCGAGCGCTGTGACTCGTCGGTGACGAACGGGGTCGCGTACGAGCTCTTGGCTGCCCACTCGTAGAGGATCGTCGCGGACGTGTCGCAGCGGTCTACGCACCATTCGAGGCCACCGTTGCCGAGCATCCACTTCAGCTGCTCGTTGAGCAGAACGAGTGTTGCCAACGCGGGCGTGTTGTAGGTCTGGTCGAGCAGCGAGTTGTCGAGGGCGATGCTGAGATCGAGCGACGCCGGTTGCCAACGGCTGGTGGCCTTCACGGCCCGAATGCGATCTATCGCGGCCGGGCTGCATGCGGCAAGCCACAGGCCGCCATCGCTGGCGAAGCACTTCTGCGGCGCGAAGTAGTACACGTCGACATCGGTGGGCGACCACGGAAGGCCGCCGGCCGCCGAGGTCGCGTCGACGACGACCAACGCATCGCCATCGGGACGGCGCAGTGTCATGGCAACGCCTGTCGACGTTTCGTTGTGCGTCAGTGCGACGACGTCGACTCCCTCCGCCGCCGGCCCGATCGCCGGATGCGTGCCGGGCACGCTGCGCGTCACGGCGGGGTCACCGAGGTGCGGCGCGGCGGCCGAAGCCTCGGCGAACTTCGACGAGAACTCCCCGAACACGTAGTGCTGACTACGTTCTGAGACCAACCCGAACGTCGCCACATCCCAGAAGGCGGTCGAGCCTCCGTTGCCGAGCACGATCTCCCATCCGTCGGGAAGCGAGAACAGATCGGCGAGCCCCGAGCGCACGGAACCGACGAGGGATCTCACCGGCGCCTGGCGATGCGAGCTGCCCAACAGGTTGCTGTTGGCCCGGGCCAGGGCCAACGCCTGCTCGGGCCGGATCTTGGACGGGCCGCAACCGAACCGTCCATCGGAGGGCAGCATCGAGCGGGGAATGTCGATACTCGTCGGGGCCGTCGTCACCGCCCCAGTCTCGCCCGCCGACCCGCGGTGGCCAACGGAGAATCGCGAAAATGTCGACAGGGCGTGCGACTCGTCGGCAACTAGGCTCGCCTGGCAACTTCAACGAAGGGCTCATCAGTGAACCGCACGTCCGCACGTCTCGCCGCCATCGCCGAATCGGCCACGCTCGCCGTCGATGCCAAAGCCAAGGCGCTGAAGGCCAATGGCGAGAACGTGATCGGCTTCGGTGCCGGTGAGCCCGACTTCCCCACGCCGGCAAATATCGTCGAGGCCGCGGTACGCGCCTGTCGCGACCCGAAGAACCACAAGTACACGCCGGCCGCCGGCCTGCCTGAGCTGCGCGAGGCGATCGCGGTCAAGACGATGCGCGACTCCGGCTTCCACTGCCAAGCCAGTCAGGTGCTCGTCACCAACGGCGGCAAACACGCGGTCTTCACCGCGTTCGCCGCGCTCTGCGATCCGGGCGACGAGGTCATCTGCCCAGCGCCGTACTGGACGACCTACCCCGAGGCAATCGTGCTCGCCGGTGGTGTGCCGGTGGTCGTGCAGACCGACGAGACCAACGGTTTCAAGGTCACCGTCGAGCAGCTCGACGCGGCCCTGACGCCACGCACCAAGGTGTTGCTGTTCGTCAGCCCCGACAACCCCAGCGGTGCGATCTACTCACCGGAAGAGGTCGAGGCGATCGGTCGTTGGGCGGTCGACAAGGGCGTCTGGGTCCTGACCGACGAGATCTACGAGCACCTCGTCTATGGGGACAACAAGTTCGTCAGCATGCCCACCGTGGTGCCCGAGCTCGCGAATCAATGCA
>JBDTYA010000221.1:0-28796 GCA_040005915.1 Ilumatobacteraceae bacterium
CATCGACGAGCGATGAGTTGTTCCGTAGATCTGAACTTTCGGTACAAATAATTCACTGCTGTGGGTGCTGGATATGGCCCGTGGCCTGGGACGATGCCAGGTTGGTTGGCGTGTTCACGGCACGCGGCCTGCGGAATCACCCTCTTCACTCTCGCATTCGCCGCACAGCCGCGCGAAGATCGGCGCTTGTTGAGCCAGTCCATTCCGTCCCTGGGGGACTTTTGATGAGAGGACCAATATGAAACGACTGAGGTACTTGGGTGTGGCGGTGTTGCTCGCCGGGCCGATGATTGTCGAATCTGCGCATTCGGTACACGCGGCCGACGGAGGTCGATTGACCAGTGCCGGCTCCGTGACGCTGTCGGGTCTTGCAGCCGTGAATGGTGTCGAAGGTCTCGCAAATCCGGAGATCCATGCACCGGAGGGCGACGAGGGAGCCGGTCACGAGCCGAAAGCAGGCCCCGCGCCGCACGTCAACGCCAATGCCGTGGCGGCAGCCGGAAATGAGATCGGCGTCACGTTCGCCGGCCTCAACCATCGCGACAACCGGCTCGCCAACAACGGGAATCAGTTCTCGAGCGAACCACCGGATCAGGCTCTGTGCGTCGGTCCCAATCATGTGCTCGAGGGCGTCAACACGGTTCTCCGGGTCTACGACAAGGCTGGAAACCCGGCGACAGCGACGGTCTCCTACAACGAGTTCTTCGGATACGCGCCCTCGATCGATCGCACCACGGGTGTGTACGGCGCATTCCTCACCGACCCGATTTGTCACTTCGATGCCGACACCGGGCACTTCTTCATGGCGGTGCTGACGCTCGACCAGGACGCAGCCACCGGACAGTTCACCGGCAAGAATCGCCTCGACATAGCGGTCAGCACAACCGACGATCCGACCGGCGACTGGAACTTGTACAAGTTGCCCGTGCAAAACGACGGCACCGAGAACACACCCGATCACAACTGCGATCCCGAGGTCACTCCGCCCCCCGGGATGACCAATGCCCACGCGTGCATCGGCGACTTCCCGCACATCGGCACCGACAAGTACGGGGTCTACCTGACCACCAACGAGTACTCGTTCTTCAGCGATGGCAGCAATGGTGGCGCGGCGTACACCGGGTCGCAGATCTACGCATTCTCGAAGTCGCAATTGATCGCCGGAGCTTCATCGCCGGCGATGGTCCAGTTCGAGAACCCGGCGCTCGGCCCGTTCCGCAGCTTCACGGTGTGGCCGGCGATTTCGCCCGCAGGTCAGTCCGAGACGAGCGACGGCGGCACCGAGTTCTTCCTCAGCTCGACACTGGGTGACGGTTCCGAAACCGGCAACCTCGCCCCGTCAGAGGATCGGATCGGCGTGTGGGCGATCACCAACACCCGGTCCATCGACTCGGCGACGCCCGACCTGAGGCTCAGCAACAAGTTGATCAAGGCCGACACATACACCCTGCCTCCCAAGGCGACCCAACCGGACGGTCCGGCCCCGCTGAAGGATTGCATCAACGACACCAGCGACCGGTTCGGTACGGACTCGGCTGTCGGGAACCTCGGTTGCTGGGCTCTGTTGTTCCGCGCCCCTCCTGCGCACGACGAGGTCACTCCCTCGCTGGATTCGAGCGACACCCGGATGAACCAGGTGATCTACGCCAATGGGCGTCTCTACGGGGCCGTCGGCACCGGTGTTCGGGTCGGCAGGTCGACGAGAGCCGGTGTGCTGTGGGTCAGCGTCGAGTCCGAGGTCAAGCACGGTGCGCTGAAGAAGGCCGAAGTCGACAAGTCCGGCTACGTGGCCCTTCGTAACAACGATGTGACATACCCGGCCCTCGGCGTCTCGCCGACCGGCAAGGTCGTCATGGCTGCGACCGTCACGGGCAACGACCACTTCCCCAGCGCCTCGTACACGGTCATCAGTGACCGCAAGCCGACGGTCAAGATCATCTCCGAAGGCAAGGGTCCGACGATGGCTTCACCGGGTACGCGGCGTTCGTGGGCCAGCCGATCCGCACCCGTTGGGGCGACTACGGCGCCGTGGCCATGGACGGCGACACCTTGTGGATGGCGAGCGAGTCGATCGAGCAGTCCTGCACCCTCGACGAGTACATCGGCGACGGGAATCTCACTTTCGGTAGTTGCGGCGGTACCCGTACCGCCCTGGCCAACTGGGGTACGCGCGTGTCTGCACTCCAGATCTAGTCCTGAGAATTGAACGCTGCGGCCCGGCTGGACCCGGGCCGCAGCGTCGCGTTTTCGCCCGAACCGATTGATCGACGTGCCGGGTCGGGCGGTAGGGTGCCAGCCCATGGGTCACCGTTTCGACAGCGTGCAACAGGTTCGCGATGGGCTGAAAGCAGTTCACTATCTCGCGGACGACGGCATCGCCGGCGTGGCCTTTCTTGCCGACCGACTGGGCAAGCCCGTTCTGGTCGAAGGGCCGGCCGGTACCGGCAAGACCCAGCTCGCCAAGAGCGTTGCCGAGATGACCGGCGCCCGGCTCATCCGCCTGCAGTGCTACGAGGGCCTCGACGAATCGAAAGCCCTCTACGAATGGAACTACAAGAAGCAGTTGCTGCGAATCCAGGCCGATCGCAACAGCGATTCGTGGAGCGAGGTCCACGACGACATCTTCAGTGACGAGTTCCTGTTGACCCGTCCGCTGCTCGAGGCCATCACTGCAGACGACCCGGTGGTGTTGCTGATCGACGAGGTCGACCGCGTCGAGGTCGAGACCGAGGCGCTGCTGCTCGAGATCCTCTCCGAATACCAGGTCAGCATCCCCGAGCTGGGCACGATCGTGGCCAAGCAGATCCCGCTGGTCTTCCTGACGTCGAACAACACCCGCGAGCTCAGCGAGGCGCTGAAGCGCCGCTGCCTCTACCTCCACGTCGACTACCCCGACATGGAGCGCGAGAAGGAGATCGTGCTCACCAAGGTCCCCGAGGTCAGCGCCAACCTCGCCGACCAGATCGCCCGAATCGTCCGGTCGATCCGGCAGCTCGACCTCAAGAAGGCGCCGTCGGTCAGCGAGACCATCGATTGGGCACGCACCCTGGTGCTGCTGGGCATCGACCACATCGAGGCACAGCAGGCCAAAGAGACGTTGCACATCCTGTTGAAGTACCAGACCGACATCGCCAAGGCAGCCAAAGAGCTCAGCGTCGACAAGTAGGTGGCTGCCACCATGCTCGACCTCCTCGCCGGTTTCGTCACCGAGCTGCGCAATGCCGGGCTACCCGTGTCGTTGACCGAGAACCTCGATGCGATGGAGGCGGTGCAGCACATCCCCATCGAAGACCGCGAGGCGTTCAAGTACGCGCTCGGGGCGACGATGGTGAAGAACAACGCTCACTGGCGGGCGTTCGAGACAGTTTTCGAGGTGTACTTCAGCCTCCGCGGCCCGGAGTACAGCATCGTCGACGGCGACGACGAGTTCGACGAGATGTGGCGCGACATGCAAGAGCAGATGCGCGAGGGCGACGGCAAGGGCGCCGCCGGTGGATCGATGGATTCGCTGACGCCCGAGGAGATGGCCCAGCTGCTGATGCAGGCGTTGCTGAACGGCGACCAGGCAATGATGCGTGCCCTGGCCCGCCAGGCCGTGCAGCGGTTCGCGGGGATGGAGCCGGGCCGGCCCGTCGGCGGTACCTATTACCTCTACCGCACGCTGCGAAACCTCGACCTCGACGCGATGCTCGAGAAGTTGATGGAGGCCAGCCGTGACCAGGTCGATGGAGAACTGACGGCGCTCGAGGAGCGTCTCGAGCACGACGAGTACAACGATCGCATCGAGCAGTTCAAGAAGGAGATCGAGGCCGAGATCCGTCGCCGGCTGGTTGCCGACCGCGGCGCCGAGGCGATGGCCAAGACCTTGCGCAAGCCGTTACCGGAAGACGTCGAGTTCATGCACGCTTCCCGCGACGAGATGCAGAGCCTGAAGAAGGCCCTGTTCCCGTTGACGCGCAAGCTGGCTGCGCGGCTCGCCCGCAAGCGGCGTCATGGGCGCAAGGGCCCCCTCGATTTCCGCAACACCGTTCGGCACTCGCTGAGCTACGGCGGTGTGCCGGCCGAGCCGAAGTTCAAGTACCCGCGTCCGGCGAAGCCCGAACTGATGGTGGTCGCCGACATCTCCGGCTCTGTCGCTGCCTTCGCACGCTTCACGTTGATGCTGGTGTACGCGATCCAGGGGCAGTTCTCGAAGGTGCGTTCATTCGTGTTCATCGATGGCATCGACGAGGTCACCGAGTACTTCAAGGGCGTCGAAGACATCCAGGACGCCATCCACCGCGTCAACACCGAAGCCGACGTGGTCTGGGTCGACGGCCACAGTGACTACGGCCATGCGTTCGAGGTGTTCTGGGAGCGCTATGGCAAGGACGTCGGCCCGAAGACCACGGTCCTGCTGTTGGGCGATGCTCGCAACAACTACCACGCCTCGCAGGCGTGGGTGGTGAAGGAGATGCGCCAGAAGGCGCGCCATGTGTACTGGCTCAACCCCGAACCGCGCAGCTACTGGAACACCGGCGACTCGATCGTCGGCGACTACGGAACACACACCGACGGCGTCTACGAGTGCCGCAACCTTCGGCAGCTGGAAGCCTTCGTCGAGAAGCTGGCCTGACGGCTCGGCTCGGGTCAGCTCCGGCTTTGGGTCGGCCTCATGGCGTACCAGCCGGTACATCGATGACGTTGATGGGCACCACGATCGAGACCAGCGCGTTCACTGATTTGACGTTCATCGAGTAGCTCGTCACCCACGTGAGGCCGCTGCCGGTACCCGGCTGCGGGGGATCGACACCGAAGAACAGATCCTGCACGAGGCCGGACTCGTCGTAGCTGACCTTCACCGTCAAGGTCGTCGCGTTGGGTACGTCGAACAGCCACGGGACCCTGGCGAAGATCGCCGGTGCGATCTCGGGGACGCTTGCTCTGTCGATCACGTAGGTCAACGACGAGATGGTGTGGCCGTTGACCTTGACAGCCTTCGACGTCGAGGGCCGCATGGCGTCACGCAACGGCTGGTCGACGATTTCGTCGATCATCGGGATGAAGGTCGACGCATCGAACTGGTTCGGCGCCTCCGGCACGACAGGCTGACGGGTCCACTCGGCGCCGAATGCCTGGCCCGGGCGGAACACCGATTCACGGGTGCGGATCTCCTGGGTCGTGGTGAAGACACCGCCGATCTGGCTGTCCACGGTGGTCTGAGCGAGGCCGTTGGCGTAGTCCTCGGTGACGTTTGTCGTCACGTTGTTGGGCACGCCGTTCTGAACCGCCGACAGCGTGATGGAGTACTCGGCGCTGTTCACGCCAGGTCGCACGAACGGTGCGTCGGGCAGTGGAGCGGCCTTGTTGTGACCGAGGAGGCGTTGCGCTGATGCGGAATTGCGGAAGTAGTAGGCGCCGCCACCGAGCAGCGCGAGCAGCACGACGAACGTCGGCAGCTTCTTGCTGCGCTTCCTCTTGTTTTTCACCGGCCGGATGTCGGCCTTGACGGGCTGCCTCAGCTCGTGAAAGCTCGGGACCGCGACACTGCTTGCTTCGCGTGGTGGCGCTGCGGCCGGCAGTCGCAGCGATGGCGCTGGGGCGGCGGTCGCCGGCGTGGGGATCGCCGGCACAGGGATCGAAGGCGTCGAGACGGGCGGCGGAGGGGGCGGTGGTGCGGATGATACGCGGGGCGGCGAGGTCAGCCGCTGAATCGGGGGTGCAAATTGAACGTCCGCCACGAAATGAATCATCGGCACGACCTGCCGACTTCTTGAGCAAGGGCATCCGACGACCACCATCCGTGGCGCCCGCCGCTGGATGGTGCCGATACGGTGGTCGGCCATGGCCATCTCGTGCGTGTACTGCGGCGGACGCCACGAGACCTCCGACGAGGTGCGTGCATGCTGGTCGACGAGCCAATCGACCGACAAACCGGAGACGTCGCCCACCTCGCCCGATCTGGCGACAGAGGCGCCTCTAGCGCGTCGCGTAGCAGGCACGCACCGTGGTACGGCGATGCCCGCTCTCGGCCGCAACGTGGTCGTGCGACCCGGTCAGCCGGCACCGGACGGATGGTCATCGGATCGCCGCGTCGTCGTCGCCATGACCGCCGATCCAGTTGCGCTCCTCGACGCGCTGCGTCGCTTCGCCGACGAGCGCAGCCCATCCGTCTTCGAGATCGACGACGTCATCGATGCAGCCCTCGCCGCGCCGCAGACCAACACGACCGCGATACACGAGCTCGGCCCGCGGTTCACTTTCGCATTGTCGGAGCTGCGGCACCTCCTGTGGTCGAACTCCGTCGACTGCCGCCAGCCCGACAGTCCCACGTGGAACCTCGCTCTATCGGCCATGGCGTTGGGCGCCGACACCGCGCCGGACGGCATCGCCGGCGATGTCGTTCTGTCCGACGGCGCGCCCGCCTGGCTCGATGGCGGGCCGGTTCGTTTCACGGCACCGATCGACGGCGTCTCCGTCGTCCACCGCATCTCGATCGAGCACCGCTCGCTCGAGCCGCTGGGGTCCAACGAATCGTCCGCCGATCTCGCCGAGGATCAACTCGCGGCCGTGACGCATGCCGGTGGAGCGTCACGGGTGATCGCCCCTGCAGGTTCGGGCAAGACGCGGGTGCTGACCGAACGGGCCCGCCACCTGCTGACGCAGTGGCGACTGCCCGCCACTTCCGTGTGCCTGGTCGCGTTCAACAAGCGTGCCCAGGAGGAGATGAGTCAGCGGGTCGCCGAGCTGCGCGGCCTGCAGGTGCGAACCCTCAATGCCATCGCCTTGGCGATCGTCAACGGCTCTGCGCCGTTCGCCACGCAACCGGTGCGGCTCACCACGATCACCGAAATCGATGTGCGCCGTATCATCGGCAAGCTGGTCGAGTTCCCTCGCAAGCGCAACTCCGATCCGGTGGCACTCTGGATAGAGGCACTGTCGGTTGCCCGACTGGGTCTGCGAGACCCGAGCGAGGTCGAAGCGTTGTACGACGGCGATGTCGAAGGGTTCGCCGAGATGCTGCCGCGGTACAGGCAGCAGCTGGCGTCGGCTCGCTCGCTCGACTACGACGAGCAGATCGTGCGGGCGATCGAGGTGCTATTGACCGACGTCGATGCCAGGGCGGCCGCGCAGCGCGCCTGCAGCGTGCTGCTGGTCGACGAGTTCCAGGACCTGACGCCTGCCCACTTGTTGCTCGTCCGGCTGCTTGCCGGGCCTGACGGATGCGTGTTCGGTGTCGGCGACGACGATCAGACGATCTACGGGTTCAACGGCGCGGACCCGCAGTGGCTCATCGATTTTGCGAAGTACTTCCCACACTCCGGTGATCATCCGTTGCAGGTCAACTACCGCTGCCCGGTCGACGTCGTCGCCGCCGCATCGACGTTGTTGCAACACAACACTCGCCGCGTCCCGAAACTGATCCGCGCCGCTTCGACGACGAAGGGGATGGTGTTCGAGGCAGCTGCGGATCCGGTTGCGACGACAGCGGGGGTCGTCGCCGCAGCCATCGCCGAGGGCTTTGCACCGAGCGACATCGCGGTGCTGACGCGGGTCAACTCGCTGCTGGCACCCGTGCAGGTAGCGCTCGGTCTTGCCGGGACCTCCAATCACGGTGGCGTCGGCGCCGAGTTCACCGACCGCGCCGCGGTACGCGGATCGCTGGCCTGGCTACGGCTGGCGACGACCCGCGGTTCGTTGTCGAAGACCGACATCGGCGAGGCGCTGCGCAACCCGTCGCGTCCACTGCGGCCCAACGTCGCCAGCTGGGTCGGCGACCAGGATTCGCTCGACGGGTTGCGCCGGCTTGCGGGTCGGCTCAACACGCCGCGCGAGGCCGAGCGCGTCGAGGCGTTCGCCGCCGACATCGGGAGCCTTCAAGCACTGGCCGCCGGTGGGGCGACGACTTCCACGATCCTGGCCAAGCTGCACGACTCGATGGGCATGGCCTCGACGCTGTCGACGCTCGATACGCACCGCAAGGGCATGAATCGCACTGCGCAGAGCGACGACCTCACGGCTGTCGCCCAGCTGGCACTGCTGCAACCCGACCCGGCCGCGTTCGAGCCGTGGTTGCGAGGCGAGCTGCGCCGCACGTGGCATCTCGACGGCGTCACTCTGGCCACCGTTCACCGGGTCAAGGGCAAGGAGTGGCCGGTTGTGGTCGTTCATCAGGCCGATGCCGACCAGTTCCCTCATCGCTTGGCGACCGACGTCGAGGAGGAGCGCCGCGTCTTCCACGTGGCCATCACGCGTGGGCGCGCTCGGGTACACGTCGTTCCCGGAAAGCGGCCCTCACCGTTCATCGACCAATGCCTGCACGCGCCCGATCCCAGGGCACGAGCAGTGATGGCGACCGCCTCCCGAAATCCCGCCCGCCAGGCCGTCGCGTCCACGCCCGGACGCGACCTGTCACCGGCGGAATCGGCGTTGTTCGAGGCGTTGCGCGGTGTCCGTCGACACCTGGCTTCGGGCAAGCCGGCGTACACGGTGCTGTCGGATCAAGCTCTGCACGAGATCGCCCGCCAACGACCGACGACCTTCGCCGCGCTCGGCAACATCAAAGGCATGGGCCCTGTGAAGCTCGAACGCTACGGCGACGCCCTCCTGGCCGTCGTCGAGTCCGCACGGGACGCGCCCACCGCCTGACCCTCTCCGACGCGGACTCCCGGCGACCAGCCGTGCGCTCCACGCCTCGGTTGGGCGCGATTTCGGCACTCCCAGTACGCATTTCGCGCCCGCAAGTCCGCGATGGGTGCACTTCCGGTATCGCCAGTACCGGAATCGCGCCCAACCGACGACTTGCGGCCGGCCGGCCGGGGTTGAGTCAGCCGCCGCGTTGGTAGTTGGGGGCTTCCTTGGTGATCGTCACGTCATGAGGGTGGCTCTCCTCACGGCCTGCCGTGGTGACCTTCATGAACCGTGCGCCGCGCAATGCGTCGAGCGTGGCGGCGCCGGCGTAGCCCATTCCACTGCGCAGGCCGCCGACCAACTGGTAGATCACGTCGCTCAGCGTCCCTGCGTAGGCGACGCGGCCTTCGATTCCTTCCGGCACCAACTTGCGTGTCGCCGCGCCGACCTCGGATTGGGCAGACGCATACCGGTCGGCGCCGAGGCCCTGCATCGCGCCCAGCGAGCCCATGCCGCGGTAGCTCTTGTAGCGGCGACCCTCGAACAGTTCGAGCTCGCCGGGAGCCTCGTCGGTTCCGGCCAACAGTGAGCCGAGCATCACCGTGTCGGCACCGGCGGCCAGTGCCTTCACCATGTCGCCCGAGTACGTGATGCCGCCGTCGGCGATGATGGGCACGCCGCGCTTGCGGGCCTGCTTGCACGTGAAGTAGATCGCCGACAGCTGCGGCATGCCGGCGCCGCTGATGACGCGGGTTGTGCAGATCGACCCAGCACCGACCCCGACCTTGATGGCGTCGGCACCGGCGGCCGCCAGAGCGTCGACCCCATCCTCGGTCACGACGTTCCCGGCGACAACCGGTAGCGATGGCCACGACGCCTTGATCCGCTCGATCGCTTTGATCACGCCGGCGGAGTGACCATGGGCGGTGTCGAGGGCGACGGCGTCGACGGCTCGGGCGAAGAGGGCCTCGACGCGTTGTTCGAGATCGGCGCCGACACCGACAGCAGCGGCGCAGCGCAGGCGGCCGGCGGAGTCGCGGGTGGCGTTGGGGAACTCCTGGCGCTTGAGGATGTCCTTCACGGTGATCAGACCGATGAGATGATTCTCGGAATCGACCAGCGGCAACTTTTCGATCCGGTGCTTCTGCAGGATGGCCTTGGCCTGTTCGAGTGTGGTGCCCTCCGACGCCGTGACGAGACCGGACGACGTCATGAACTCGGTGACCGGCTTGTCGAAGTCGGCGCCCGAGCAGAACCGGGTGTCGCGGTTGGTGAGGATGCCGACCAGACGTCCATCGATGTCGGTGATGGGGACGCCGCTGAACTTGAAGCGGTTCATCAACGCCTCGGCGTCGTGCAGCGTGGCGGTGGGCGACAGCGTGACCGGGTCGGTGATCATCCCGCTCTGACTACGCTTCACCTTCTGCACTTCGGCAGCTTGATCCTCGATCGACAGGTTGCGGTGGATCACACCGATGCCGCCTTCGCGGGCGGCGGCAATTGCCATGCGTGCCTCGGTGACCTTGTCCATCGCTGCGGAGACGATTGGCACGTTGAGGGTGATGTCGGCGGCGAAGATCGCGGTGGTGTCGACCGTGTCAGGCAGCACGTCGCTATAACCGGGGACGATCACAACATCGTCGAAGGTCAATGCTTCGAAACGATCGAAGAATTCGTGGTTGCTCATGCGTTTGCTCCAGTCGTGCACAAGGTAGCGAGCGTTTCGACGAGTAGGCGGTGCTCTACGCCGTGAACCCGGTTGGTGAAGCTCTCGAGGGTGTCTGAGGGATGGATGCCCACTGTGGCGGTTGCCAGGACCGGCCCGTCGTCGATGCCTTCGTCGGGGACCAGGTGCACCATGACGCCGGAGTGATCGCGGATGCCGGCTTGGGCTTCGAACCAGGCCCGCTCGATGGCGCCGATGCCGGGCAGCTCGCCGGGAAGTGCCGGATGCAGGTTGACGACCATGCCCGGGAACCAGCCGAGGAAGCTGATCGACAGGATGCGCATCCACCCGGCGAGCACGACCCAATCCGGGTCGAACCCGCTGACTATGTCGGCCAGCCTGGCGTCGAAGTCGGCGCGGGCCTCACCGGCATGCGGTGCGACATGAACGTACGGCACACCGGCCTCGGCGGCGCGTTGCAGTGCCCCGCTGCCGGCCTTGTTCGAAACGACGGCTGCGACGGCAGCGGGTAGCCGGGCATCGGCGCAGGCGTCGAGGACGGCCTGCAGGTTGGTCCCATTGCCGGAGGCGAGCACGACGAGGCGGGTCATTGCAGGTGCACTCTCCGATCCGGGTTGCCGGCGTCGCCGCCCGAGGCCATGAGCTCTCCGATGATCCAGGTCGGCTCGTCGATCGCTGCTTGCACGACGGCGACGTCGCGGGCCGCGCAGACGAGGACCATGCCGATGCCCATGTTGAGCGTGCGGTACAGCTCGTAGGTGTCGAGTTGGGTAGCCACTTCGCGGACGAGTTGGAACAGCGCCGGCACCGGCCAGGAGCCGAGGTCGACGTACGCATCGCAGTCATCGGGCAGCACCCTCGGCAGGTTTTCGGGCAGGCCGCCGCCGGTGATGTGGGCGAGCGCCTTCACCTTGCCCGTCGCCAGGACCGGTGTCAGCACGTCGAGGTAGCTGCGATGCGACACCAGGAGCGTCTCGCCCAGAGTGCGCTCGAAGCCGGGCGGGGTCGAGTCCATCGGCAGCCATTCGAAGATCTTGCGCAGCAGCGAGTACCCGTTGGTGTGGGGTCCGTTGGAGGCAACGCCGATCAATGTGTCGCCGACGACCAGCTCGCCCCGCGGCAGCATGTCGCGCTGCTCGACGACGCCCACCAGGGTTCCGGCTATGTCGAACGCGCCCGAAGCGTAGACACCGGGCATCTCGGCGGTCTCGCCGCCCAGCAGGGCGCATCCGGCGGCCTCGCAGGCCTCGGCCATGCCGGTGACGACCTCGGCGACCTGCTCGGCGTCGATCCTGCTGGAGGCGATGTAGTCGAGGAAGAACAGCGGTCGCGCCCCCTGCACCAGCACGTCGTCGATGCAGTGGTTGACGATGTCGGCGCCAACGCCGCGATACCGGCCGAGCCGGGCGGCGAGTTCGACCTTGGTGCCCACACCATCTGTCGAGGCGACCAGCACCGGCTCGTCCATCGCCTTGATCGCCTTACCGCTGAACGCACCCCCGAAGC
This sequence comes from Ilumatobacteraceae bacterium, assembly GCA_040005915.1. Lineage (GTDB taxonomy): Bacteria > Actinomycetota > Acidimicrobiia > Acidimicrobiales > Ilumatobacteraceae > JAENVT01. Next base: position 11,804 of record JBDTYA010000221.1, read on the forward strand.
TGCCGACACCGCGCAGCACGGCGGGTCCGTGGGTGCGTTCGACGGCCTGCTTCATGTTGCTGACGGCGCGAGTGCCCTCGTCGATGTCGACACCGGCCGCGGCGTACGAGGTCAGCACCGCACCGGCGGCACGCCAGCCGATGTCGGCGCGGACCTGCATGCCGTCGAAGTGGATCGAGGCGAGGCGAAGGTACGCGCTGTCGCGGGCAGCGGCCAGCGATGGGCCGATCCCCGTCACGGCAAGGACGCGGCCACCGGTGACGGTGGACGTCGCTTCGTCTGCACCGGCCAGGAAGACCAGCGCGTCATCCGTCTCGTCGGCGCCGAGACCGCTGATGGCCTGACCCGTGACGGGCGCCGTGGGGTATCCGGGTGCCGCGGCGACCACCGTGCACGTTGCCCCCTCGTGAATCGTCAGTGACGATTCGGAGAGCGTGCCGTTGCAGCAGGCCAGGGCCAATTCGGCGAGGTCGGAGTCGAGGAGTGGCAGGACCGCCTGGGCCTCGGGATCGCCGAGGCGGCAGTTGAACTCGATCAGTCGCGGTCCGGCGGCGGTCAACATCAGCCCGGCGTACAGCACGCCGACGTACGGCGTACCCTCCGCGGCAAGGTGATCGATGACGGGCTGGATGAACGTCTCTGTCAACCGGGCGGCATCGTGACCGGTGGGCGCCGGCGCGTAGGCGCCCATGCCACCGGTGTTGGGGCCGGTGTCGGCGACGCCGATCTGCTTGTGGTCCTGGGCGATCGGCAGCGGCTTGGCGACTCTGCCGTCGCACAGCGCCATCAGGCTGCACTCGGCACCGGTCAGCTGCTCCTCGAGCACGACCGGACCGAGGGCGATCAGCGAGGTGATGGCCTCGAGGGTGGCGTCGTCCGTGGTGGGCACGACGACGCCCTTGCCCGCCGCGAGACCGTCCTGCTTGACCACGATCGGGCCCTCGAGGGCTTTCCACCAGGCGACCGCATCGTCGAAGGACGAGGTGGAGAAGTGGCGTGGTCCGGGGATGCCCAGCGATGTGGCCAGGGCGCGGGCGTAGCCTTTCGACGATTCGATGCGTGCCAGGTCTGCAGTCGGCCCGAAGCAGGCGATGCCGCGTCGCTTGCACTCGTCGGCTACACCGGCGGCCAGAGCCGACTCGGGTCCGACGATCACGAGATCGGCGGAGGCGTCGGGGGCGAGGTCGGCGCTGACCGTTACGTCGTGACCGTGGCGTCGGCATGCCCAGGCGATGACCGCCTCGCGGCCGCCTGCCCCGATCACGAGCACTCTCACGCCAGCACACCCTCGAATGCCAGCTTCGCCTGTGCCTCGGCGACCTCCATCGGATAGCGGCCGGTGAAGCAGGCGTTGCAGTAGCCCTCGGCGTCGTTGGTGGCCGCGCCACCGGGATCGACCGTGATGGCTCGCATCATCCCGTCGAGCGAGAGGAAGGCCAGCGAGTCGGCGTCGATGTGTTCGCGCATCTCCTCGACCGTCAGGTGGGCGGCCATGAGATCGCCATCGTGTCCCATGTCGACACCGAAGTGGCAGGCGTGGGTGATCGGCGGACATGTGATGCGCACGTGCACCTCGGTGGCGCCGGCGTCGCGGAGCAGCTTCACCAGTGGCCCGGCGGTCGTGCCTCGCACCAACGAATCGTCGATCATCACGACGCGCTTGCCCGCGAGGTTCTCGGCGAGCGCGTTGAACTTGAGCGCCACACCGCGATCGCGCAGCTCCTGCGTCGGCTCGATGAACGTGCGCCCGATGTAGCGGTTCTTGATGAGACCGTCGTTGTGGGGGATGCCACTGGCCCGGCTGAAACCGATTGCCGCCGGGATAGACGAGTCGGGCACGGGGATCACGACGTCGGCGTCGACCGGTGACTCTGCGGCAAGTTCTTCACCGAGCCGTTGGCGAACATGGTGCATGTTGCGATTGGCCCACACGCTGTCGGGACGGCTGAAGTACACGAACTCGAACGTGCACCTTGCCGAACGCGCCGCCGGCGTCAACGCCTGACGGCGGGTCATCTCGGCACCGTTGAGCGTGACGATCTCGCCCGGTGCGACCTCGCTGATGTCGAGGCAACCGAGCGTGCTGAGCGCACATGTCTCGGAGGCAACGGCGTAGCCGCCGTGCGGCAGCCGGCCCACGCTCATCGGTCGGAAGCCCCATGGGTCGCGGACGGCGATCACACGGTCGGCAACCAGGACGACCAGCGAGTAGGCGCCCTTCCAGGCCGGAAGCGTGCGCTCGAGGCGGTCTTCCCAGGTCTTGCCACCGGCGGCGGCGAGCATCAGAGTCATGACCTCGGTATCGCTGGTGGCGGTGAGGCCGAAGCCGCGGGTCAGCAGTTCGTCGCGGAGCGCCGGGGCATTCACCAGGTTGCCGTTGTGGGCGAGTGCCAGGGGTCCGTGCATCGTCTCGACGAGGAATGGTTGGTGGTTGCGTTGTGCGTTCGCGCCGGTGGTGCTGTAGCGCGTGTGGCCGATTCCGTGGTAGCCCGTGAGCGTGCTCATGGTGGCCGGCGTGAAGACGTTGGCGACGAGCCCGGTGTCCTTGTGCAGTCGCACGCGGCTGCCATCGCTGACAGCGATGCCGGCAGCCTCTTGGCCACGATGTTGCAACGCGAACAACCCGAAGAAGACGGTCTGGGCCACGCCCTCGCCGTGTGGAGTGGACACGCCGAAGACGCCACACTCCTCGTGTGGCTCGTCGGAGTCGGAATCGGTGCACCAGGAATCGTCCGAGACGAGTTTCGATGACTTGTCAGGCAGCATGCCCGAGGACCTCCCTGATCCGGTCGTCGACCGGGTAACTGCCGGGCTGGAAGGTCAGCCCGGTCAAGCGTTCGTATGTATCGATGTAACGCCGCGACGTGGCTTCCCAGACAGCGGCTTCGAGGGTTGGCGGCATCCCGTGACCGTCGTAGCCGGCGTCGATCAAGGCCCGCCGTACGACCTCCTTGTCGAGGCTCTCCGGCTCCTCGTCGGCACTGAGCCGTTGCTCGTAGGTTTCGGTCACCCAGTACCGCGACGAGTCGGGTGTGTGGACCTCGTCGATGAGCAGCAGCTCACCGGATGGCGTCGTACCGAACTCGTACTTGGTGTCGGCGAGGATGAGGCCCGACCGGCGGGCAAGCTCCTGGCCCCGCGAGAACAGCTCCAACGCGGCGGCCTCGACCTTTCGCCACAGCGCGGCGGGCACGAGGCCTCTGCGGGTGACGTCATGTGGGCTCAACGGTTCGTCGTGGCCGCCGTGCTCGGCCTTCGTCGTGGGCGTCACGATCGCCGCCGGCAGATCGGTGTTCTTCCGCAACCCCTCGGAGAAGTGATACCCGTAGATGGTACGGGCGCCGTCGGCGTATTGGCGCCACAGCGAGGTGCTGGTGACGCCGGTGATGTATCCACGCACGACGACCTCGACGGGAAGTGGTTGCGCGGCGTGGGCGACCAGCACGTTGGGGTCGGGGAGGTCGACGACGTGGTTGGCGACGACGTCGGCGGTGCGCTCGAACCACCATGCGCTGAGCTGGTTCAGCACCTGACCCTTGTACGGCACGCCGGCGATCACGCGATCGAATGCCGACAGACGGTCGGTGGTGATGAACGCACGGCGGCCGTTGCCGTAGGCGTACGAGACGCGAACCTTGCCGTCGCGGCGATCGGCGAGCGGAAGGTCGATGTCGAGGAACGGGGCGACCATGATCATCGTTCCTTGGCGTAGCGCACGCCTTGTTCGAACAGCGTCAAACCCAGTGACCCGCCGGTGCCTCGGTTGAAGCCGGGATACTGGCGGGCGATGACGTGGTTCTCGGGATGCGGCATCAGGCCAAGCACGACACCACTGGGGTCACACACGCCGGCGATGTCGTCGACCGATCCGTTGGGGTTTCCGTCGTGGTAGCGCAACGCGACCTGACCGGACAGGGCGAGGCCCTCCGGATCCGGATTGGTGTAGCGGCCCTCGCCGTGGGCGATCGGGCAATCGATCACGTTCACGTCCGTCGTCCAGATGCAACGGCTGGTCGGCGCCTCGAGCTGCACCCATTCGCACTGGAAGTGCCCGCTGGCGTTGTGCCCCAGTGCACCCGGTAGCAGGCCGGTGCGTGTGAGGACCTGGAAGCCGTTGCAGATGCCGATCACCGGTCTGCCGGCGCCGACGAAGGCGCGCAGCGCATCGCCGACCCGGTGCTGGAGTTGTAGCGCGAACATCCGCCCGGCACCGAGCGCGTCGGCGTAGCTGAAGCCGCCGGCGATCACGACCATCTGTCCGGTTTCGAGGATGTCGGGGCGCTCGACGAGCTCGGCGAGCAGCGTGATGCGCGGCTCGGCGCCGGCCAGGTCGAGAGCGAATGCGACGTCGTGGTCGCGGTTGGTGCCGGCCGCGGCGAGCACGAGTGCAGTCGGCCGGCTCATGGTCGTGCCCCGAATGCTTCGACGAGTGTGTCGAGGGGAATGGGCGATGTCGTCGGTAATGACAGGACGGGCTCGTCGACGACCGTGCCGAGTACCACGACGGGCTCGCCGAGTTGTTCGGTGAGCCAGGCGACATCGCCCGCCGCGAGCTCGCACACGAACCTGCTCGACGATTCGCTGAACAACGCCGAGACGTCGTCGGGACCCGGCAAGGAGTCGATGGCCAGACCGAGGCGGCCGGCGATCGACATCTCGGCGAGCGCCACGGCGAGGCCGCCCTCGCTGATGTCGTGACAGGCCAGCAGCTTGCCGGTTCGCAGCGCTCGATGCAGGTTGCGATACCGCGCCGGCGCGGCAGGATCCGGCGCGGGAACGGTGCCGGTCGTCGTCGTGTCGGCAACCTTGGCGAAGTGGCTGCCGCCGAACTCGCAATGGGTCGCACCGATCTGCACGACCACGTTGCCCGCGTACTTGAGATCCGGTGTCACCGCCGCATTGGCGTCGGGCACATGAGCGATCGCCGTGACGACCAACGTCGGTGGCACCGAGTGGCGAGCACCGTCGGCGCCGAGGTACTCGTTGTTCAACGAATCCTTGCCGCTGACGAACGGGGCGCCGTGGGCGATCGAAGCCTGGCAGCACCCTTGCACAGCGGCGACGAGCTCGCCCAGTGTCGACGGTCGACGCGGATCGCCCCAGGAGAAGTTGTCGAGCAGTGAGATCCTGTCGGGATCGGCGCCGACGGCCACGACGTTGCGGATGGCCTCGTCGACGACGGCATGCGCCATGCGCAACGGGTCGATCTGGCCGAACCACGGGTTGACCCCGATGCCGATGGCCAGGCCGTGGGTGTCGGCCGGGTCGGCGATGACGACACCGTCGGCGTGGCCGTCGCCGCGGCGGCCGACCAGCGGTCGCACGACGGTGCTGCCGAGGATCTCGTGGTCGTAACGGCGGATGACAGCTTCCTTCGACGCGATGTTGGGATGTGCGAGAAGTGCCAGCAGCGTCGCCGCGACATCGCCGCACTGCGGCGGATCGACAGCGCTGTGATCGGGTGCGGGCAGCGCCGCTGTCATGTCGCGCGGCGGGCGGCCGTCGTGCAGGAAGGTGGTGTCCAGGCGCAACACGGTTGTGTCGCCGTGGTGAACATGCAGGATGTTGTCGCCGGTGAACGTGCCGAGCGATGTCGCTTCCACACCGTGTCGATCGCAGAGTTGTTGCATTTGCAACCATGCCGAGTCGGCAACGGCGACGACCATGCGTTCTTGTGCCTCGCTGAGCCAGATCTCCCAGGGGCGGAGGCCGGGATACTTCAGCGGTGCGCCGGCCAGATCGACGTCGGCGCCGATTCCCTCGGCCATCTCGCCGATCGCCGAAGACAGGCCGCCGGCGCCACAGTCGGTGATCGCCGTGAACAGGCCGGCTGCGTCGCGCAGCACGTCGATCAGGAGCTTCTCGACGATGGGATCACCGATCTGCACGCTGGCGCCGGCCACGTCGCCGGTGGTCGCATCCATGGTTGCGCTGCTGAACGTGGCACCGCGCAGGCCGTCGCGCCCGGTGCGCCCGCCGAGCACCACGACCCGGTCACCAGTGTTGGGACCGGTCAGCCGGGGAGTGTCGTCGGCGACGCCGATGCAACCGCAATAGACCAACGGGTTGGCGATGTAACCCGGGTCGTACAGCACCGCGCCGGCGACTGTGGGCAGGCCGATCTTGTTGCCGTAGTCGGCGACGCCGGCGATCACACCGGCCTCGACGAGACGTGGGTGCAACACCCCGTCCGGCACCGCCGACGGGTCGAGGTCGGTCGGGCCGAAGCAGAGGATGTCGGTGACGGCGATCGGGCGATGAGCCGCACCCATGACGTCGCGGATGACTCCACCGACGCCGGTGTTCGATCCACCGAAGGGCTCGATCGCCGAAGGGTGGTTGTGGGTCTCCGCCTTGACCGCGATGGTCGTGCCCTCGGAGTACGAGACGATGCCCGCGTTGCCGACGTACGCGCTGCGCAGGAATGGTGCGTCGATGGCCGTGGTCGCGTCACGGAGCTGCTGCAGCAGCGGCGTGATCGCGTTGCCCTGCTCGTCGGTGATGCGCGCCCGGAAGGTCTTGTGCGCGCAGTGCTCGCTCCACGTCTGGGCGAGTGTCTCGAGCTCGACGTCGGTCGGCGGGCGACCTTCGCGGCGGAAGTGCTCGGCGATCACACGGAGTTCGGCGGGATCGAGCGACAGGCCGCGCTCGCGATCGAGGGCCGCGAGCGCTTCGTCGTCGAGACCGTCCAGCTCGACCAGCTCGACCCCGATGTCGGCTGTTGCAGCACCGTCGACGAAGGTCGGCTCGATCACGCCCAGCGACCAACGTTCGATCACCGCGTTCGCCAGGAGCCGGTTGGCAAGAACGGTGAGGGTGTCGTCGTCGAAGTCACCGTGCACCTCGTAGCGCGCCCCGGTGGCGACGGCGGCGACGGACGAGCCGATGGTCTCGGCGGCCAGGGCGACGGCCTGCGCCGCGGCATCCGTCACACCGGGGAGCAGAGCAGTCTCGAGCGTCCCGGTCGTGCCGGCACCCGTGACCGGTACCGACCAGTCGCCGGTCTGCAGCAGCGGGTCGACCAGCAACGCATGAAGCTCGTCGAGATCGCTTCCGCCGGCGACGAACACCAGGTCAGCGACATCGATCGAGGTGATGGCCGTCAATCCGAGGGCGTGTGCATCGGCGAGCAGGCCGGCGGCGCGGGGGTCTGCGGCGGTCGAACGTATGGTCAACCTGTCGACACCCGGCACCTGTGTGAAGTTATTGCAGGTTCACCGACAGGCGGTCGTACGCAAACGAAAAGTAAGGTCTATGTACTGTGACCCGCCTCGTGCTGATTCGACATGGAGAATCGAAGACCACCGTGGCCAGGGTCATCGGTGGGCATCGCACGTGTAGCGGCCTCTCGGAGCTCGGTCGGCGCCAGGCCGAGGCGCTCCGCGATCGTTGGCTGGTGAGCCGCGAGGTCGCCGCCGACGTGCTGATCTCCAGTCAGTTCTCGAGGGCTCGCGAGACCGCCGAGATCCTCGCTCCGGCCCTCGGCGACCTGCCGATCGTCGAGGACGCCGGGTTCGGCGAACACGACCCCGGGCCTGATTGCGACGGCATGGGCTTCGACGACTTCATCGCCAACCATGGCGTCGGGTGGTGGCAGGGCGATCCGTTCAGCACCAGCTTCCCCGGCGGCGAGACGATCGCCGCGTTCCAGTACCGGATCGGTCAGGCCATCCGCCGCACTCTCGACACGTATCCCGACCAGACCATTGTCGTCGCCTGTCACGGCGGCGTGGTCGACGCCGCCCTTCGCCTGGCATTGAAGGCTCCAGGCACCGGTTCGTTCGAGATCCAAACGCTCAACACCTCGATCACCGAACTGCAGCTGGTGAAGGACAACCACTGGCGCCTCGTCCGCTACAACGACACCGGCCACCTGGTCGGCCTCCCCTCGCAAACCAACGCAGTGCGATGAGAGATCAGCGCAGGCGTGCGCTCCGGTCGCGACTCTCCACTCCCAACAGAGTCGATCGACCGATGCATCGAGACCGCCGAGGGTGCTAGTACTGGCGAATGTCAACGGATCGCGATGCCGGACTGCACGAGGTTGCCGATGGCTGTCTCGCCTATGTGCAGGCTGACGGCAGCTGGGGTTGGAGCAACGCCGGCTTGATCGTCGGGGATGGCTCCTCGTTGCTCGTCGACACGTTGTTCGACCTCCGGCTGACCCAGCGGATGCTCGATTCGATGCGCTCGACCACGGCTTCGGCGCCGATCGGTCAGGTGGTCAACACCCACGCCAACGGTGACCACTGCTTCGGCAACATCCTGCTCGACGACACCGAGATCATTTCGAGCTCCGCGACAGCGCACGAGATGAGCGAGGTGCCTCCGTCGTTGTTGGCCGGTCTCAACGCCGCACCCGGCGAAGTCGGCGACATGTTCCGGAGCTTCTTCGGTGAGTTCGAGTTCGCAGGCATCGAGTTGCGGCTTCCTGATCGAACGTTCGACGGCCGACTCGACCTCGACGTCGGAGGGCGTGCTGTGGAGCTGATCGAGGTCGGGCCTGCCCACACCGATGGCGACACGCTCGTGTACGTGCCTGATGCGAAGACGATCTACACGGGCGACATCCTGTTCATCGGCGGCACACCGATCGTGTGGGCCGGTCCTTTGTGCAATTGGGTCGCGGCGTGCGATCTGATGCTGAGCATGGACGTCGACGTCGTCGTGCCCGGCCACGGACCGCTCACCGACAAGGCCGGCATCTCCTCGGTGCGCGAATACCTGTCGTTCGTAGACGAAGCAGCCGGTCGGTTGCAGGCGGCGGGCGTCGATGCGTGGGAGGCGACACGCGAGATCGCTGCCGAGATCCGGGCCAGGCCCGACTTTGGTTCGCTCGGCGAGTTCGGTCGCATCGCCGTCAACGTCGACACGGTGTACCGGCACCTCGATCCCGGCTACACCTCGCCGAACGTGGTCGAGCAGTTCAGGCGCATGGCCGTACTGGAGAACACAGAACCGTCAGCCCACTGACTCGTCGTCGGCAATCGGCACGTACGACGATCGTCGCTTCTTCGGCGGCTTGCCCGAGCGGGTCGCGAGTGATCGCCGCACTGCGAGGAACCAGCCGACCATCGCGCACACGCTGAAAATGAACCACTGGACCGTGTACGACAGGTGTGGGCCTTCGTCGAGCGTCGGCGCGACGATCGGCTCCAGCGACTTGAAGTCGGCGGGCGTCGCTTCGAGCTGTTCGACGTACATCGGCAGCACGTTCGCATCGAACTGCTTCGACAGAACGTCGATGTCGATCCGGCGGATCTCGGTGAGCACATCGGCACCGTTGTCGGCAGGCTGACCGGTGACGCGGTGCTCACTGGCGCGCAGCCGGCCGACCACCACGACGGGGCCGCCGGGGACTGCAGGCGTCGCGTCCGCATCGTTGACGAAGCCGCGGTTCACCAGCAACAGGGAGCCGTCGGGCAACTGCAACCCGTCGACGACGTTGCGTCCGGTCTCGCCGTTCTGGGAGCGGTTGACGACCTCGAACTGGTGGCCCGAAACGTACGTGCCGGTCACACGCACGCGTCGCCATTCGATCGTCGAAGGCTGCGACAGTCGATCGGCGACTTCGTCGAACGTGGCGATCGGTTGGTTGGCGTTGGCGCGGACCTGTGAGTTGAACTCGCGGCGCTGATCGAGGCGGCGGAGCTGCCAGAAGGCGAGGTTGACCATCGCCACGACGACGACGATCACGAGCAGATGGAATGCGATCCACTTCGGCGAGAAGAGGAATCGGTACTTCGAGCCACGGGCCGGCAGTTCGGCGGGATCGGTGGCCATCAGCGTCGGAGGCTACCTTTCGATTCGATGGCACAGCCGGCGAGTCGATGACACCAGAGGGTTTGACCGGTTCGTGGCTGAGCTCCGTGCTCGATTGCGACGTCAGTGTCGCCGGGTCGAGCCGGATCGGCGACGGGCTGGTCGGCATGAACATTCGCCTCGAGATCCGCGGCGACGGTTCGCTGCCCTCGTCACTGATCGCCAAACTGCCGTCGCCCGACCCGGCGAGCCGGACGACCGGCATCGCTTTGCGCAACTACGAGCGCGAGGTCTGCTTCTACGAGCAGGTTGCACCGACGGTCGACATTCGCGTCGCCCGCTGTTATCACGCTGAATGGCATCCCGAGACCGGCGACTTCGTGTTGCTGATGGAGGACCTGGCGCCCGCGGTCCCGGGCGACCAGGTCACCGGATGCGACGCGGTGCAGGCCCGCATCGCGGTGCTGGAACTGGCCAAGTTGCACGGCCCTCGTTGGGGTGATCCGGCGTTGCACGAGCTGGAGTGGCTCGGCCGACGGACCGCGGCCGATGCTCAGCAGCTGGCGATGTTGTGGGCGATGTTCGTGCCCGGGTTCATGAACACGTTCGGCGGCTACCTGTCTGCGGAGGCCGTCGATGTGATCCAGCGATTCGGTCAACAGATCGCCTGCTGGGTCGACGGACGCGACGCCGCAAAGACGGTCACGCACGGCGACTACCGGCTCGACAACCTGATGTTCGCCGGGCCCGACGGCGGGGTCGAGATCGCCGCGGTCGACTGGCAGACGCCCGCACACGGATCGGGGATCACCGATGTCAGCTACTTCCTTGGCGCCGGCCTGCTGCCGCCCCGACGCCGCGAGGTCGAGCGAGAGCTCGTCGACCAGTACGGTCAGGCGCTGGCCGGGTACGGGGTCGCGGTCGACGCCGACGACCTGTGGTGCGGGTACCGGCGCGATGCGTACGCGGGCGTCGTGATGAGTGTGATCGCATCGCAGATCGTCGGCTCCAGCCACCGCAGTGAGGCAATGTTCGCGGCGATGGCGACCCGGCACGCCCAGCATGTCGTCGACCTCGAGAGCGAGTCGCTGCTGTGACCGACCTGCCCGATTTCCACATACCTCACGCCGAGAAGATCGAGTGGATGATCGAGGAGCACGGCTGGGCCATCGAGCCGGTGGCCGCGCAGCCCGACGTCGATCCACCGATCGCCGGGTACGTCTACACGATCGGATTTCCGGAGGCGTTCGAATTCCCCGAGGTCGTGTTGTTCGGGCTCACGCCGGCCGCGGCGCGCGGCCTGTTCGATCTGCTCGCGGACTTGCTGCGCGGCGGCACGGAGATCCCGTTGGGGGTCGAGCTCACCGGCCTGTTCGACAACGATCTCCGCTGCGTGTTCGCGCCGGTCGATCTCGATCGATGGGGGGTCCTGTTCTCGACAGGTGTGGCCTGGCACCGTGGCTCCCCGTTCGTGGTCGTGCAGCTGCTGTGGCCAGATCGCAACGGTTTCCTCCCGACGGAGCCCGGTTTCGACCGGCGCGTCGTGCTGGCCCAACCGGTGATCGGCTCGCTCACGTAGTGAGCGCTGCGTACTAGAGCGACCGTTCTTCCGTCGACCGTTCTTCCATCGACCAGGGCGCGCCGTGCTCTTCGAGCAGCGGCATGAACGGGTCGGCCGAGAACGCCTCGGGTCCCTTCACGCCTTCGCCCTTCCATTCGCCGGTGGCCAACATCTCCAATGCGACGGCCGGGTGCACAGCGGTCTGCCACACCACGGCTTGATGGCCGAACTCGGCCATCGTCCACTCGTTGTCGACGATCTGGTAGAGGTACGTCGAGCGGGCTTTGCCGTCGGAGCCGACACCGGTGACGAGGGTGCCGGCACACGTGCGGCCGGTCATGCGGTGACCGAGCTCAGCAGGGTTCGGCAGCACTGCGGCAACGAGGTCTCGCGGAGACACTTCGTTGCCGCGCACACTGACCGGTTTCGTCGAGTCGAGGCCCAACTTGTGCAGCGTGGCCAACACATCGAGGAACTCGTCGCCGAGCCCGTACTTGAAGGTCACACGGTCGACGTCGATCCATCGCGGCATCAGCAGCACCTCCTCGTGTTCGACGTTGACGCATTTCAATCGGCCGATGCCTTCTGGGAAGGTGAACAGCTCGGGCTCGGAAAACGGCGCGGTCGTGAACCAGCCGCGTTCGCGCTCGTAGATGATCGGTGGGTTGAGGCATTCCTCGATGGTCGTCCAGATGCTGAACGTGGGTGCGAACGCGAAACCTTCGATCACCAGATCACTGCCGTCGCGCACGCCGATCTCATGAATGGTGGTGAAGAGGTGGTCTGCCGCATAGCGCGCCGCGACGTCGCTGAAACCGGGCTCCACCCCCATGCCGACCAGTGCCAGCAGACCTCGTTCGGTCCACGCATCGCTGGCGGCGAATTGGGCGGCCCCGAGACTGACGCCGATCTGGTTGTACGGATCCGTGGGATGCGGCGCGGAGAGATGCATCGCCATGTCGAGGTAGTCGCAGCCGGCCTCGAATGCGGCTTCGAAGATCGGCGGGTTGAAACGTGGATCGCAGGCGTTCACGATGACGTCGGCGCCGGTCGCCGCGGCGAGCTCGACGACATCGAGTCGCTGCGACGCGTCGACCCGAGTGCTGCTGACGCGATCGCTGTGCGCAGTCGCCGCAGCGCGCGTCGCGCGCGCCGGGTCAACGTCGGCAACGACGATCTGCTCGAACACGTCACGCCGTGCACAGATGGTCGTGAGGGCGGATCCGACCCCACCCGCGCCGACGATCAGCACTCGCATGGGCCGAGGGTAGTGCGGTGGGTGCCGTGGGTCGGCCTTCGGGTTGTGAGTGCTCTGGCCGCAGCGTCAGAGGGCAAAGGCCCGACGTTCGGCGCCGACGTTGACCAGCGCCGCGATTCGCTTGGCCAGATAGGGGCTGAACGAGCCCCGATAACGGAGCTGCAACTCGGGCAGCATCCAGTCGTGACCGGATACCTTGCCGCGGCACATGGACGTGCCGCACGAGCACTCGAACTCGTCGTAGTCGCTGCCGTCGGTGGTCGCGTAGTCGTAGGTGACTTCCTCGCCAACGGCGATATCACGTGCTGCCACGATCAGCACGTTTCCGCTCAGCACGCAGTTCGGGTCGCACGAGTGGTTGATGAAGTCGGCGGGCTCCGGTTCGGGTGCCCCGGCCATGTAGAGGTTCTCGTCGATCTGCACGCTGCGGACCTGTTGACTGGCCGGCAGCAGATCGAACTCGTCGCGCCTCACGCATCGACCACCGAACGCGGCGACGATCTCGCCGGCGGCGATCGGTTCACCGACAACGCTGCCGTACCCCTTGGTAGAAGTCATGGTCGGACGCGCCTTCGGAGTGAGGAAGCAGACACCCATTCGCAACAGGATGGCGGCTGATGCAGGCGACGTCTACTCGCTGACGGGTCAGCCGTTCTGATCACCGACTCAGTCAATTCGATGGGCGGGACAGTGAGGGGCCGTATTCGACACGCCGCGAATCGCGCGACATCGGTACAGTGTCGGCGGTTCGCATCACGAGTGATCGTCGCCCTCAGGGGTTCCGATACGGCAACCGGGGAGGAAGCCCCACGGTGCCATCCCGCTTCGGCGGGGATGTGGCCCTGTTCTGCAGGGCAACTCAGCTTCCCTCGTGCGACGTCCACCAACGGAGACGAACACGAGGAGGGATCATGGCGGGACAAGCAATGCCGGCGAGCGGCGCTTGGCACGCGGGCGACCCCATCGGCCATCGTCAGTTCCTCCACTTCACGCGACCGGTCGCGCTCGATGGAGGCGTGACCCTCGACGAGGTGACGGTCGCGTACGAAACATGGGGCACGCTCAACGCCGACCACAGCAACGCGATCCTGTTGTGTCACGCGTGGACGGGCGACAGCCATGCCACGGGTCCGATGGGTCATGGCCACCCCAGCGAAGGCTGGTGGGAGGGTGCCGTCGGGCCAGGGTTGGCCATCGACACCAGCCGGTGGTTCGTCGTGTGCGCGAACGTTGTGGGTGGCTGCCAGGGATCGACCGGGCCGGCGTCACCGCATCCGATCGACGGCAAGCCGTACGGCAGTCGGTTCCCGGTGGTGACGATCCGCGACATGGTGCGCGCCCATGTTCGTCTGACCGACCACCTCGAGATCCCCGCCTGGCACTCCGTGGTCGGGGGATCGATGGGTGGCATGCAGGTGCTCGAGTGGGCGATCACCTATCCCGATCGCGTGCGATCGATAGTTCCGATCGCGACGTGCGCGCAGGCCACCGCGCAACAGATCGCCTGGGGCGCGATCGGTCGTCGGGCGATCCGCCTCGATCCCAACTGGCGCGGCGGCGACTACTACGACGCCGACGACGACGACGGCCCGTGGGAGGGACTGTCGGTGGCGCGGATGGTCGCCCAGGTCACGTTTCGCAGCGACAACGTGTTCACCGATCGGTTCGGTCGTGAGCTTGCCGATGGGGCGACGCTACGCGACAGCCTCGACCTGTGGCAGCGGTTCGAGGTCGAACGATACCTCGATCACCACGGCGAGAAATTGGTGCGGCGGTTCGACGCCAACAGCTACCTCATCATCGGCAAGGCGATGGACCTGCACGACGTCGGCAGAGGTCGTGGGGGAGTGGAGGCGGCGATGGCGCGGGTACGCGTGCCGGCGCTGACGATCGGGATCTCCAGCGACATCCTCTACCCGTCGTACCAGCAACGGCAGATCCGGGATGTGTTGATCGCTGGTGGCACGCCGTGTGAGTACGCCGAGATCGACTCGCCGCACGGTCACGACGCCTTCCTGATCAACCTCGATCAACTGTCCGAACCATTGGCCAAGTTCGTCGACACCGTCGTTGCGTCCTGACACCCGGAATCATCGACGATTGCTGAAGGCGTCGTCGAGGATCGCGATCGCCCTGCTCTTTTCCGGCAGCTTCAAGGTCATTCGTTGGACCGCGCCCAGTTCATTGACGTGGTGCAGCACGTACACGGCGCGGCGTGCTGGCGGCGACGGCGACTTTCCCTCGATCCGCCAATGGGTCAGGTCGTGATGCATCCGGCGCTTCACGTCGACCTGCAGCTCACCGCTGGGCAAGACCGTGACCCAGACCTCGCGGCGTCGTCCACGTGGGTCGCCCTGCGCGCCGATCCATTGACCCATGCACAGAAACCTGGTTCCGTCCTTCGACACCCGGTGCGGCTCGATGCGGTAGCCGACGTACACCAATCCGGCGCACAGGGCGAGAGCGAGCAGCAGCCACAACACATCCACGCGCCCAGCTTGGCGCATCGTGGGCCGACGTGCCACGTATGGCATGTGGGCGATGCCCGTGTCTGATGGCCGTCGTCATGCGAGAATGGCAGGGTGAAGGTCAAGTTCGTCGGTCGCGCCCTGGGAGGCATCGTCGGCAATTTCTCCGACCCCACCAACGAGCGAATCATCTATCTCTCAGCGCTCGCCCTCGGCATCGTGGGTATCGGCCTGTTGGTCGGGACCGTCCTGTGGTGGCGACGAGGCCGGCAAGAGCACCCTGCGCTGGCCCCGCTGGAAGTGATGGGTACGCGTCCTTGGGTGAAGGCCCCCCAGGGCGACCGGCAACGTCGTCTCGATCATGTGCGCCTGGCCGGTGCCGGCGGCGCCGAGCCCGGTCTGGCGCGGTCCGAGCCCCTCGACCTGCAAGCGCTCGTGCGCAGCGTGCCGCAAGCATTCGACGATCTGCGTGAACCCGGCGAAGCGGCCGACGCGGATGTGATCGCCGGCCAGGTCGAGGCGTCGGACGACGTCGAGGTCGTCGACGGTGAAGAGTCGGGGCCGGCCGAGGTCGAATCGGTCGTGGAACCAGACGAGGCACTGAGATCCGAGGCTGCCGAGGTCGCACCTGAGCCCGAGGTCGACGCGACGATGATCGCCACCGAGCGGCCGGTCGATAGGCCGAACGACCCAATTCGGTAGTCATCCGTCACATGCCACCCCGTGCGGAGGGCGCGCGTACTACCGTGTCCCTACGTGGCTGATGGTCTGGACATCGAGGCGATGCTCGCCCGATTCCGTGAACGTGCAGCCGCAGTGAAGGGTCGTCCACTTCCCCCGATTGCGGGCGAGGAACGGCAGCGGTTCATCCAACAAGCTCAGACGGATTTCATGGATTTTGCCATCGTCGGCGATGCGACCGCATCGATCGAGGAGGGTGTTTTGGTGCTCCGGGTCGATTTGCGACCCGCCGATAAGAAGCCGTGAGAACAGCAGAGGGCCGCGCCAAGCTGGCCATCTCGATCGCCGGGGTGGCGGTGTTCGCCTGGGGGTTCGGGCCACTGTTGGTTCGCAGCGTCGATGCATCGTCCGGCACCATCGTGTTCTGGCGTCTGTGGCTGGCGATGCCCGTCATGTTCACCGCGGCGTACGCGACGGGTGGTCGTATCAGCGTTCCGTTGCTCAAGGCTGTCTTCGTTCCAGGAGTGCTCTTCGGGATCTCGACGCTCGTCGGGTTCTCCTCGTATCAAACAACGTCGATAGCAAACGCGACACTGATTGGAGCGCTCCAACCGGCGTTGATGCTTTTCATCGGTCCGCTGCTGTTCGGTGATCGTTCCAGCGTGCGCCAGATCCTCCTCGCGATCATCGCCCTCGGAGGGATCAGCACGGTCGTGTTGGGTGCCAACCAGTCATCGGGTGCCACGATCCACGGCGACGTGCTGGCGCTGATCAATCTCGGCTTGTTCACGACCTATTTCGTGCGGATGAAGCAAGTTCGCAACAGGGGTGTCCATTCGATCGCGCTGATAGCGGGTGTGTTCTTCGTCGCTGCATTGACTGTCACACCGTGGGTTTTGCTGACGTCGCCCGACCTCGGCGCTGTTCACGGGCTCGACTGGCTCTCGATCGTCGGGATGGTCCTGCTCACCGGCCTCGTCGGTCATGGCATGATGACTTGGGCCCAACGACACCTCGACATCACGGTTGCCTCGCTGCTCGGGCTGGCCAGCCCGGTGATCTCCGCGATCGGTGCCTGGGTCCTGTTCAGCCAGCGGCTGAGTGTCGTTCAGATCGCCGGTGCGCTGGTGGTTCTGGCCGCACTCGGAGCGATCGTGATGGAGGTCCGAGCCAACTCGATCCCGGTCGAGATCCCGTTGTCGGTTTCTGCGGGCGACTGATAACGTAGGCGACCGCTAACGCGGACGTGGCTCAGCTGGTAGA
>JBDTYA010000222.1:0-9302 GCA_040005915.1 Ilumatobacteraceae bacterium
CCTGCGCCAGGCGATCCATCACTTGCTTATGGCCACCAAGCAACTCGCGATGGCGGGCACCGACGCACAACGGCAGCGAGCGACAGAACTGCTCGACGAAACGCGGCGCAAGATCTATTCGCTGCTCGCCAGCGACGAGGGCTGAGGGCATCGCTCGGGGCGCGCATGGTCGGGCACTACGCTGCGCGCCACATGGGGAGCATTTCGAAGGAGGCGCAGTGTCGCAAGTCTCGTATGACGTGACGTACGCGGAGTCCCGCAACCGGCTAACCGTGGCATTCCGGATCATCCTTGCCATCCCGCACCTCATCGTGTCGCAGGTGTGGGGCTACCTCGCTCAGGTCCTTGGGGTGATCCAGTGGTTCGTGATCGTCTTCACGGGCAAGCGCAACGAAGGGATGTGGAACCTGCAGCAGGGCTGGCTCGGTTACTACGCACGAGTGAACGGTTACACCGGCCTGTTGTACGACCAGTACCCGGCGTTCGGCACCGACCCAGGCTCGGTGCCGGTGCGCAGCGCGATCACGTTCGAACCGTCGGGTAACCGGCTGACGACGGGT
The DNA here is from genome assembly GCA_040005915.1 of Ilumatobacteraceae bacterium. Taxonomy (GTDB): domain Bacteria; phylum Actinomycetota; class Acidimicrobiia; order Acidimicrobiales; family Ilumatobacteraceae; genus JAENVT01. The sequence goes on from JBDTYA010000222.1 coordinate 561, forward strand.
CTGCGTTTCATTTGGATCATCCCGGCTCTCGTCATCGGTTTCTTCGTGGGGATCGCCAGCGCAGTGCTGCTGTTGATCTCGTGGATCGCGATCGTCATCACCGGTAAGCAGCCACGTGGTATGTGGGACTTCATCCTGAAGTCGACCCGCTTCACCCTGCAGATTCAGGCATATGCCTTGCTGATGACCGACGTCTACCCGAAGTTCGGCGAGGGCGCGATGCCGGCATACGCAGGCAGCCCGCCTCCGCCTCCGCCGCCAGGTGCGTTCGTACCACCGCCCCCGCCCGGCTGAACCGGTTGGCCGCGTCGACATCGTGGCGAGACGGGCGTAAGGTCGCCATGTGATGGACGACGTCGACACCGACATCAGTGATCTCGATTTCAACGACCTCGACATCGGTGACGACGAACTCACGGCTCTGGCGCTTGCTGCCGATCCCGAAGCCTCCGTCGCCGACGATGCTGTGCCCATGCGGTCGCTGGGTGCCGACGCCGACCCGCTGTTGCCGCACTGGTACATGCCGGCCGCAGCCAGCAGGGCGCGGCACGATTGGCGAGCAATCGTCGCAATTGGAATAGCTGCCGGCCTGGTGTTGGGCAACGCGTTCGCGGTCTGCGTGACGTACGGCTTCCCCGAGATTCCCTGAGTCGGCTAGACCGATCGGTCAGCCGGCGGCGGGCCCGCCAACTGCACGTAGCGCCCGAGGTCGACGAAGCCCATCCGCCTGTAGAGGGGGTAGCCGGCATCGGAGGCCTGCAACGCAGCGTGCGAGCAGCCCCGGCGGGCACCTTCCTCGATGGCGGACCACGTCAACGCCTCGCCGTAGCCGCGCCCCCGGAACCGCTCGGGCGTCGCCACGTTGTACACCCCGGCCGTCTTCGCCGACGTTGCCAGCAGCGAGCAGCTCACCGGCTGCCCATCGACGTGGCCGATGAACACCACCGCGTGCTCTTCCTCGAGCATCGGTGGCCGGATGAGCCGCTCGGCGATCTCCATGGGCATGCCGAATCCCTCGCTGAGGAGAGCCTGGTGCTGGTGCAGTGCTCTGGTCGTGCGGGCGGCCTCGACGGTCAACCCGTCCGGCATCGCCGGCCGGTCATGAATTTCGCGAAGTGCCATTGCCGGCGGTCCGCCGGCCTCGCCGAGCCCGGCGGCGCGGCCTGCGGCGAGCAGGTTCGGCGCAACTTCTCGGCGCGCCCACAGCAACCATGGGAGGTCGCGTTCCGCAAAGAAGCGAATGGCATCCTCGATCGCGCCGGCCGGCTCGTCGGTCGTTGAACGGACGTAGGCACCATTGAAGAAGGCCACCGGGAGGCCGGTCGCAACCATTGTCAATGGGCCCTCCTCGATCACGTCGGCACCCATCGAACGACCGAGCATCGCCCACGTCGAGGCCAGGTTCTCGTCGGCCGCCACGGCCAACTCGGCTTCGGTCATGCGCCAAGCATCGCGCAGACATGACCGTGTGATCTGATGTTGCCGTGCCGACCGACCACTTCGAAGCGATCGACGAGAGCTGGGACCGGGCGATCGGAATCGTCGCTCATCCCGACGACATGGAGTATGGCGCGGCGAGCGCCGTCGCACGGTGGACCGACCATGGCAAGGACGTTCGCTATGTGTTGGTGACGCGCGGTGAGGCCGGAATCACGACGATGCCGCCGGAGCAGGTCGGTCCCGGTCGCGAACTCGAGCAGCGCAGGAGTTGCCAGACCGTCGGCGTGTCGGTCGTCGAGTTCCTTGATCATCCTGATGGCTTGGTCGAGGCGAATCTCCCACTGCGGCGTGATCTCGCGGCCGCAATTCGCCGCCACCGACCTGAGGTGATCCTGTCGATCAATCATCGCGACAGTTGGGGCGGGCAGAGTTGGAACCATGCGGATCACCGCGCGGTCGGCAGGGCACTGCTCGACGCCGTTCGCGACGCCGCGAACCCGTGGGTCTTTCCCGACGCCGGACCGGCGTGGGACGGTGTTCGGTTTGCTGCCTTCAACGCATCGCCTGAGTCGACACATGCCGTCGACGTCACCGGATACCTCGACATCGGCATCCAGTCATTGCTGTGTCACGAGACGTACCTGGCCAACCTCGGTGCTGGTCACGACCCTGGCGAGTCGTTGCGAACGAGCGCGGCGAGCGTCGGCGAGCGGTTCGGCGTGCAGTACGCAGTGGCCTTCGAACTGGTGACGTTCTGATGGCCATCGGGACGATCGATGGCAAACTGCTCTTCGACCGGCTGGATCAGGACTCGATCGATCTGGGCACGGCCGAAATCTGAGGTGGTGACCTTCGCACGTCATCGATGCAGGTAGGCTGCACCGATCGGGGTCGGCGACCCTGACGCGACGATGCCACCGGGCAAGGCATGAACGCAATACAGGCCGTGACCGCGCCACCGGCGCAGGACCAACATTTGATACTCGACTCACAACAACTCGAAGCGGCGATCTGGTCGATCTCCGAAGGCAGAGGATCGGACGACGAGCTCGCAATGTTGCGCGCCGACGAACGGAGCTCGCTCATCATGCTCGATCGCATGATCATCGAGGCCGAGGACGATCTCGAATCGGTGCGCAACCTGACCGGTGAAGAGCGCGAGCAGGTCGTTGCCGACTTCACCGACACGCTGCACGGGTTGCGCGCCACGGCCGCCCGCCTGCGACCGCCGCCGCCGCCCACCCCGGTGTACCACGACGAGTACCCCGATGAGGTCATGACGATCACGTCGGAGCCGTGGGAACCCGAGCCGGTTCAGTTGCAGGCCTCGTGGGCGGAGGGGCAAGTGGTCGTGTGGGCTGCGGGTCGCGGCTCGGAACCCGAGGGCAACGACGAACTGGCGACGAGGTTGGAGTCGATCGGTGGTCCGTCGGTCGGTTGGCAGCTGCACCCCGGCGTGCAACTGCCGGGCGGCCAACGTGCCGAGGCGGTGGCCATTCCGATGAAGGCGGCCCTCGGCTGGCTGGTGGCGATCGGGGCCGGCGACGATCACAGTGTTGTCGGCGCCAGTGTTCTTTGGCTCGGTCGCGCTGCGCTCGAAGGGGTGCGCCTGGCGGCTCGTGGAGCGGTCGTGCCCAGCCTGCACGTCGGCACGCGTCCGGACAACGGCAGCGTCGACGCCGAGGTCCGCTGGCTTCCCGCGTTGCTCGACGGCGGCGTGGTCAACACGCTTGCGGCATCGATGCCGGGTGCAGTCGTTGCGGTCACCTCCGCCAACGCGCGGACGACCACGGCCTCGGTCATCAACGCCGCGGTCGAGGCGATCCTCGCCGAGAGCATCGAGCGCACCGAGCTCCCGGCGCCACCGCCCAGCGCCAAGATCGCCATCGACGTCGACGACTCGGTGATCGCCCGGATGGACGGCACTCCCTTCCAGGCCAACATGGGCCATGCGACCACCCTGTCGCGACGGCTCGAGCAGTGGTCGCGAACCGTCACCGACGCGTCCCGCCCGCAGCTGATCGTGCAGCTCGATGCCCCGTCGACCGGCGGTGTCTGGCTCGTCTCGGTCTTCGTCTCGTCCGGAAAGGGGTCGCTCGTACCCATCGACACCGCATTGCGAGCTGACGGCGGACGACGATCGATCGTCGCCGAATGGCAGCGGCTCGGCAGGTTGTTCCCCGCACTCGATCGCGTCGGCGTATCGCGTCGTGGTCAGGTGGCGATCAGCCAGGACGAGGCTTGGGAGTTCATGACGCTGAAGGGACCCACCCTGGCGACGGTCGGCTTCGATGTGCGTCTGCCGGCGCTCTCGCGTCGCAAGGCACGGCCTTCTCTACGACTGTTCGCCGAGGCGACCGCCGGCTCGGTCGTCGGTGCCCACCAGCTCAGCAACGTCGCCTGGTCGGTGCTGTTCGACGATGTCGAACTGACCGCGGACGACGTCAGGCGCCTGGCACGCCAGGCCCGCCCGCTCGTTCAGTCGCGTGGCAAGTGGGTCGAGGTCGACCGGTTCGATGTGCAGCAGGCCGCGACGGCGTTGGCCGAGCGCGAAGGCGTGACGCAGCTGACCGGTGCCGAGATCCTGCGCCAGAGCGTCGGCCTCGGCGGCTCCGGTCTGTCCGGCGGCGTCGTCGTGCAGGGCAACAGTTGGGCCAACGACATCGTGCGCAGGGCCGGCGAAGTCTCGCTGTCACCGTTGACGCAGCCGGACGGCTTCGAGGGCTCGTTGCGCACCTATCAGGCCGAGGCAGTGGCCTGGATCGGCTTCCTCGACGCCGCGGGACTCGGCGGATGCCTCGCGCTCGACATGGGGCTCGGCAAGACGCCAACGGTCCTCGCGCACCTGGCGCGTTCGGCGGGCGACGGCAAGACGCTGGTGATCGCGCCTGCGGCAGTCGTGGGCAACTGGGCCGCCGAGGCCGCCCGGTTCGCCCCTGGCCTGCGCGTCATCGTGCATCACGGCGCCGACCGGGCGACGTCGGGCGAGCTCGAAGCAGAGATCGCCACCGCCGACATGATCATCACCACATATGCGACGGCCGTCCGCGACATCGACTCGCTCGCGGCGCGCAGCTGGCGCACGATCGTGATGGACGAGGCACAGGCGATCAAGAACCCGGCCAGCGACACCTCGCAACAGCTGCGGCGCATCGAGGCGCACACCCGCCTCGCGCTGACTGGCACGCCGATCGAGAACGGCCTCGGCGACCTGTGGGCCATCCTCGATTTCACCAACCCCGGGCTGGTCGGTTCGCGGCCTTCGTTCATCGCCCAGATGTCGGGCGACGGTGAGGCGGCGCTGCGCGCTCTCAACGGTCTGCTGTTGTTCCGGCGCACCAAGACCGAGCCCGAGGTCGCCGTCGAGCTGCCCGACAAGATCGACGAGCTCGACCATTGCACCATGACGCCCGAGCAGATCGGCCTCTACCAGGCGGTGCTCGACGACCTGGTGCAGAACGTCTCGGATTCGACGGCGCTCGCCGACAAGAAGCAGGGGGCGATCCTCGCGGCGATCACCGCCCTCAAGCAGATCTGCAATCACCCCGCGGCGTACCGCGACGACGGGCTGCCGCTGGCGGGCCGATCGGGCAAGTTGGCCCGGCTCGAGGAGATCGTCGAATCGGTCTTTGCCGCCGGCGAGCGGATCCTGGTGTTCACGCACTTCGCCACGTGGGGCCGTCGCCTTGCCGAGCACCTCACCGAGGTCACCGGTGTGCCGATCGCGTGTTACGACGGCAGCCTGACGCGCAGCGTGCGCGATCGAATGGTGACCGAGTTCCAGAACGCGCAAGGTCCGGGGGCGATGGTGCTGTCGCTCAAGGCCGGCGGCACCGGCCTCAACCTGACCGCGGCCAACCACGTCGTGCTGTACGACCGTTGGTGGAATCCAGCGGTCGAGGACCAGGCGCGCGACAGGGCGTGGCGCATCGGGCAGAACCTCACCGTGATCTCGCACCGCCTGGTGTGCCCCGGCACGATCGACGAACGCGTCGAGGAGGTCGTCGCCGGCAAGCGCCACATCGCCGACGTCGTCCTGCCGCGGTCCAGTTCGCTGGCCGATCTCAACAACGACCAGCTCCGCCTGGCCCTCGGCCTGCGCCCCGCTGAACTACTTGCAGAGGACGACGAATGAGCCAATCGGCACGACGAGCGACCAATCGGAGCCGCCGCCCACCCGCCAAGCGGCCGGCCCCGATCGATGTGTGGCGCAATCCGGGAACGTTGCCCGAGATCGAACGGATCACCGTCACCGGCGAGCCGGGGGCCGTGCTGCGCTCGCTCGGTGATCCGCCGATGCACGATGGCGCGGCCGCAACCAAGTACTTCACGATGGTGGTACACCGCGCCGCGGCGATCGCGACGGCACTCGCGTTCAGCGCCGACCTGTTGGCGACCGACCCGGACGACGATTGACGGTCGATGACCTCGACCGACGCCAACTATGCCGACCGGCTGCAGCGCCTCAGCGGTCGTTGGTGGAAACGGCTGATCCCTAACCCATATCGATGGAACGTGCGAAGGATTGCGACCGGTCGCGTGCTCGACGTCGGGTGTGGCATCGGGAGGTGCCTCGACTTCGTGCGTCCGCGCGGAGTAGGCGTCGATCCCAATGCCGCGGCGATCGCGGTGTGTCGCGAGAAGGGTCATGTGGCCTATCTGCCGCAGGAGTTCACGGCGGCGTTCGTGTCGCCGGGCGATGCGCGCCTCGACACGTTGCTGTGTTCACACGTGCTCGAGCACCTCGACGAGCCGACGGGGGTCGCGCTGATCCGGTCGTACTTGCCGTACCTCGCCTCGGGGGCGCGGATCGTGCTCATCACGCCGCAGGAACGCGGCCACGGGTCGGATGTCACGCACGTGCGGTTCATGGACGATCGGGCGCTCACCGAACTTGCCGAGCAATGCGGCTTGGTGGTCGAGCGGATCTCGTCGTTCCCGCTGCCGAGACTGTTCGGCCGGTGGTTCATCTACAACGAAACAGTGACGATCGCCCGAGGCCGGCCGGCATGAAGCTTCGCGACGTCGTTCTGTTCTTCGTCGCGATGATGTTGGTGGTCGTCACGTGGGCTGTCGGGGTCCCACGGTTTGCCTCACCCGACGAGACCGGTCACGTGTTCAAGGCGTACGCCACAGCACACGGGCAGTTGCTCGGCGCGGTGGCGCCGGGCTTTCCCGACAACCTGCGCGAGTTCGATGGGCCCGATGCCCTCGGTCGGCGAAACCTGGAGTGCTACAACGGCCAACCCGACGTACCGGCCTCGTGCGCCGTCACGCCGTCGACCGCGCTGATCTCCTCGGCCGCTCGGTATCCGCCGTGGTACTACGGCCTTGTCGGCTTGCCGGTGGCCGTATCGGGCGAGGCCGACAGCGTCGTGGCCTACCGGATCGTCTCGGCGGCGCTGTGCGTCGCCCTGTTGACGCTGGCGATGTGTGTGGCCAAGCGGTCGTCGAGATCGAGCGTCGTCGCATTGCAAGTCGCCGCGCTCACGCCGATGGCGTTGTTCCTGTTCGCATCGGTCAACCCGAATGCGATCGAGATCGCCGGATTCGTCGCGATCTGGGCCTGCTTGACGCGGGTCACGACCGACGCCGAGTTCACACTGCGACTGTGGATCGTCGCCTCGAGCGTCTCGGCGGCTGTCGTGCTGATGCGTCCGATCGCGATCGTGTGGATGGCTGCGATGGTTGCGATCGTGTTCATCGGTGCAACCGGCGCGCGACGGCGAGAACTCGTCTCGCGGCGGGCGTTGGCGTGGGCCGTCGGACCGAACGCCGTGGCGCTGATCGGCTCGTGGATCTGGGCGGTCTACGCCAAGATCGAGGTGAAGGACGATCGCCTGACCAACCAATTGTCGCTGGGCAGCGCGCTGCGTCGGTCGGTCGACAACTGGCCGACCTACTTCCGCCAGACCGTCGGGGTGCTCGGTTGGCTCGACACGAAGTTGCCGACGTTCGTGTACGCGGCGTGGATCGTCGCGCTGATCCTGGTCGCAATCATCCATGTCCGCGGCGCGAGCCTCCGCACGTTTGCAGCGTTCGTCGCGCTGGTCGCCGTGTGGCTCGCGCTGCCGCTGGTGATCAACGGCTTCACCAACTCGAGGGCCGGCTTGACGTATCAGGGGCGGTACTCGCTACCGATCTTCGTCGGCGTTGTGTTCCTCCCGATGTGGAACGAGCGGCGGTCGATTCGGTCGCCGCGCCTCTCTCAACGGTGGCTCGTGGGCGCGGTGCTTGCACTGGTCGTGATCGCCGAGGTCGGTGCGTTCTGGCAGATGCTGCGCAGGTTTACGGTCGGCGCCGACAGCAAGATCGTCCTGACGGAGCCGTTGCCGTGGGAGCCGTCGCTCGCTCCGATGCTGTTGATCGTCGTCAACGCGATCGCGATCATCGGCGTTGCCTTCCTAGCCTGGCGGCCTTGGGGGCAGGTCGAAGCTGCACCCGGTGAAGGGGACCGTGAGGGCCCGTAGGGTCGACCGCACAGATGCCGGCAGTGCCGCCGACGGCTGCCCACCTTGACGAGCGTGCATGTCGACAGGAATCTCCGTGATCCTGTATCCACGACGGCCGGCGACCAGCAGGGCCTCGAACGTATCGCCCAGGTAGTGGTGCGGGAAGTCGGTGGCGAACGCCGTCAGCAGCGGGTTGCGGATGGCCCGGAAACCGGACGTGGGGTCGCTGATGGTCAGCCCACCGCGCCGCCGCAACGTCGTCGACAACATCCGGATGGCCGCCCGCCGCGGACCGGAGTGGGGTGCCGATGATCCGCCGGGCGCGAACCTGCTGCCAAGCACCATGTCGAAGTCACCTGAGTCGAGGTGCTGCAGCAACAGCGCGATCTGATCGACGGGATGCTGGCCGTCGCCGTCGACCTGAACGACCACGTCGACACCGATGTCGACTGCGTAGCGAAAGCCTGCTCGCAACGCGCCACCGACGCCGAGGTTGATGGGCAGCCGAATCACCACCGCCCCAGCGTCCTCCGCGATGTCAGCGGTGTGGTCGGTGCTGGCGTCGTCGACGACCACGCACCGGTAGCCGCCCGAAGCGATCGCAGTGACCACCTCGCCGATGCACGCCTCTTCGTCGTATGCCGGAACGACGACGAGCACACCCGTCACGTGTGGCCTTCCAGGTCGCTGACCCTCCTCGCCAACAGGGCGTGAGCCTCGGCCGTGGTGCGCAACCGCTCCTGCAGGAGCGAGACGCTGATCGACAGTTGGATCGAGATGGCCAGCAGGATCAGTGAGCTGATCATCAGCAACACCGCGGTCGGTGTGATGTTGGCGACCTTGCCGAGCC
>JBDTYA010000223.1:0-7384 GCA_040005915.1 Ilumatobacteraceae bacterium
CCCCGTATCGGGTCCGCAAGCGTCAAACGCATCGTTCGCCCAGCTGCGTTTGACGGCGCAGGCCCCGTATCGGGTCCGCAAGCGTCAAACGCATGATCGGCGGGGGCGGCGATGCTCTGCGTCGATCTACGCATAGCATCGACGGATGACCTCCTCGTATCCATTCACGTCGGCGTTGATCACCGGTGCGTCGAGCGGGATCGGCGAGGCGATGGTCGGGCTGCTCGGCGAGGCCGGCATACCGCAGGTGATCGTGGCGCGGCGCGTCGATCGCCTGGAAGCACTCGCGGCGGGGTACAGCAACGTCGAGGTGTTGGCCGCCGACCTCACGACCGCTGCCGGGCTCGATGCGGTGATGCATCGGGTCGCCGACCTCGATCGTCCCATCGACCTCGTCGTCAACAACGCCGGATTCGGTACCTCGGGTGAGTTCCACTTGCTCGACGACGATCGGATGTCCGACGAGATCGCGCTCAACGTCACAGCTCTGACCCGCATCAGCCGGGCTGCGCTCGCTGTGATGGTGGCGCGAGACCGCGGGTACCTGCTGAACGTCAGCAGTGTCGCCAGCTTCCAGCCGGCGCGGAGGCTCGCCGTGTACGCGGCCACCAAGGCCTACGTCACGTCACTGTCGGAGAGCCTTCATGAAGAGATGCGCGGCACCGGCGTGCATGTGACGGCGCTGTGCCCTGGCCTGACGCGAACGGAGTTCCAGAGCGTCAGCCGAACCGAGACGTACACGACCCAGTACCCGTCGATGGCCTGGATGTCGGCAACCGATGTGGCCGACGCCGGACTGCGCGCTGTCGCCAAGGGCCACGCTCTCTCCGTGCCGGGCGCCCTGAACAAGGTGTTGGCCGCAGCTTCTGCCACAGCGCCGCGGACGCTCGCCCGACGGATCTCGAGCCTGGTCCAGCGCGATTAGGCGCGGCTCGCTCGTTCCAGCGGATCAGGCGTAGTCGACGGCGGCGAACGCGACGAGCTTGTCGATGCGGTGGCGGGCATCGATGAGCCGCACCGTGCCGCTCTTCGAGCGCATGACCAAGCTCTGTGTACGGGCCCCGCCGTGCTCGTAACGCACGCCACGCAACAGCTCGCCGTCGGTGATCCCGGTTGCCGCAAAGAAGCAGTTGTTGCCCTTGACCAGGTCGTCTGTCGTCAGGACTTCGGAGAGGTCGTACCCGAGATCGACCGCAGCCTGACGCTCGTCCTCGTCGCGCGGAGCGAGCAGGCCTTGGATCTCACCTCCCATGCACTTCAGCGCGGCGGCGGCGGTCACACCCTCCGGTGTGCCTCCGGTGCCGATCAAAACGTCGACACCGGCGTCGGGCCAACCGGTCGCGATCGCGCCGAAGATGTCGCCGTCGGTGATCAGCTTGACCCGTGCTCCGCTGGCGCGGACCTCCGAGATCAGACCCGTGTGACGATCGCGATCGAGGATGACGACGGTGAGGTCGCGTACCGACCCGCCCTTTGCCTTGGCGATCCAGCGCAGGTTCTGTGTCGGAGTCGCGGTGATGTCGATGGACCCTGCGGCCTCTGGCCCGACGGCGATCTTGTGCATGTAGACGCACGGCCCGGGATCGAACATCGTGCCGCGCTCACTGACCGCGATGACAGCGATGGCGTTGGCCCGGCCGTAGGCGGTCAGCGTGGTGCCGTCGATCGGGTCGACGGCGACGTCGGTCAACGGCGCGGTACCGTCGCCCACATGCTCGCCGTTGAACAGCATCGGCGCCTCGTCCTTCTCGCCCTCACCGATGACGACGATGCCGTCCATGGGGACGGTCGACAGCACGGTTCGCATGGCATCGACGGCGGCCTTGTCTGCGCCGTTCTTGTCGCCGCGACCGACCCAGCGCGAGGCCGAGAGGGCCGCAGATTCGGTGACCCGCACCAGCTCGAGGGCCAGGTTGCGATCCGGCTGCTGAGGGATTTGATTCGGGGCCATCGCCCGCCACCGTACTTGCTGCGACGGTGGTCGGACGACGCCCGATGGATTACGTCCTGATGTGTTGAGGTCGTCCGCTGCGTTTCACGTCGTGAAGCAGACGTGAGCGCTGGCTGACCCGACGCAGCCGATCTTGACGATCGGTGAGCAGGTGCTGGGCGACGTATGGGTGGTTGGACCACATGGGGTTCTCCTTGCATCGAATTGATCTGAAGATTTGGTCTGAATTGAATTGACGACTGGTTGGGTGGGGGACGAGCCGGGCGCGCGCGAATCCATCCGCCGGGTCGGTGCGTGGCACGTCCGCGACACCGTCCGGCGCCGACGAGTCGTCAGGCGGCGCGGGGCCTGAAGCCGAAGCGGCGCGCAGCGACGTCGAACTTGATCATTGCGGTCAGTCTCGACATTGCGGCACCTCCTTCGGGCTCGGGTCGGGAGGAGACTGGCAGAGGCGCGCGGCCGTTGTCCAGCCAATTAACCCGGGTACAGTCCGCGGCGATGTCGATCCCCGTCGAACGCTGCATCGTCTCGCGCGACCTGACCGAGCCGAGGCTCAATCCCGTCAGTCGCTCACTCGTCTACGCGATGACTTCGGGAGGGTCAGCGGCGTTGATGCTCGACATGCTCGACGGTTCGCCGGTACGGCAACTGACCGCCTATCCGCCACCGCGGCCCGGGCGTGGATTCGGTGGAGGCTGCTGGTGCTGGACAGCAGATGGTGAAGCCGTGGTCTACGCCGCTGTCGACGGCAACCTGTGGCTGCAGCCGGTGCCGGGTGGTGCCGTACGACGGTTGACGACGCACGACCCGGCGCGATCCGCCACCGCGCCGGCGACGACTGCCGACGGCGCCCGCGCCGTCTACGCGATCGATACCTCGGAGATCTGGTCGGTGCGGCTCGACGACGGCTCGGTGGAACGGCTCGACGACGGTTCGGCCGACTTCGTCTTCGACCCCGACCCGACACCCGACAGCTCGGCTGTCCTGTGGCAGGGGTGGAACGTGCCCGACATGTCGTGGGATGCGTCCCGGATCCAACGGGCGACATTCGGTCGAGCCGAGGTCGAGGACACACGACCCGGTGGGCAGGTGCAGCAGATCCGGTCGATGCCCGGTGGCGCTGTCGCCTGCCTGCGCGATGACACCGGCTGGCTCAACCTGTGGGTCAATGGCTCGCCGCTCGTCGCCGAGCCCTTCGAACACGGAGGGCCGGCGTGGGGCATGGGGCAGCGATCGTTTGCCTGGTCGCCGGACGGTACACGCATGGCGTTCACTCGTAACGAGCACGGGTTCGGTCGGTTGTGCGTGGTCGAGATCGCCACCGGCGCCGTCAGTGATGTCGCCCGCGGAGTGCACGGCCAGTTGTCGTGGCACGGCGAACTGCTGGCGGCGCTCCGATCGGGGGCCCGCACGCCGACCCAGGTGGTCGTCTACGACACGCGCACGTGGCAGCGCGATGTGATCGCGATCGGGCCGTTGAGTGGTTGGGAGGATCTGTCGCTGGCCGAGCCGGAGCTCGTCGACGTGATCGCCACCGACGGTGCATCACTGCACGCCCGTCTGTTCCGGGCAGACGAATCAACCGATCGACTGCTGTGTTGGCTTCATGGCGGGCCCACCGATCAGTGGCAGGTCACGTTCATGCCGCGGATCGCGTACTGGCGGTCCCTCGGATGGAACGTGCTCGTGCCGGATCACCGCGGCTCGACCGGTCATGGTCGTGACTATCAACAGTCGCTGCGCGGTCGGTGGGGCGAGCTCGATGTCAGCGACACGATCGACTTCATCAACGACGCCCATCGCCACGGTCGGGGCACGCCGCGGCGTACGGCGATCGTCGGCTCGTCGGCCGGCGGGTTCACGGCGCTGGGCATGATCGCCGCCCGCCCGGATCTGGTGGCAGCCGGAATCGTCGCCTATCCGGTCACAGACCTCGCCGACCTCGCGGAGCGCAGTCATCGATTCGAACGTCACTACAGCGACACCCTCGTCGGAGCGATGCCGGCCTCGGCGCCGCTGTACCGCGATCGATCACCGTTTCACTTCGCCGAACGGCTCGCCGGCACGCCGCTGCTCGTGATGCACGGCGACAGCGATCCCGTCGTGCCGGTCGAGCAGAGCGTGGCCTTCGCCCAAAGATGCCGAGCGGCCGGTGGCGATGTCGAGCTCGTGGTGTACGAGGGCGAGGGTCATGGTTTTCGCCGGCCCGAGAACCAGCTCGACGAATACCGTCGCGCGCGGGCCTTCCTCGCCACCTACGTTCCTGGCGGGTAGCGTCAACCCTCGTGACCGACGAATGGAACCCGAACGACCCCGATGCCACTCGGGTGCATTACGACCTCGCCAATTGGTCGTTCGAGCAGATGGCCGAGCTGGCTGCGGCGCTCGCCGATGCCACGGTTCCTCACGCGTGGGACGGTAACGAATTGATCGTTCCCGAGTCGGCCGAGGAAGCCACCGACGACATCGTCGCCCAGGTCGAGGTTCGGCTGGGGATCGCCACGGATGACGAAGCCGAGGCTGCGCCGCGCGAGGCAGTTCCGCTGCCCGACGGCGCCCCGTCGACCGAGTACGACCTCGCCGAGTGGGAGCCCGGCGAGCGCGAGCTGGTCGCGTCACACCTGATCGCCAGGGGTCTCCCGTTCCGTTGGGAAGAGGACGTGTTGTTGGTCGGCACCGACGACGAGGAGATGGTCGACAGCATCCTCGACGACGTCGAGAACGACGAGGGCATCGATCTGCCGTCGGACGGAGACGAGGGTGGCGCGGCGGATCGACTTCCGTTCGAGACGCTGACCACTTTCTTCCTCGCCGGAGATCGGCTGCAGCGCAACCCACTCGACGCCGACGGGCTCGAGCAGTTGCTCAGCGCCACCGATGTCGCCGACCCGGATCGCCCCCCGTACGGCGTCGACAAGCGGCTCTGGCTGCGGATGTGCGAGCTCGCCGACGAACTGGCCGCGGCACTCGTCGACGGTGACGAACCCGATGTCGTCGAGACCCAGGCGGTCGCGGCCGAGCTGCACGACCTTCTCCGGCCATACGTGTAACGGAGCAACCCATGTTGTTGGCCGAGTTGGAGGTCTGGCATTCGCGTCCGGTCACCCCGACGCGGCGCGTCTCGCTCGGCCACCTCGTGCTGCCGGTCGACCCGACCCCAGGTTTCGGCGGTCTTTTGCTGGGTGCTGTGATCGCCGCCCATCTGCCCGACGTCGACGAGGACCTGATACCGGACGTGCACCGTCTGCTCGATCAGGTCAGCCGCGGCGAACGTGTCGTACAACCGCGCCTGCTCCACAGGTACCAAGTCGACCGGCACGGTCTCGCGGTCAGCGTCCACCGCCTCGAGGGTGAGGGCGACAGCGTCAACTTCAGCCTCAACCCCCGCGGGTCGCCGCTGGCGCAGGTGCTCGGTGCGATCTACGCGGTCGAGCGGCTCAGCATCGAGGCTCGCCGGGCGTTGAACCCGTCGCTGCACAAAGCGATGCGTTGGCGCGGTGCGATCGGTCCGGCATTCATCGCGAACCTGGCGGGTGCCGCGGGCTCACGGCTGGCGACGATGGCCGATCCGAAGGCGTGGGCGATGGAGCTGTTGGGCTTTCCGATGGGTACCGGCAGGGTCACGAAGAAGGAAGTGATGACCCAGTTCCGATCACGGTTGCGCGAGGTTCATCCGGATTACGGGGGCGACGAAGACGTCGCCGGCCAGGAGATCGAGCGCCTCGGCGAAGCGCGTCGGATACTGCTCGCGTGAACCTGTTGCTCTTCCCGGGTGCCGGATCGTCGAGCACGCATTCCAGCTTGCTTGCCATCGAGGCGGCGGTGGCCCCGATGCATTGCGTACGCGCCGACTTCGAGTACCGAAAGGCGGGGCGCAAGGCGCCTGACCGCACACCCGTGCTGTTGCAAACGGTGCGCGATGCGGCCGCCCCGTTGGTCGCCGACGGCCTCGTGCTGGGTGGCCGATCGATGGGCGGCCGGATGTGTTCGATGGTGGTCGCCGACGCCGACGACCCGCTGCCGGCGCGCGGTCTCGTGCTGATCTCGTATCCGCTGCATCCGCCGGGCAAGCCGGAGTCGTTGCGTACCGAACACCTGCCACGGTTACACGTGCCCTGTCTCTTCATCCATGGAGAACGCGATCCCTTCGGTTCTCCGGCGGAGTTGCAGCAGTGGACTGCGACGATTCCCGGCCCCGTCACCCACCACTGGATCCACGGTCGTGGTCACGACCTGAAGGGCTGCGATGTCGTCATCGCCGAACTGGTGGCGAGCTGGATCTCACACCTCGCCTAAAGCGTCCTGCGGGTTGATCTGCTCGAGTTCGAGGTGGGCGGTCTCGGGATAGGCGGCGTAGGCGATCACCGCGGCGAGCAATTGGCCGACCGCGACGACGAGCATCGATTGCCCGTAGCTCCAGCCGCGGTGCACCAGCGCGCCGACCAACAACAGCCCGACGCTGCTGCCTGCCAATGAGATCGCGGTGATGTATCCGTTGGCGCGCCCGCGATTGCCCGTGGGGAACAGCTCCGTGCGGTACACGGTGAACGCCGGGTACGCGGCGCCGGCCAGGATCCCGCCCATCAGCGCGAAGAGCCACATCACCGAGCCGCCGTACGTGAATGAGCCGACGACCAGCAGGGTGGACAGTGGCATGCAGATGGCCAGTACGGCGCGGCGGCCGACGATGTCGGCGATCCGCCCGCCGACGATCAGGCCGAGCGATGCGGGCGTGGCCGTCGACAGCGTGAACAGGGCGATGCCGCCGCCGGTGTACCCGCGTACGTCGTCGAGGTAGCGGTTCTGGAAGAACGACGCGGGGGCGACGAACAGGTTGGCTGCAACCGCGACGACCGAGATGATCACAAACCGGCGGCGGTCGAGCGGCGGGGCGATGGTGTGTCGCTGTTCGAAACGGTGGGTCTCGGGAAGGTGTCGCATCACGCTGTAGGCCGGGATCAGCCAGATCAGCGAGAGGAGATAGACAAGTCGCCAACCGTCGCGGCCGAGGTCGGCCAGCCGCAGCGCGGCCACCGCCACGCCGGCGCCGAGCCCACCGGCAAGGGCGAGAACGCTGAGGGCGTACGCTCGGCTGTTGCGCGGCATCTCCTCCGAGGCCACGACGCCGATCAATAGTGCCAGCGCGAGGCCGACGGGCCGGCCGACCGACTGCGTGCCCACGAGCACCCAGAAGTTCGGCGCGATCGCGCCGAGTGCACACCACACCGGGGCGACCCACGCGGTGACGACGATCATCTGACGCCGGCCGCGTCGATCGGCCAGCATCGCGAACGGGATCGCGATCACGACACCGAGCCGCACGATCACGCCCCCGACGCCTTGCGCACGCTCGTCGATCCCGAAGCCGTCCGCGGCGAAGCTGGCGGTCTGGGTGAACAACGTGTTGGCGAACGCTGCCGCCATCGACGCCGC
>JBDTYA010000224.1:0-27941 GCA_040005915.1 Ilumatobacteraceae bacterium
GGTCAGCGCGGGCAACGACACCACCCGTTACACGATGGCCGCAGGAATGAAGGCACTGCTCGAGCGCCCCGAGCAGCTCGGCGAGCTACGCGAATCGGTCATCCGCGGCGACACGTCGCTGATGGAGACTGCGGTCGAAGAAATCCTGCGCTGGGGCACCGTCACGATGCACTTCCGACGCACCGCGACGATCGACGTCACCCTCGGCGATCGGCCGATCAAACGTGGCGACAAGGTGGTGCTGTGGTTCACCTCGGCCGACTACGACGATCGCCAGTTCCCCGACCCGTACTCGTTCGACATCCATCGCACACCCAACGAACACGTGGCGTTCGGCCGGATGAGCCCACACCTGTGCCTCGGTGCTCAACTGGCACGGATGGAACTCAAGGTCGTGTTCGAGGAGCTGTTGCCATTGCTCGCCGGCGCCTCCATCAACGGCCCGGTCGAGCGCCTGCGTTCGAACTTCATCAGCGGCATCAAACGCTTGCCGATCGCGGTGACGCGGGCATGACCGGACGGCCGCTGATCGGTCTCAGCGGACGACGTTGGCCGGTCGAACGCGTGCCCCTCCTTCCGCTGGCGTTGGAAGGCGAGGAGGTCGATCTGCACCTGAGCGAGTACCCGAAGGGCATCGCTGCGGTCGGCGGCCTGCCGGTGCAGCTCACCCGCGATGCCGACCCCGTCGACATGATCAGCCGGCTCGACGGTCTGGTGATGACCGGCGGCGCCGACCCCGATCCGTCGCTGTACGGCGAGGTCCCGCACTCCGAGCTCGGTGAGATCGAGCCGGCCCGCGACGCTTGGGAGCTCGGATTGATCCGTGCCGCGCTCGATCGGCAACTGCCGATGTTGTGTGTGTGCCGCGGCGCCCAACTGCTCAACATCGCATTGGGCGGTACGTTGGTTCAGCACCTCGACGAGGCCGACACGCATGCGTTGTGGACGACGTCGCGCACCGACCGCTGCCATGTCGTGCAGGTCAGCGCGGGCAGCCGACTGGCGTCGCTGTACGGGCCGAGCTTTTCCACCAACAGCCTCCACCACCAGGCTGTCGGGCGCCCGGGCGACGGCGTGATCGTCACCGGCACCGCCGAGGATGGTGTGATCGAGGGCTTCGAGGTCGACGGCCGGCCGGAGGTGCTCGCCGTGCAATGGCACCCCGAGATGCTCGCCGAGCAACCAGACCCGGCCTTCGAGTGGCTCGTGGGCCAGGCCACCGACTTCGCCGCCCGATCCCCGACGAACTAGAGGTCGATCGCCTCGATCGTGCGCAGGATGGTTCGGAGGGACCGGGCCAGGTCCTCCTGCTCGGCCGGGGTGAGCGCCTGCGTCACCAGCGACTCGTGGCGGTTGAAGGCCGGCATCACGTCGCCGACGACGCTGCGGCCGCGCCCGGTCAGCGACACGAGTATCCGCCGCCCGTCGGCACGATCACCTTTGCGCCGCAACAGTCGGCGGCCCTCCAACGTTTTCATCACACCCGTCAACGTCGCCGCCGTCACGCCCGCTTCAGCAGCGAGCGAACGAGCGTCCATGTCGCCCCACACGCGCAACACGAACAGCGTCGTGAACGCGCTCCACGACAGCTCGTGCTGGGCGAGCACACCGTTCTCCATGTGATTGCGCACCGAGGTGGCGGCCCGGAAGATGTTCGACACCGCGGCGAGGGATCGCATGTCGAGATCGAGGTTGCTGAACGCTGCCCCGACATCGCGTTCGGCTCGCACCAGATCACGGTCGTCGTCGCTGGCGAACAGCCTCGGCATCAGCCGGCCTTCATCAACGCCAGTTCGTCGGCGATGACGGTTCGCACGCGATCGCGCAACGACGAAACATCGGCGAGTGTCATCCCCGTGGTCTCGATCGGCTCGAGAACGCGCACCTCGGCGTCTGTCACGCCGAAACGCCAGTCGCCCTTTTGCAGTGCCGACTGGGTGCCGTCGAGGGCGAGCGGGATGATGGGAGTGCCGGTCTCGATGGCCAGGCGAAACGCGCCATCCTTGAACTTGCGCAACTCTCCGTCACTGCTGCGCGTGCCCTCCGGGAAGATCATCACGCTGACGTGATTCGACAGCCGGTCCTTGCACGAATCCATGGCCGCCACGATGGAGTCGCGCTTGCCGCGGATCAGCTTGATGTCGCCGGCCATGCGCATGAGCCAGCCGACGAGCGGGTACTTGAAGAAGTCCTCCTTCGACAGCCACTTCATCTCCCACGGAAGGTGCGAGATCAACAGGATGTCGACGAAGCTCTGGTGATTGGCGACCACGATGTACGGCCGGCGGGGGTCGTGGATCTCGACGCCCGAGGTGCGAAATCGCCACAACGGGTTCAGCCACTGGTGCACTACGGTCAGCTTGCGGAACAGCAGGCCGGCCGCGTAGCGACCTTTGTCGAACGGCGCGGTCACAAGCCGCACGGCCGCGACCAGCGGCACCCAGACGATGATGACGACACCGAGCACGAGCCAAGCCCACAACGAGAGGGCGGTTCGCACCAGAGGGTTGCCGAGCAGGCGGTGACGAAAGCTACGGGCTGCCATCGGCACATCGTGGCACGGATCGCGCGCGGCCGCACATAGCCTCGCGACGTGAGACGCGGGTGGTTTGCGGGCCTTCTCATCCTCGTCTCGTGCAGCCGGACTGCGGTGACCCTGCCCGCAGCGGTGCAGGCTGTTGTCGACGTCGGCGAGCAGAACCGGTGGATGACGAATGGCACCGATCCGTGGGAGGTCTTCGTGTGCCACGTGCCGGCCGATGCCGGATCGGTCGCCTACGCGGGTTTGCCATTGCGGTTGCCGTTGAAGCCCGCGACGGTGGCGGCGATCCTCGACGCGAAGGTCTCTGCATACTTCGACACGCTTTCCAACGGTGCGTACCACGCACACTTTGCGCCGGCGGGCGAGGTGACCATCGCCGCCGCCGACCAACCGCAGGCATGCGTCGACATGGCCATCGCCGCCAGCAGCCCGAACGCTCACGGGGTGCTGGTCGTGGCCGATGCCGAACACAACGCGACCCAACCCGGTGGCTTCGGCAACGCGGGTTCACCGTGCATCAAGGCCCCGTGCCCGGCGTCCATCACACGGCGATCGGTGTACGTCGGCGCGGCCGACTTCGGCCCGCAGTGGGGCGATCAACCCCCGATGGATCTCGTCGAGCACGAACTCGGCCATGCCCTCGGCTGGCCGCACAGCGGATACGACGCGTCACAGGTCGAACCGCACCGCAGCGCGCTCGACGTGATGAGCAACAGTGCCGCACCACGCGACGTGAACCCCGAACGGCGCGATGCACCCGACACCTTGGCGATCAATCGGCTCTCCGCCGGATGGTTGCCGCTGTCTGCCGTCAGAGTCGTTCCGCCGACCGGCGACACGGTCACCTTGTCGCCCTCGAACGGACGGGCGGGCACGCGCCTCGCCGTGATCACGCTCGACGACCACCGTTTCATCACGATCGAGTTGCTCGTCGCCGAAGGGTTCGACGATCACCTCCGCAACAGTGGTGTCGCCGTGCACCTGATCGACGGAGGCGACACGACCCGTACGCAGACACCACTCGTCGGCCTGGCCCCGTACGACGACTTGGTAACCCCGGGTGAGACGTTCACGAGCAATGGCTGGAGCATCGCGATCGCCGATGGATGGCGGGCGACCATACAACCGATCGGCGACGTGCCTACTGTGAGCGGCTGATGGAGACCGATGTGGAAGAACTGCTGGCCTCGGCCAAGGCGGTGCAGGCAAATGCGCACGCTCCGTATTCACGATTCCGGGTCGGTGCTGCCGTACGCACTTCCAGTGGGCGGGTGTTCTCGGGGTGCAATGTCGAGAACGCCGCGTACCCGCAGGGCACGTGCGCCGAGGCCGGAGCAATCTCGGCGATGGTCGCCGCAGGCGAGCACGAGATCGTCGCGGTGCTGACGGTGTGCGACGGGGAGGCCATCGGCACATGTTGCGGCGGCTGCAGGCAACGTCTTCGCGAGTTCGCTGCCGGGAACACCCCTGTCTATGCCGCTGGACCCGACGGCGTACGGGCAACCTTCACGCTCGACGAGTTGCTCCCGCATTCGTTCGGTCCCGAACACCTCAGCGAGTTTCAACAATGACAATGGAGAGACCATGAATCGGACAAGAATTACCTTCGCGCTCGGCGGGGCGTGCCTGCTCGCCTTCCTCGCACCGGCGTGCAGCAGCGACAGCAAGACGGCTGCCACCGTCGCGCCCGGCGTGTCGGCCGCGACCGACGCAGGCGGCACAACCGCCGACACCGGCGCCGCATCCGGCGGCCTGACGATCTCGGGCTTCGCATTCTCGGCAGCTGCGGTCACCGCCGGCACCGAGTTCACCATCACCAACACCGACAGCGTCGGCCACACCGTGACCGCCGACGACGGCTCGTTCGATGTCGCCGTGCCTGCGAACGGGACGGCCAAGCTGACGATTCCGACGGCCGGCAGCTTCGCGATCCACTGCAAGATCCACGCGTCGATGCACGGCACCATCACCGCAGCCTGAGGCGCGTACGATCTGGGACGTGTCGTCAGATCGTCTCCCGTACCTCACCGCCAAGCTCCAGGGTTTCGGCACCACGATCTTTGCCGAGATGACCGCGCTTGCCGCAGCGACGGGAAGCGTCAATCTCGGTCAAGGGTTTCCTGACACCGCAGGCCCTCGCGAGGTGCTCGATGCGGCGATCGAAGCGATCAACGCCGGTATCAATCAATATCCACCGGGCCCAGGTATGGCGGTGCTCCGCGAGGCCATCGCCGCGCACCAACAGCGGTTCTACGGTTTGCAATACGACCCCGACAGCGAGGTGTTCGTCACCACTGGCGCCACCGAGGCGTTGGCGGGCGCACTGTTGGGCCTGCTCGACACCGGCGACGAGGTCGTGCTGTTCGAGCCGATGTACGACAGCTACCAAGCGTGCATCGCACTCGCCGGCGCCGTTGCCAAGCCGGTGACGTTACGTCCACCCGACTACCGCTTCGATCCCGACGAGTTCCGCGCCGCCATCACTCCCAAGACGAAGCTCATGCTGATCAACACGCCGCACAACCCGACGGGCCACGTGCTCGACGACGACGAGTTGCAGATGATCGCCGATCTCGCCATCGAGCACGACCTGCTGGTCATCACCGACGAGGTCTACGAGCACCTCGTCTTCGACGACGCCAAGCACGTGTCGCTGGCCACGTTGCCCGGCATGCGCGACCGCACGTTGGTGATCTCGAGCGGCGGCAAGACCTTCAACACCACCGGGTGGAAGATCGGCTGGATCTGCGCGCAGCCGGCGCTCATCGCTGCCGCACGCACGGCCAAACAGTTCCTCACGTACGTCAGCGGCGCGCCGTTTCAACCGGCTATCGCGGTCGGCCTCGGCCTGCCCGACTCCTTCTTCGCCGGCCTGGCCACCGACATGCAGGCCAAGCGCGACCGCCTGCTGCCGGGTCTCGAGGCTGCCGGGCTCAGGGTGTACCCGACCCACGGCACGTATTTCGTGACGGTCGACATCCGACCCGTCCGACCAGACGGCGACGGCATGGCGTTCTGCCGTGCCCTGCCCGGCCGCTGCGGCGTCGTGGCCATTCCCAACGAGGTGTTCTACGCAAACAGGCACGAGGGGCGTCACCTCGTTCGCTTCGCGTTCTGCAAGAGATTGGAAGTGCTCGACGACGCCGCCGAGCGGTTGGCCAAACTAGCCACCGGATAGTCTGCCGCCATGCGCGTCGCGGCAATTCAACACGACATCGCCTGGTGCGACCGCCAAGCCAACTTCGCCCACCTCGCCCCGCTCATCGCCGGCGCGGCGGCCGCCGATGCCCGCCTGATTCTGCTCACCGAGACGTTCTCCACCGGCTTTGCGACCGACCGCGACGACCTCGGCGAGCCGGAGGGTGGCCCGTCGTCGCAGTTCCTTGTCGAGCAGGCCCGCCGGCACGGCGTGTGGATCGCCGGATCATGCCCCGAGATCGCCAGCGGTTCGCCGGCCGACGATCAACGGCCGTACAACACGCTGGTGCTGGTTGCACCCGACGGCACGCAGCATCGCTACCGCAAGATCCACCCCTTCACCTACGGCGGCGAGACGAAGCACTTCAATGCCGGCGACCAGTTCGTCACCGTCGATGTCGAAGGTCTGCGGGTCTCGTTGTTCGTCTGTTACGACCTGCGTTTCGCCGACGAGTTCTGGCAGTTGGCAGAAGCCACCGACGTATATCTCGTTCCGGCCAACTGGCCGGAGGCGAGGCGGGTGCCGTGGATGGCGTTGCTGCAGGCGCGTGCGATCGAGAACCTCGCCTACGTCGTCGGGTGCAACCGGGTGGGCAACGGCAACGGACTGCCATACAGCGGCGACTCGCGGATCATCGACCCGCTCGGCGAGATCCTCGCCAGCGCGGCACAGACCGAGAGCATTCTTCTGGCCGACGTCACCGCCGAGCGCGTCGCCGAAGTTCGCGACCGGTTCCGTTTCCTGCAGGACCGCCGTTAGCACGCGTGGTCGCCCAAACCGTTCCCGACCTGATGCTGGGCTGTTGGAAGCGCGCCTGGATCGAGTTCGCCGACGGCACCCGCGATGACACCAGCACGGTCGTGTGGTTGCAGACGGAATCCTTGATGGTCGATGTTCGTGTGGCCGGCGATCGTGCCGACCTCCGCGATCGCTCGGGCCTGGCCCAGTGCACGGTCGACGATTTGCGTGCCATTGCTGCAAGCGATGCCAGCAGCGGATTCACGGAGTGTGGGCCGGCTGCCGTCGGCGCCAATGGCCTGCGGTGCGCGACGGCGTCGTGGCACACCCGCGGACACGGCATCAACTTCCAACCGGTGTCGGCCTTTCCCGAACCCGGCCTGATGTCATGGAACGACGACGGTTCGGTCATGACGGAGGTCGCGCCCAGCGGCGCGTACGTCGAGGAGTGGCGGTTGGTGCCAGGCAGCCGCGATCCGCTCTCCGTCACCGAGTTCGACGGGCGCCGCATCTACCGCGCCGGACCGGTTGCGATACAGGTGCGCGATCGCCAGATCGCGATCCCGAGACCGTCTCGCTTGCACGAGCTGGTCGAGGAGCACTCAACGAATCGATCGATGCTGGAAGCGCTGCTCGACTGCGAGTTCAGCGTCGCCGAGCAAACCGGCGGTGGCTGGGTAATCGTCGCCTCGACATTGCCATGGCAGGAAGGAAAGTTGCTCGATGTCGGGTTCGAATGACGCCGCGGGCACGACCGATTCGATCTGGCGCGACCTCGCCGAGCACGCCACACTTCCGTTCGACGACGGTCGCATGCTTCCACCGGGCGCATACACCTCGTCGTCCGTGCTCGCAGCAGAGCACCGGCGCATCTTCGCCTCTGAGTGGTCGTGCGTCGGCCGCACCGCCGACGTTCCGAACCGCGGCGACTACCTGACGGCTGAGGTACCGTCAACCGACGCGACGCAGCCCGACGGGCATCGATCGATAGTCGTGGTGCGCGGCGACAACGGCTCTCTGTCGGCATTCGACAACGTTTGCGTGCATCGGGGCTCGCCGCTGTTGGCGGGCTGCGGCAACGAGGCACGGATCACGTGTCCCTATCACGCGTGGGTGTACCGCCTCGACGGCCAGCTGATCGGCGCGCCGTACATGAATCGAACCGTCGACGGCGATGGCCGGGCCTTCGATGCGGCCGACCATCACCTCGTCTCGTTGCGCCTCGAGGAATGGGAGGGATTCCTCTTCGTCAACCAGGACCCCGACGCCGCCGACCTCGGCCCACGGCTGCGCGGCCTCGGCGATGTCGTCGGCCGATATCGCATGGCCGGATACGTGCCGGTGCATCGCCAGATCGACGTGTGGGATACCAATTGGAAGCTCCTCTACGAGAACTTCATGGACGCATACCACGTGTTCAAGGTGCACAAGAACAGCTTCGCCAAGCACGGCGACAACACGTTGGAAACGACCATGCATCCCGGCACCGAGCACTTCGCGTATCACCTCGTCGGTCACGATGCCGGTGCCTCGTCCGGCGTCGCCCACCCGTCGAACACCTCGCTCGACGGCGAGTGGCGGCACACCATCGTCCTCGGCGCGGCCTTCCCCACCCACGTGATGCAGTTGCAGCCGGATTGGCTGTGGTATCTGCAGCTGAGCCCGATCGGCGTCAACCGGGTGCGCATCCGCTGGGATGTCTCTGTCGCACCCGAGGTGCTCGCCGATCAGCCCCACCCGGCCGCTTACGTCGCCAACCTGTTGGACCTCCTCAACATCGTGAACTCCGAAGATCGGCCGATCGTCGAGGGTGTCTTCCGTGGTGTGCAGCGCACGACTCTGCAGCGTGGTCCGTTGTCGTACTACGAACGGAACGTGTACGACTTCGATCGGTACATCGCCCGCTCGTTGACGGGCGACAGCACGACAGCGCCCGACGCCTAGCCTCCACGCCCTGCCGGCGATGTGAGCGACCAGGGCCTTCTTGTCGGCGACGTGCCGCGACGTGTTGGTCGCCGATCACCACGTCGTTGCCCGTCGCGCCGGTTCGGCTCACGCGTCGGGCAACCTGAACTCCGCCCGGCGCTCGGCGGGAACCAGCGCGAGGTACTCCGCGGGGTGCTCGACTATGTGGTCGCGCACGAACCAGCAATGGGGCACGACGCCGAGCGACCGGCGACTCACATCGTCCAACGCGGCCGCGACCAGCGTGGTGCCGAGCCCCTGCCCACCGTGCCCGGCGGTGATCTCGGTGTGGGTGAAGTCGAGCACGTCTCCGTGGCGGCTGTACTCGGCCACGCCGACGAGTCGCTCGTCGAGGCTGAGCTCGTAGCGACCGGCGGCCTCGTTGTGCGTCACGTTGATGCTCATCCTGCGTCAGTCTGTCAGGAGCGCACACCCGGTCATGCGAGTGACCGATTTCCCCTCGCCCGATCAACGGGGCGCGGGTACTCTCGCAACATGTCGGTCATCCGCACCATCGAGGAGCTGGAGGCGCTGTACGACGCCCCCGTATCGAGCTCGGTCATCAAAGAGATCGACCACCTCACCGAATTGCACCGCGCCTACGTCGAGGCATCGCCCTTCGTGCTCGTCGCCACCTCCGGTCTCGACGGAGTCGATTGCTCGCCGCGCGGCGACCCTGCCGGTCTCGTGCATGTCGTCGACGATCACACGCTCCTCCTTCCCGATCGACGGGGCAACAATCGGCTCGACACGCTTCGCAACCTGGTGGTCGACCCTCGCATCGGCCTGCTCTTCCTGGTACCCGGCATCGACGTGACGCTGCGTGTCAACGGCACGGCACAGCTGTCGACCGCCCTGGATCTACGCCGGTCGTTCGAGATCGACGGCAAGTTGCCCACGACAGTGATCATCATCTCCATCACCTCCGTGTACACGCAATGCCCGAAGGCATTGATCCGATCCCGTCTGTGGGATCCGAACCGTCACCGTCGACCAACCGAGCTTCCCTCCGTCGGCGACATCATGGAGATGATCACCGCCGGCGAGTTCGACGGCAAGGAGTACGACGAGGCGTATCCGCAGAGAGTGCGTCAGACCATCTATTGACCGCCATCGGCTGTCGCATCGCGGCGCATGGCCGTCATGGCGCAGCGTAGGGTTGCGGCAGTTTGGCAGAAGGGGGAGTCCGGTGGGACGTATCGTATTCGTGGGCGGCGGGATCGTCGGCACATGTGCGGCGATGATGTTGGCCAACGACGGGCACGACGTGACGGTGCTCGAACGCGACTCCGCTCCGCCGCCACCACCGGATAGCGCTTGGGACGACTGGGATCGTCGCGGTGTCAACCAGTTCAAGATGCTGCACTTCATCCTCGCCAGGTTTCGCCAGGTCGCCGAGGCCGAGCTGCCCGGTCTCGTCGAAGCGATGCTCACCGTCGGCGCTCTGCGACTGAACCCGCTCGCCGGTGTTCCCGAGGAGATCACCGGCGGATGGCGCGAGGGCGACGACCGTTTCGACACCGTCACGGCGCGTCGTCCGGTCAGCGAGTCGGTCGTCGCAGCAATGGCGGCCTCGACGCCGGGCCTCACCATTCGGCGGGGCGTCGGTGTGTCCGGTGTGTCGACGTCGACGGGTCCCGACGGCATCCTCCACGTGACCGGTGTTCGCACCGAGGATGGCCAGGATGTGAATGCCGATCTCGTCATCGACTCCGGTGGGCGGAGGTCGTCGATGGCCGGGTGGCTCCGCGACGCCGGTTCACAAGGCCCGCAGGAAATGCTCGAAGACAGCGGGTTCGTCTACTACGGCCGCCACTTCCGGTCGGCGGACGGATCGATCCCTCCGGCGTTCGGAGGCCTGCTGCAGCACTACGGCTCGATGTCCGTGTTGACGCTGCCTGCCGACAACGGCACGTGGGGGGTCGGCATCGTCGCCAGCTCCAAGGACTCGGTCATGCGCAACCTGATGGAGGTCGACACTTGGGAGAAGGTCATCCGCGCGTTCCCGTTCATCGCCCATTGGATCGATGCCGAGCCGCTGACCGACGTGAAGTTGATGGCCAAGATCGAAGACCGCCAACGCACCTACGTCGTCGACGGCATGCCGGTGGCCACCGGGGTCGTGGCGTTGGCCGACGCGTGGGCATGCACCAACCCGTCGCTCGGGCGAGGGATCTCGATGGGAATGGTTCACGCCGCCGCCTTGCGATCACTGCTCCGCGAGGTGCCGCTCGACGATCCACGTGCTCTGGCGGTCCGCTGGAACGAGCTGACGAACGAGCGGGTCGAGCCGTTTTTCGCCGAGACTCTCGCCTTCGATCGCCATCGCCTTGCCGAGATCGAGGCGACGATCGAAGGACGGCCGTACGAGACGGAGGATCCGGCCTGGTTGCTGGGGAAGGCACTCGAGAGCTCGATGATGAAGGACCCCGACCTGTTCCGTGGTTACGTCGACGTGTTGTCGCTGCTCGAGCTCGGTAGCAACGTGTTGTCGCGTCCGGGCTACGCAGAACGAGCGATCGCCTTGGCTGACCCCACACCTCTGCCGGGGCCCGATCGTGCCGAACTGCTGACGCTCGTCGGCGCCTGAGAAAAAGGACCATCCATGAAGAACATCGCGCTCGGCGATCTGACGTTTGCCGTTCAAGACGAGGGCGACGGCCCTGCCGTCGTACTGCTGCACGGATTCCCCGATTCACACGCCCTGTGGCGCCACCAGGTGCCGGCATTGCGCGACGCCGGGTTTCGCGTGATCGCACCCGACCTGCGCGGTTTCGGTGAGTCGTCGAAGCCCGAGGGTGCCGATCAGTACGGCTTGCTCGATCTCGTCGGCGATGTCCTCGGCATCCTCGATTCCGTCGGTGTCGAGCGCGCTCACGTGGTCGGTCACGATTGGGGTGCGGCGTTGGCCTGGGCCCTGGCTGCGTTCGTTCCCGCCCGCGTCGATCATCTCGCTGCGTTGTCGGTCGGCCATCCATCCGCGTTCCGCGATGCCGGCCTGGCACAGCGCGAGAAGTCGTGGTACATGCTGCTGTTCCAATTCGAAGGCATCGCCGAGCAATGGCTGTCGAACGACGACTTCGCCAACATGCGCGCATGGTCCCAGCATCCCGACATCGATCAGATGGCGATCGACCTTGCACGTCCGGGAGCGCTCACCGCCGCGCTCAACTGGTACCGCGCCAACGTTCACCCGCGCGTGCTGATCGAGCCGCCCCTGTTGTTCCCGCAGATCCAATCCCCGACGATGGGGGTCTGGAGCTCGGGCGACATCGCCCTGATCGAATCGGGCATGACCGCATCGAGCCGTTTCATCGACGCAACGTGGCGTTACGAGCGGCTCGAAGGGCCCGGCCACTGGATGCAGCTCGAAGCGCCGGATCAGGTGTCGGCGCTGCTGGTCGACTTCCTGCCCGCGCCGTAGTGGTTCACGTCGTAGGGTCCGCCGACAGGATTTCGTAGAGCAGGCGGGTGATCGGCCACGCGCCCTCCATGTCGTTGGAGATGACCGTGTGGGTCATCCGGCTGCCGGGGTGATGCCAGCTGCGGAACGAGACGCCGGCGTCGAAGCCCTCGAGACGCACGGCGTCGCCCACGCCGTCGAGCCAGATCCCCAGTCCGTACCGCGCCTTCTCCGTGTAGACGCTGCGCGGCCGGACCATCTCGGCGACCCACTCCTCCGGCACTATCCGGCCGTCGAAGAACGACGTCCACAGCGACCGGACGTCGGACACCGTCGTGTAGATCCCGCCGTCCCCGTTGCCCCGGACCGGAAGGTGGAACACGTTGCTGCGCCACACCCCGTCGACGTGTATGTAACCGATGGCGGCGCGAGCCGGTAGCTCGTCGGATCGCAGGAACGCACTGTCGATCATCCCGGCGGGCTCGCAGACGCGCTGACTCACCAGTTCGTGGAACGGCACGCCACTGGCTCGCTCGGCGATCAACGCGAGCACGACGAACCCGCCGTTGCAATAGGAGAACTGCTCCCCCGCGGCGAACTTCGTTCGATGGCCATCGAGCACAGCGAGGTACTGCTCGGTGTCGGCCAGCTCGTGGACCGGCACCGCCATCAGATAGTCGGCGTAGTCGTGATCGATGTCCTCGTCGAGGTAGTCGCCGATGCCGGAACGGTGCGCCAGCAGATGCTCCACCGTCACGGCATCGTCGATCAACGGCAGATCGCTGCCCAGCACTTCGCGAGCAGGCGTCGACAGGTCCAGCAGGCCATCGACGATCAAGCTGACGACAGCGAGTGCGGTGATGCCCTTCACCGCACTCGCTGTCGCAAACTGTGTGTCGATGGTGTTGGGGATCTGCAGAGGTCGGTTCGCGAATCCGTACGCCTTGACCAGCTCGACCTGATCACCGCGGTCGACGCGCACCGCGCCCGAGAACCCTGTCTCGTCGACGAGACGATCCACCACTTCCTCGAGCGCTTCCATATGTGCGCAGAGTAATCAGCCCGTGGGATGACGCGCCTTGACATTAGCGGGCGTGATGGCCATGATTTCATCCGAGTCATAGTCGGATGAAATAGGAGAAGCTCATGACCTACGCCTTCACCCAAGACGTGCCGATCAACGCCGAGTTCTACCAGCAGATCGTCGACAAACTCGGAGACGAGCCGGCCAAGGGCCTGATCACACACCTGGCGATCGAACGGCCGGAGGGCGGCCTCCGCTACGTGGATGTGTGGGAGTCGGAGGACGACTTCGACAACTTCGTCGAGACCCGCCTGCACCCGGTGGTGCACGAGCTGCTGCACGGGATATTCGGCGACGACCTCCCACCCGAACCGGAGCGCACGATGATCTCGGTGATCCACTGCTGGCAGCCGTGAGGCTGGCCTGCTGAGCCGATCGTTGCCAGAATGGCCACATGAACTACCAACGGTGGACACGGATCGCGATCGGCTACCTCAGCCTGATGTCCCTCGATATCGGGTTCTGGGCGCAGTTCGCACCACGGTCGTTCTACGACCACTTCCCCGGGCTGGGCCGCGCCTGGGTGCGCGTCGACGGTCCCTACAACGAGCACCTCGTACGTGATGTCGGTGGTCTCAATCTCGGCCTCGCCGCCGTGTTGATCGTCGCCTTCATCACGCTGTCGCGGCCCACGATCATCGCCGCCGCGCTCGCCTCGCTCTTGTACGGAATCCCGCACCTCGTGTACCACATCGCCCACACCGATCGTCTGGGCGGCAGCGACGTCGTCGCGAGCCTCGGCGGTCTCGGCCTCTTCGCCGTCCTGCCGATAGCGATGATCGCAGTCAGCGACCGACTCACCTGACCGTCGGCGGTCACGGGTGTCCTGCGTCAGAATGGGGTCGCGTCGAGGGCCATGTGGTTCGATCGCCCGCGTAGCCGAGCCTGAAACCCGCGAACGAGAACGCGGACAGGGGCCGCCGCGCCGGTGATGATCGCGCCGCTCTCGTCGAGGGCGAGACCTGCGAACAGGACTCGGCCCCACACGCTCGAGTCGCAGCGCACGGTCGTGCGCGCGTCTGTGCACGGGGCGCGTTCTGCGTTGAAGTCCTCCGATGTCCACCGCAGGCAGTATTCCGAGTCGGCAGGGCGTGCTGTTCGCGAGTCGAAGAGATGCAGGCGGATGTGCACCGACCGGCGCGGGGTGAGGTCGGCTGCCATGGTTGTCATTGCCTGGACGACAGCGTCCGGTGTCAGACCGCCCAGGTCTGAACGGGTTGTCGACGACTGGGCCCAGCGGCCGAGCTGGCTCAGGATGGGGGCGAGCTGTATTGCCCACGGGGTCAGCGCGTATGCGTGAAGCGGGTTCGGGGCCGAGGCGGGAACGGGTTCGACCAGGCCCGTCCGTGTCAACTCCCGCAAGCGGGCGGTGAGCACCGCTGGCGTGATGCCCCGAACCGATGACATCAGCGCGTTGAACCGTTTGGGACCGAGCATCAACTCGCGAACGATCGGGTACGTCCAGCGGCCACCGATCAGTTCCATCGCGTGTGCCGTCGCGCATGCATCCCCGAGCTCCGCATATGTCCCTCGTTGACCCATGGTGCTCGTGGCTGGTACGGTTGACATAGTGGTATGGTAACCATACTAGACGGCAGTCTGGTCGAGCAGTATCGCCGGCCGGTCTGGACGGATGTTCTTACTTGGGAGGTCTGATGCAAACGACATCGAGCATGCTGAGATCCGCCGACGGGACGTCGGTCGGGTGGAGCCGAACAGGCGACGGACCCCCGATCGTCATGGTCAGCCCCGTGATGGCCTCGCGCGCTCGGGGTCCGCAGCTCGGGCTGCCGGCAGCGTTGGCCGAGCACTACACGGTGTTCACCTACGACCGGCGCGGCACCGGCGAAAGCGGTGAGACTCCGCCCTACGCACCGGAGCGCGAGTTCGAGGACCTTCAGGCAATGCTCGAGCTGGCCGGCGCGGATGCCTCCGTCTACGGCTTCTCGTCCGGCGCGACACTCGCCCTCCTGGCGGCGGCACATGGGCTGGGCATCGCTCGCCTGCTGCTGCTCGAACCACCGCTCGTCCCGGACCCGGACCTCGAACCTCGAGAGGAAGCTCGGCGTCGCCTGGATCTCGACCGCGCCGACGCACGGCGCTGGTTCGACGAGGAGATCGTCGGAATCCCTGCCGAAGTCCGCGCCCAGTTCCCGCCCCTCACCGACGCCGACCTGGCCAACGCGCCGGCGATGCTCCACGAGCTGACGTTCCTGCCCGGCACGACTGCGACCCGCTTCGGCACCCTGGCGGTGCCCACGCTCCTCATGGCCAGCGACCACACCGCACCAGATCTCCTCCACGCGCTCGACGAACTGGGTGCTGCCATCCCCCGCGCCGTAGTACGAGTGTTGCCGGGGCAATGGCACGGAATCGCCGACGACGTCATCGTCGGCCTCATCGGCGACTTCTTGAAGGGCGTCACCTCGCCGGCGACCGCTCAGCAGGAGTCCCAGTGAGTTCCCGACCGCTTCCCGCCGAGCACATCGTCCCTCCCGCCATGCCACCGATCGTCGATCGGTCGGCCTGGCAGACAGAACTCGACTCATTGCTGATTCGGGAGAAGGCGCATACCCGACAAGGCGATGCGCTCGCCGCAGCCCGGCGACGTCTGCCCATGGTCCGCGTCCCCGCCGACGCCACCGTCGAAGGCCCAGACGGTGCGGTCAGGATCCTGGACGTTTTCGAAGGCCGCCGGATGCTCGTGGCGTACTACCACATGTGGCACGACGGGCGACCCTGGCCCGAACAATGCGAAGGCTGCACGTTCTTCGCCTCTCAGGTGCAACGCCCCGAGTACCTCCATTCGCGCGACATCACCCTCGCGATCTTCTCCGAGGGCAGCTACGAGGAGAGCCGGCCATATGCCGACTTCCTTCACTACGTCACCCCCTGGTACTCCGCCCGAAAGTCCACGGAACTCGTGGCGGGGCGGGCGTTCGGGTTTCTCGTCTGTTACGTGCGTGACGACGACGGGCACGTCTTCGAGACCTACTGGTCAACGGATCGTGGCGCCGAAACCCAGATGTGGAGCTACGGGATCATGGACCTCACCGTCTTCGGGCGACAGGAACGCTGGGAGGACAGCCCCAGTGGCTGGCCCCGAATACCGGAAGGCGAGCACCCATGGCGCACCGATGGGCGACCGACCGCCCAGTGGGCCGTCCTCGATGGCCGCGATCCGACGTCGCTCACCCGGTGAGGGGCCTCTGCCACTAGGTTCTCGTCGATGAACGAAGGCGAACTCGCAGCCGGCCTGGCACAGACCTCCAACTATCGGTACGCCGATCGCGTCGGCGGCCGCCTGTTCATCGCCGGCCAGGTACCGCGAGATGCCGACGCCAAGGTTGTCGGACCGGGTGACCCGATAGCACAGGCGCGGCAGTGCGTCGACAATCTGTTCACACTGATCGCTCATCACGGATTCTCACGTGACGACATCCACCAACTGACGATCTACGTGGTCGGGCCGCATCAGAACTTGATCGACGCTTGGGTCGAGGTCGCCACATGCTTCGACAACAACGTCCCCCCGGCAACGCTGCTCGGCGTGACGTTCCTCGGCTACGAAGCTCAAGTGGTCGAGATCGACGCCGTCATCGAACGCGCCGTCTGACGCTGGCTGCAGCACGTTTCGTGCCGCCCCCTATGGTCCGGAACCATGCAACACGGCGATCATCGACCGGCTGTTGCTTTCCTCCACCGGACAACGCGCTGATGCAGTTCACAATCGACCGAACGAATTGCAACAGCCATCACCGAAAATTCCCTCGACCTCTGCGGCGAGACTCTGGCAAGTCGAGCGTCACATCGGGCATTCGGCGTTGCGAGCCACTCGACCGACGAACTCGTGAAGCCACAGAATCATACGTACCGAACTGTGGCTGCACAGTTCGACCGCGCAGTGCTCGGCCCCGCCGGTGGTGGCGTCGAACTGCCGATCGGTGCGGTCGACACGACGCTGCGCATTCGGCCACCATGCCCTGCCAATACATCCGTGCAGGCGGACTGACATTCAGCGGCGTGGCGCCGGTTCATGCGCGACCCTCCAGCCCCGAGCCTGTCTCCAACGGTGCAACCCGGCTCTCCTTCGAGAAGGCTCGTCTCTACGTTTCAACGTCGGCGGCATCCACGACGCGACGACCTTGATCTCGCCGACGTAACGCGACCAAGAGCGTCACGGTGTCTGCTTGCGTCAGGAGCATGCGTCGAGATCTTGGTCCAGAGCGATGGAAGCGGACACGAAACACACGAAACCCTGCCGTTGCCAGGTCCGTGCTGACCATGGTCCGGCGCGACATGGGCGTTCAGCCCAGCGGCAGGGCCAACAGGCTGACGGTCTTGTTGCCGCCGTCCGTTTCTTGCTGACCCACCTCGCGAAAGCCGATCGAGTGATGAAACAACAGCGACGGTTCGTTGCGCGGGCGCACGTTGACCTCGCACAGCAGCAGCGGAAACACGCCGGTGAAGCGGGTGACGACGTGGTCGTAGAAGGCCTTGCCGATGCCCAGCCGGCGAAACGCCGGATCGACTGCGATCCGGTCGAGGTAGACGAAGTCGTCGTACTTCCGGCCGAACCAGCCGTAGTTCAGGCTGGCGTAGTCGACACCGGGCGGAAAGGTGATGCAGAAGCCGGCCAGGGCGCCGTCGACCTCGGCTGTCAAGGCCAGCGCCGCCATGCCCAGCAGTCGTTCGATCTCGGCGGCGTCGAGCTCGTTGAGAGCCGGGACGCTGTCGTTGTTGAGGGCCAGCGCGGCAGCCAGGTCGGCATCGACCATTTCCCGGATGTTCACCGCTGGCATGGTGTTCGACGAATGAGACACGTCACCGCCTTCCATCAGTCGCCCTCGAACATGGTGTGCAACGCGGCCGGCACCTCGTCGAGCGAGCGCACCAACACCGTCAACGAGCACTCGATCATCAGGTTGATCACCTCGTGGTCGAAACGCCGGCGCCAGTCGGTGTGCAATCCGACGATCGGCCTGCCCAGTGCGAACGCGTAGCCGAGCTCCCACGCAGTTCCGTCGTCGGTCGTCAGGCCGTTCAGGCTGGCCACGACCACATTGCATTCGTCGATGGCCCGCCGATCATTCGCAAAGATCGCGGCGACGTTGTGCTGATCCTTCGGTGGGTTGTCGCGATGGGGCAGGAAGGTGTCGAACCCTGCCGCCACCACTGTCTGGTCGACGCGTTCGATCCACCATCGCTCGCCTTCGTCGAACAACGGGCCGGCAACGTACGCGCGCAAGCGGCTCGAACGCTCGGTACCGGTCATGGCTGCTCCGTCTCGTCGGCACGATCGGCACGATCGGCACGATCGGCACCCCAGCCGTTGGCGCGGATGTCGTCGCCATCGGCATCCATCGGGCGACCTTGCCATCGCAACGCACCGGGGGTCGCGCTGAGCCGAGCGATGAGACCCTGCATCGGCGTGCCGTCGACCTCGGCGATCGCACCACGGGCCGCGTAGTGCGGATCGGCAGCGATGTCGGCCATCGTCATCACCGGACCGATCGCGGCCTCGGCGGCGGTGAACGCGTCCATCACCTCGGGCTGGGTGCGTACCGCACACCACGCGGTCATGACGGCCTCGAGAGCCTCACGATTCTCCATCCGCGCCGCGAAGGTGGTGAAGCGGGCGTCGTCGCCGACGCCGAGCAGCTTCAAGACGCGCGCCGCGACCGAATCACTCGACGTCGATACGCCGATCCACCGGCCGTCGCTGCACTGGTAGGTTCCACGTGGCACCGAGTACGGCAAACCGGAACCGAGCCGCTCCTGCATCTGACCGGTCAGCTCGTACAGCGAGATCAGTGGGCCCATCAACTGGAACAGGCTCTCGAGCAGGCTGATGTCGACGACCTGGCCGACCCCGCTTCGCAACGCCACCATCGTCGCGAACGCGGCGACAACCCCGGTGACCTCGTCGGTCAGGGCGATCGCCGGAAGCAAGGGCTGGCCGTCGGGCTCGCCCGAGATCGCCGCCAGGCCCGACATCGATTCGGCGATGGTGGCGAACCCTGGCCGATTCCGGTACGGCCCCGTCTGACCGAATCCGGTGACGCGGGTGATGATCAGCGACGGGTTCAACACCAGCAGTTCGTCGGGAGCGAGCCCGAGACGCTCCAGGGTGCCGGGCCGGAAGTTCTCGATCAGCACGTCGGCTTGTTCGACGAGACGCCGCAGCAGTTCGAGATCGTCGGCCAGCTTCAGGTCAAGGGCGATCGTCCGCTTGTTGCGGTTGACGAGCTTCCACCACAGTCCCTCGCCATCGCGAGGGTCGCGCCACGCCAGTCGGCGCAGGCTGTCGCCGCCGTCGGGGCGCTCGACCTTGATCACATCGGCGCCGAAGTCGGCGAGGTAGCGGGCACAATTCGGGCCGGCGAGCACGCTCGACAGGTCGATGACGCGCAGACCGTGCAGGGCAGGTGATGGCATGGTCATCGAACCATAACTACTGACGGGGCAACCGGCACACTGCTATCGCAGCACACTGAAGTCGTCGGGCAGCGCACCACGGCCGGCGAGCGCCGTGAGCAACGTGATCGGATCGGCGAGATCGGCCATCAGCCCGACGACCATCGACGATGTCGCCGCAGGGAGTGCCGGCGGCTGCCCCGTTGCCCGCTGGATGTCGAGTGTGTGCAGACCCAACTCGGTGGCCCGCGTCGCGAGGTACTCGATGAACGTCATCTTCCCCGCCATCGTTTCGACGAGGTCGTCGTCTGCGGTCGATGCCACCAGGGCCAACACGCGCTGCGCCGTCGCCTCACTCTCGCCGACGGGATCGCTCAGCTGCGCGCCGGAGCGACGGCCGCGCTCCGCCACCGTGGCGTGGATGTTCGGGTTCGACAACACGATGCGGAAGTACTCGGTCGCGTCGGTGATCAACCGATCGACGCTGGGCTCGGCGGCGAGGTACTGCTCGATCGTCGTGAACGCCCGCAACGTGTGCGCCGTCAGCTCGCGGACCGTCCACACCCCGAGCCCGGGAAGGTCCCACTGAAACGGTTCGACGCGAGCGATCGTCGTCAGCAACGAGCCGGCGCCATCCTCGAACGCAGCTCTCACCTCAGCGGGATGTTGAAGCACCGATCCTCCAAGTCTCCGAGTGCATATGCCTCGTAATCGATCCCGAAGTCCTCCATCAGATGGCGGCAGCGGTCACTCCACCTCAACGCCGCGGGCGACGACATGCGGTGGACGACCTGCATCAACCCGCCCTCGTAGACACGGTACTCGGCCCATGTGCCCGGGAAGTCCTTCACGCAGCCGACCTCGATCGTCGGCACGCCGCACGACATCAGCCGCCGCCGGTGTCGATGAGTGTGCCCCGCCGTGTAGGCGACGATCCGCGGGCGGCGGGCGACGACATCGGTGAGCCCATCGCTGCTGTCGGGGTCGAGCCCGAAGTAGTTGTTGTGACGGCCCGAACCGCCGACCCATTGTTGGTGATGGCCCATCACGACGACAGGTTGCTCGGCAGTCGCTGCGAGATCGTCGAGCCACGTCAGCTGTGCGGCCGAGATCGTCCCCGTGGTCTGCTCGGGTAGCACGGTGTCGAGCAGAGCAACCGAGACGCCGGGCAGGTCGATCCACTCGTCGCCGGCATAGGCGTGCTGACCGCGGTATGAGTCGTGGTTGCCGCGCACGACGTGCAGGCGATCACCGAACGCGACCCGGTAACGCGATTCGAACGAAGCGAACTCGTCGTCGGTGCCATCGCCCGTGAGGTCTCCCTTGACCACCACGGCAGCCAGATCGGCGCCGGCCATCTCGGCGACGGCGTCGTCGTTCATGGTCTCGGGATACGGCGACTCGCCGGGTTCGGCGCGCAGCACGGGACCTCGCGGATCGTCGTCGATCCGCCCGCATTCGGTCTCGCCGAGGTGAAGATCGTTGACCGTGCCGAGACGACAGAGCAGCTGACCGCCGGGCCGCCGCAGCGTGCGAACCTCGCTGTCGCCCACCAAGTGGGTCGACTCTGGTTGCAGCCCGGTGAGCCGGACGACATCGCCACCCGGGCCCGGCTGATGAGCCACGATCAGGTCATCGGCGACGGTGGTGATGTCCACCCCGTCGAGGGTAGCGGCAGCACGCCTGGCTAGCGGTGCGGTCGGTGGGGGCGTTCGCGCCGCGTCGGCAGCGGAGTGACCCACCACCGATTGCTGAATCGCCACGTGGGAACCCGCCTAGCGGGCGTGCTGTCAACCGCAGCAGATCGCGGCCACATCGCCTCGATCGCCGCCACGATCGCGGCGACCTCGTCGTCGGTCGGCGCCGGCGAGACCTCGAGGTTCACAACGGCACGTTGCCATGCTTGCGGCGCGGCAGCTCCTCACGCTTGGTGCGCAACATTCGCAATCCGGAGACGATCTTCTGGCGGGTCTCGGCAGGGTCGATGACGTCGTCGACGTAACCGCGCTCGGCCGCGTTGTACGGGTTGGCGTACTTCTCGGTGTACTCGGCCACCAGTTCGGCGCGGCGCGACGCAGGATCGGCGGCCTGTTGCAACTCGCGGCGGTAGACGATCTCGACTGCACCCTGCGGACCCATGACTGCCAGTTCGGCGGTGGGCCAGGCGTAGGCCAGGTCGGCGCCGATCGACTTCGAGTTCATCACCACGTAGGCCCCCCCGTACGCCTTTCGGGTGATGATCTGGATGCGCGGCACCGTCGCCTCGCAGTACGCGTAGAGCAGCTTGGCGCCGTGACGGATGATGCCGCCGTATTCCTGATCGACGCCGGGCAGGAACCCGGGCACGTCGACAAAGGTCAGCAACGGGATGTTGAATGCATCGCACGTGCGCACGAAGCGGGCGGCCTTCTCGGAGCTCTCGATGTCGAGTACGCCGGCGAGCATCAGCGGTTGGTTGCCGACGATCCCAACGGGATGCCCGTCGACGCGGCTGAACCCGCAGACGATGCTCTTCGCCCAGTGCGGGAAGTACTCGAAGAACTCGCCGTTGTCGACGACCTCGCGGATGACGGCCTTCATGTCGTATGGCTGATTGGCGCTCGGCGGCAGCAGTTCGTTCAACGAAGGGCAGAGCCGGTCGGGGTCGTCGCCGGTCTCGACGTGCGGCGGTTCCTCGAGGTTGTTCGACGGTAGGAAGCCGAGGAGGAAGCGGACGTCCTCGAGGCACGACTTCTCGTCGGCCGACACGAACGTGGCCACACCACTCTTCGAGGCGTGGCTCATGGCCCCACCGAGCTCCTCCAGCGTCACCTCTTCGCCGGTGACCGTCCTGACGACGTCCGGCCCGGTGATGAACATGTGGCTCGACTCGCGCACCATGAAGATGAAATCGGTCATCGCCGGGCTGTAGACCGCACCACCCGCGCACGGTCCGAGTATCACCGAGATCTGCGGCACGACACCGCTGGCCATGACGTTGCGGTAGAAGATCCCGCCGTAGCTGGCCAACGAGACGACGCCTTCCTGGATGCGAGCGCCGGCACCGTCGTTGAGGCCGATCACCGGCGCGCCGACCTTCAGCGCGAGGTCCATCATCTTGTGGATCTTCTCGGCGAAGACCTCGCCGAGCGCGCCGCCGAACACGGTGAAGTCCTGGCTGAACACGAACACCTTGCGCCCCTCGACGGTGCCCCAACCGGTGACGACGCCGTCGGTGTACGGCCGCTCCTCGAGACCGGCGACGTGGGCCCGATGGCGTGCCAACAGATCGAGCTCGTGGAAGCTGCCCGGGTCGAGGAAGTAGTCGAGCCGCTCGCGGGCCAGCATCTTGCCCTTCTCGTGCTGGCGTTCGACCGAGCGTGGCGAACCGGCATGGTAGGCCTGCTCACGGCGCTGTCGAAGGTCTTCGAGCTTGGCGTCCATCGGATTGCTCATTGGCGCCCACGCTACTTCGAAGGCCGCGCCGGCCTCACACGCTGTAGGAGCACTCGACGCTCAACTCACTCGAGTTCGAAGACGACGGTGACCGTCACGGCGAGTTCTTGTGTGCCGCTCTCGACAGGCGTCGGGGACCCTCCACCGCTGAACTTCTGCATCGACATCGACCGGAACAACGGCGTGACCGGACTGTTGATCGAAGCCTCGCTGATCTCCTGCACGGCGCCCACCGAGGCACCCGCCGCAGCAGCGAACTCGCCGGCACGCTTGCGCGCATTGTTGATCGCGTCGACCCGGGCGGCGCCGATCAAGGCCTCGGTGTCGTCGACGTAGAACGACACACCACCGACCGTGATCTGCTCCCCGGCGGCGTTCGCGGCCACATCGATCAACGTGCCGACGTCGGCGATGTTGCGCACCGTGACGGTGACGCTGTTCGCGGCCTGGTAGCCGGTGATGGCATTGTTCTTCGAGCCATATTGCGGATGGATCGACAGGCCCGACGTGGCGATGTCGCCGCCACCGATCCCGGCACCCTTCAGCGCGGCGATCAATGCCGCAGCGCTGCCGTTGGCCTCGTTCAGCGCATCGGTTGCCGTGCCGCGCATCGCTTGAACACCGAGGCTGAGCGATGCCGTGTCGGGCTTCACCGTGACGCTGCCCTCGCCGCTGACCGTGATGGACCTGATACCGCAAACCATACCGCAAGCGTCGCCGCACGCTGCCTGGCATGCTGGACGCAATGCCGTCGATGTCGCTCCCCGTCATGCCGCCCCTCTCGCCGATGCTGGCCAAGCTGTCGGGCGACATCCCGATCGGCGACGGATGGCTGTACGAGCCGAAGTGGGACGGGTTCCGCTGCATCGTGTTCCGTGACGGAGACGAGATCGAACTGGCCAGTCGCAACGAGCGCCCGTTCACCCGCTACTTCCCCGAACTGCTCTCCCCGCTGCTCGCGTCGTTGCCACAACGATGCGTCGTCGACGGCGAGATCGTGGTGCCCGCCGACGACGACCGCGGCCTCGACTTCGACGCCTTGCTGCAGCGCATCCATCCCGCCGAGTCGCGCGTTCGCCGGCTTTCGACCGAGACGCCGGCATCGTTCGTGGCCTTCGATCTGCTCGCCCTCGACGACGACTCGTTGCTCGGGCGCCCGCTGGCCGACCGGCACCGGATCCTGGTCCAACAGCTCGCCGACGCCGCGCCACCCGTCTACCTCTGCCCCCACACCACCGATCCCGCAGTCGCGCAGCGCTGGTTCACCGAGTTCGAAGGCGCAGGGCTCGACGGTGTCGTGGCCAAGCGGCTGGGCGATCCGTACACGCCCGACAAGCGCACGCTGATCAAGGTCAAGCATCAGCGCACCGCCGACTGCGTGATCGCCGGTTATCGGGTCCACAAGGACGGCAATGGTGTGGGCTCGCTGTTGCTCGGGCTGTACGACGACAGCGGCGACCTGCACCACGTCGGCGTGGTCGCATCATTCACCGTCAAGCGGCGCGCCGAGCTGCTCGCCGAGCTGGAGCCGCTCACGCACGAAGCG
The DNA here is from genome assembly GCA_040005915.1 of Ilumatobacteraceae bacterium. GTDB lineage: Bacteria > Actinomycetota > Acidimicrobiia > Acidimicrobiales > Ilumatobacteraceae > JAENVT01. Next base: position 24,330 of record JBDTYA010000224.1, read on the forward strand.
ACCGAGAACCACCCGTGGCGCGACTGGGCCGAATGGCAGACGCGGGCGGAGGAGCCGGGCAAGCGCATGCCCGGCGCGGGCAGCCGCTGGAATGCAGGCAAGGACCTCAGCTGGGTCCCACTGCGAATCGAGCGTGTCGCCGAAGTGACGTTCGGTCAGTTGCAGGAGGGACGGTTCCGCCACGGTTCGCAGTTCATCCGCTGGCGGCCCGACCGAACGCCGGAGTCGTGTCGGTACGACCAGCTCGAGGTCGCCAGCCCGGTGGCCTTCGCCGCCGTCGTCGGACGCGCCGCTAGGCCTGCGGGGTAACCGGCGGCGGCGACAGCAGCGTCGAGGTCGTCACAGCGGGTGGAGTCGTGTCGAGCGGATTGGTGGTGCCGCCGGTCGACACGGTGGTTCCGTCGGTGATGAGAACCGTCTTCGATCCGATCGCCGTGTCGCCGAATCGCACCGTCACCGTCCACACTCCCGGCGATCCCAACGGCAGGCCTTGCTCGATCGGCAGCACCGCGGTGCCGGCAGCGGTCAACGGCACGTTCAACGTGACCCCGGGAACGGTGGTGCCATCAGGTGGGGTGAAGTCGACGGCGAGCCCGGCGACTCCGGTCACCGGCTTGTTTACCTCGACGCGAACCGCGTTGGGACCGATGACGGCACTGAACTTGACGGTCACGTCAGCGATGTCGTTCGTGATCTGCAGGCTCGCGACCAAGCCCCGGGTGTTGTCGGCCGTCGCAGCGACCTTCGGTGGCGACAGCGACAACATCCACGCCGTGAGCATCAGCACCACGACTCCGCACATCGCCTCGATGCCGACGGCTCGGCGCAGCCGGACGGCCAGCTGTCCTGTCATCGCGTCGACCCTGGCGACGCGCTCCTTGATGAACTGGCGGGCCGCCACACCGAGGAACACCATCGCCCCTACTGCTATCGACTTCAGGAACAGCACGCGGCCATGGCTGCTGGTGAAGATCTCGCCCCAATCGAGGCGGTACATCTGGATGAAGCCGGTCAGGATCGTGACGGCGAGCGCAGGGGTCGAGATCCTGGCGAAGCCGCGGACGGCATGCACGAGATCCTCCTCGCCGGGACCGGCCAGCACGACGCGCGCCAGCAGGATGAGCCCGCCCAGCCACACCGCCATCGCCAGGGCGTGGGTGATGCCGGCGGCGTACCCGAGGAACGCGAGTTGGCCGCCGCTGCGACTGAACCCGAGGGTCGCCACGGCCAGGCCGGGAAGCGCCAGCGCGGGCAGCTGCGTGGCCGGATCGATGACCCGCTCGGGACGCATGACGACCCATCCGGTGAGCAGCACGAAGATCACCCTGGCGAGCGCGGCGATGCCGGGAGTGGTATCGGTGAGGCTGTTCCACGATGTCGGCGACAACGAGCTGCCGATGCCGGTACCGGAGATCCGTGCATTGACGCACGCCGCGTTGAACACCGTGAACGCGAGCGTCATCAGCCATGCCGAGCGTAGGAACCGTACGGTGAGGATGTACTCGACGCCCTCCGGCCAGGCCGTGGCGATCAGCACGAGCGACCCGAACAACACCGCAACGCCGAGCGAGATCAGCAGTCGCGACAAGCCGAGCGGCCCACCTGATCCCGACTCGGGTGTCGCAGTTCCACCATTGCCCGATGTCGTCACGACCGGCGTTGTCGTGCCGGTGTCAGTGGGGCTCGAGCCGGTCGCGGGAGTCGTCACCGGCGGTGCGAGCGTCGCAACGGTGTCGTTGGTGATGTTGAACGCGAATGTCGAGCTGCCGCCTCCGCCGCCGTCGGGTTGACTGACGAGCCACGACACGACGCACTGGCCCTTCGGCAGCGGATTGGGGACCGACACGCTGAGCGAGACGCCATCGACGCCGACCGCCGGCGTACCGACCGCGATCGGTGCCCCATTGCAGACCACCTCGACCGAGTTGGTCGCGCCGAGCGCGCTGGCGAACGTCAGCAGCAACGAAGGCGGCGACGTGTCGACCGTGCCGTCGGCCGCCGGGGTCGACGACAACAGCGTGTTGTCCACCGCCTCGGCGCGGGCGACGAAAAAGGAGCCGACGACAGCGACGCCGAGGAAGACGGCGAGTGCGCGAGCGAACGCGCGTGGAGGCAGAGACGTTCTGTTCATGCTGGTAGCCCAACGCTAGAGGATCGACGCGAGACAGGGACGCCACCGTGCCGCACCCCCTGAGTAGGCTCGACACCGATGGCTACACAGTCGCTCTACCGCCGGTATCGTCCGCGCCGTTTCAGCGAGGTCCGCGGTCAGGAGCACGTCGTGCGTGCCCTTCGCAACGCGGTCATCAATCAACGCGAAGGGCAGGCGTACCTGTTCTCCGGGCCACGCGGCACCGGTAAGACCACCTCCGCGCGCATCCTCGCCAAGGTCCTCAACTGCGAACGCCCGGTCGACGGTGAACCATGCTGCGAATGCGATTCGTGCCTGGCAGTCGAGCGCGGCACCAGCTACGACGTGCACGAGCTCGATGCCGCAAGCAACAACGGCGTCGACGCCATGCGCGACCTCATCGAGAAGGCATCCCTCGGCACCCCGGGCCGCCACAAGGTCTACATCCTCGACGAGGTGCACATGTTGTCGAAGGCCGCTGAGGCCACCCTGCTGAAGACCCTCGAGGAGCCGCCGCCGCACGTCGTGTTCGTGTTGGCGACGACGGATCCTCAGAAGGTCAGCGACACCATTCGCAGTCGCACCCAGCACCTGCAGTTCCACCTCCTGCCCATGGATGTGCTCGAACAGCACATCCGTTGGTTGGCCGACGATGCCGGCATCGAAGTCACCGACGCCGCCGTCCAGGCGGTGCTCCGCCAAGGTGGCGGGTCGGCGCGCGACACCATCTCGGCGCTCGAGCTCGTCGCCGCCGGCGGCGGCGAGGCACCCGAGGCCACCCCGCTCGACGAGTTCGTCGAGTCGTTCATCGAGCACGATCCGGGGCGGGCATTGGCGGTCGTCGCCCACGCCGTGCAACAGGGCAACGATCCGCGGACGTTGACCGAAGACATCATCCGGCATCTCCGCGACTGCTTCCTGGCGCTGATGGCACCCGAGCTGGTTCAGCTGCCCGAACAACGAGAGGCAGAGGTCTCCTCGCTCGCCACCCGCCTCGGCGCGGCGTCGATCGTGAGGGCGATGGAGAGACTCGGGGAGATGCTCGTCGAGATGCGCCACGCACCCGACCCACGCCTGCTGCTCGAGGTGGCGCTGGTCCAACTGACGCACGATGCCTCCGGCGCCGACATGCACAGCCTGATGGCCCGCCTCGAGCGTCTCGAGCAATCGCTCGCCGCCGGAGTCACGGCCGCTGCACCGGCAGCCAAGCCGGTGCCGACCGATCCCACCACGGGTCGAGCGACCATCGGTGGCCGGGCGCGACGCGACGCCGAGCCGAGCTCCACGAAGCCGCCTGCCGGCACCGGCACATCGGCTACCGACGGCCACCCGTCGCGGCCCACAGCCGATGTTCCTGCTGCCGTGACGACCACGAAGACTTCGACGACTTCGACGACTTCGACTACTTCGACGCCCTCGGCTGCGGTCCACGGCGTCGTCGACGACAACAAGATCCCGGCGCTGTTCGAGACCCAGGTCCG
>JBDTYA010000225.1:0-3815 GCA_040005915.1 Ilumatobacteraceae bacterium
TACAACGACGCCAACTGGTGCAACGACGAGTACGACAAGCTGTACGACCAGCAGCACGTCGAGCTCGACGTCGTCAAGCGCCACGCCGAGATCCAGAAGATGCTGGAGATCATGTACGACGAAGCGCCGTACGCCGTGCTGTACAAGTACGACGAACTTCAGGCCATCCGCTCGGATCGCTGGGAGAACTTCGTTCGCCAGCCGGAGAAGACCGGCCCGGTGCTGTTCACCAACACGTCGCCTGCCTATCTCGAGCTGGTGCCGAAGGGTGGCGGTTCGGGCGGCGGCGGAAACACCGGTCTGCTCGTCGGCATCGGGGTCGCCGTGGTGGCGATTGCCGGTGGTGGTCTGTGGTTCCGGAGTCGACGCAAGGTAAGCCTCGACGAGCGCGAATAAGTCGTGAGCGTCCGCTTGGTGGTCAGGAAGCTGGCCGATGCCATCGTCCTGTTGGCGATGGTGCTTATCTTCAACTTCTTCCTCTTTCGCGTCGTCGATCGCGACCCGCTGGCGAGGTACAGGGGCCGCAGCAAGCTGAGCCCCGAACAACGCCAGACCATCATCAAACGATTCGGTCTCGACAAGAGCAAGTGGGACCAGTTCGTGCAGTACATGAGCCATACGATCCGCGGCGACTTCGGTCGAAGCTTCGACTCGACGAAGCCGGTGAGCCGTGAGATCCTCGACAGCCTCCCCAACACCTTGCTGCTCGTCGGGATCTCCACCGTGCTGACGATCGGCATAGGGCTGTGGATCGGGATCCGCGCCGGATGGATGCGCGGCGGCAGGTTCGACAACATCACCACGCCCGTGACGATGGCGCTCTACGGCACCCCGGAGTTCTTCTTCGGAATGCTGTTCCTGGCGTTCCTCGGAGCCAAGCTCGGTTGGTTTCCGACGGGCGGTGTCACCGACCCGGCGAAGAGCTACACAGGGTTCAGTGCCGTCGTGGATCGGGCACGCCATCTCGTGCTGCCGGTGGCAACCCTGACCTTCGGGTACCTCGGTTCGTACGCACTGGTGATGCGAACATCGATGCTCGACACGCTGCGCGAGGACTACCTGACGACGGCCCGAGCGAAGGGGTTGCGCGACCGCGACGTGATGCGGCGGCACGCCGTACCCAACGCTTTGCTGCCATCGGTCTCACTGATCGCGATCAGCTTCGGGTTCATCATCGGTGGGGCGATCACGACCGAGAAGGTGTTCTCCTACCCGGGCCTCGGGCTGGCGACGTACCGGGCAATCGGCAACACCGACCTTCCGATGATGCAGGCGCTGTTCATGTTCTCCAGCGTCGCGGTCATCGTTTTCAACATCTTCGCCGACTCCGTGTTGACCTTCCTCGACCCACGGATTCGAGTCGGCGCATGAGCTCGGCGACATGGATACGGCGCAAGCAGTCGGCCCGGCGGGTGTGGCGTCAGTTGCGCAGCGATCGGGCGGCGATGGTCGGCCTCGCGTTGCTGGCGCTGTTCGTGACCATGGCTCTGGCGGCGCCGTTGTTCGCCGATCGTCGCGAGCTGCAGGCCGTGGCCGGACGCAACAATCCGAACCTCGCCTCGCCGAGCGGCAAGTTCTGGCTGGGCACAGATGAGATCGGTCGCGACGTGTTCGCGCTCCTGTTGTATGGAGCGCGCGTCTCGTTGTACATCGGTCTGCTGGCCACGGTGGTCGCCGTTGTCGTCGGGTCCGTGTTGGGCTTGATCGCCGGCTACGCCAAGGGCTGGATCAGCAGGTTGATGCTCGCAATCGACGACTTCTTCCTGGTGTTGCCGTTCATCCCCTTGGCGATCGTGTTGGCTCTGCTGCTCGGGCGTTCTCCGACGATCATGGCATTGGTCATCGGCGGCACTTTCTGGGCGGGCGGGTCGCGCCTGATCCGCGCTCAGGTGCTGTCGCTGCGCGAGCGCGGGTACGTCGAGCGAGCAACAGCGCTCGGTGCCTCGAGTCGCCACATCATCACCCGGCACGTGCTGCCCGGAGTGGCCCCCCTGATGATTGCCAACGCGACGCTGACTGTGCCGGGCGCGATCCTCGCCGAGAGCACACTTGCATTCCTCGGCCTCGGCGACCGCTTCTCGCCGAGCTGGGGCAAGGTCTTGGAGGGTGCCCAAGCGAGCGGCGCCCTGACATCCAACGCGTGGTGGTACTACCTGCCACCGGGGCTGTGCATCATCGGGATCGTGTTGGCCTTCACGCTGATCGGCAACGCACTGGAGCGCATCTTCGATCCGCGCCTGGTCGGCCGATGACCTCACCCCTTCTGGAGGTCGACGATCTGCACGTCACGTACCGCAGTACGCGCGGGCCGATTCCAGCGGTGCGCGGCGTCTCGCTGCGCCTCGATCCTGGCGAGACGCTGGGTCTGGCAGGCGAGAGCGGCAGTGGCAAGTCGACGATGACGATGGCATTGCTGAAGCTGCTTCCTGCCGGCACCACGATCGCCGGTTCGGTGATGCTGGCCGGCGAGGACGTACTGACGATGAAGCCCGGCCGACTCCGGGCCGTGCGCTGGGCGGAGGCAGCGGTGGTGTTCCAAGGTGCGCAGCACGTGCTCAATCCCGTGCAACGCATCGCTCGACAGATACAGGAAGCGATCGACGTGCACCGCGGCGGTAACAAGGTTGCCGACCTGCTCGAGCAGGTCGGCATCACGCGGCGGCGCCGAGATGCCTATCCGCACGAGTTGTCGGGCGGACAGAAGCAGCGAGTGATGATCGCCATGGCCTTGGCCTGTGATCCGCAATTGCTGATCGCCGATGAGCCGACGACGGCACTCGACGTGATGGTGCAGGCACAGGTCTTGCAATTGCTCGCCGAGCTGCAACGCGACCGCGGCCTGGCGATGATCTTCATCACGCACGACCTGTCGGTGCTGTCGACAGTGGCTGACCGACTCGCGGTGATGTACGCCGGACGGCTGGTCGAGGCCGGGCCTGCGAAGGAGATGCTGCGCGGCGCCAAGCACCCGTACACGAAGGCGCTGGCGGCGGCGTTCCCCACGATCGGTGACCCTGCGTCCCGCCTGGCACCATCAGGTCTCGCCGGCGACCCGCCGGACCCCGCCGCAGTGCCCAGTGGGTGCCCGTTTCATCCCCGATGCCCGATCGCCATCGACGAGTGCGCTCACGCCGACGTCGAACTGCGCGAGCTCTCACCGGGTTGGGAGGCAGCATGCATCCGGTTGTGAATGCACCGCTGTTGCAGGTGTCGGGAGCGAAGGTCACCTTCCCGTCGCGTCGTCGTGGCGGTCAGCCGGTGAAAGCCGTCGACGGTGTCGACCTCAGCATCGCCGCCGGCGAGGTCGTTGCCCTGGTCGGCGAGAGCGGTTGCGGAAAGACCACGTTGGCCCGGGCCGTGTTGGGGCTGCAGCCGGTGACCGGAGGATCGATCAGCTTCGATGGCTCACCGCTGCCGACATCGAAGGCCGGCCTGCGCGCATACCGCCGCAAGGCCCAGCTCGTGTTCCAGGATCCAACAGGCAGCATCAACCCGCGCCAGTCGATCTACGAGATCGTTGCCGAAGGCTTGCGAATCCACCGCGAGCGAGCGAACGAGGAGGCGCGGGTTGCCGAGGCGCTGTCGGACTCCGGTCTGCGACCACCCGAGCAGTTCTTCCTACGCTTCCCGCACGAGCTGTCCGGTGGCCAACGGCAGCGAGTGGTCATCGCCGGGGCAATGGTGCTGAAGCCCAGTCTGTTGGTGGCCGACGAGCCGGTTTCATCGCTCGATGCCTCGGTGCGTGGCGAGATCCTGCAACTGCTGCTCGGCCTGTCGCGAGACCGCGGCATGACGATCCTCGTCGTCACCCACGA
>JBDTYA010000226.1:0-25615 GCA_040005915.1 Ilumatobacteraceae bacterium
CGGTCGTGTCACCGATCACCCCTGGCGTCTCGGTGACGGTCAGCGCGTGCAGGTCGACGATCCCGTGGAACGCGTCGTCCTGGTGCTGGCCGTTGACCCAGGTACGCAAAGCCCCCAGGTAGTTGCCCAGATGGACATCACCGGTGGGTTGGATGCAGGACAGCACGCGGGTCACGGTGCGTCAGGCTAGTGGCGAGCTAACCTCAAGACGTATGGCATTTGCGGTGGCTACACCCGTCTTCGAGGGGCCATTCGACCTGTTGCTGCATCTCATCCTCCGCGAACAGGTCGACATCTACGAGGTTTCACTGAGCCGGATCGTCGACGCATATCTCGCCGAGATCGAACGGTTGCAGTTCGTCGATCTCGACATCGCGACCGAGTTCCTCCTGATCGCCGCGACGCTCGTCGAGTTGAAGGCCCGCCGGTTGCTGCCGGGCCGCGACGACGTCGACCTCGACGACGAACTGGCGTTGTGGGAGGAGCGCGATCAGCTGCTCGCCCGCCTGCTGGAGTGCAAGACGTTCAAGGATGTAGCCGGCGTCTTCAGTCGACTGGCCGACGATGCCGACCGCAGCTTCCCGCGCACCGCCGGTGGTGACGAGCGTTTCGATTCCTTGATGCCGGACCTGCTCGACGGCATGACCGGCAAGCGCATCCACGCCGCATACGTTCGAGCCGTTACTCCGAAGCCGGTGCCGAGGATCGATCTGTTCCACGTCGCGCCGGTCCGGGCGAGCGTGGCCGATGCCGTCGCCGAGCTCATCGACGAACTGCCCCGAGTCGGGCGAATCTCGTTCCGCCGCCTCACCAGTGGTCTCGTCGAACGACTCGAAGTGATCGTGCGGTTCCTAGCGCTGCTGGAGCTGTTCAAACAGGGTGTGATCGAGCTCGACCAGGATGAGCAGTTCGGCGACATCGACGTGCGGTGGACGGGCGGGCTCGATCCCGTCGCCGCCGGTTCGATCGCGATCGACGATTACGAGGGCTGATGAGACGATGAGCGATTTCGATACGGAGACGGTTCGAGCGATCGAGGCGATCGTGATGGTCGCCGTCGAACCCGTCGCACCGGATCTCCTGGCGCAGCTTCTCGAGCAGCCCACCGCGGTGATCGAGCGGTTGTGCGCCGAGCTGTCCGCGGCGTACGACGAGGCCGGTCACGGCTTTCAGATGGTAAAAGTGGCGGGCGGCTATCGATACCAGTCGCACGCCGAGCTGGCGCCATACGTCGAACGGTTCCTGCTCGATGGTCAGCGGGCACGGATGAGCGGCGCGGCTCTCGAGACCTTGGCAATCGTCGCCTACAAGCAACCATTGTCGCGCGGCCAGATCGCATCGATCCGCGGCGTCGACCCCGACGGTGTGCTGCGTACTCTGCAGGCGCGCGGATATGTCACGGAGGTCGCCCGCGACGCCGGTCCCGGTCAGGCGATCCTGTATGGCACGACGGCCTCGTTCCTCGAGAAGTTGGGGTTGAACGCGTTGGCCGACCTGCCGCCGATCGCAGAGTTCGTCCCCGGCGCCGATGTCGTCGAAGCCCTCGAATACGGGTTGCGCATCGACGTACCCGCCCCCGATGCCCCAGCTTGAACCGCCGCTCTGGGAGCAGTGGGCGGCGAAGAACGCTGAACTACCGCAGGGCGAACGGCTGCAGAAGGTGCTTGCAATCCGGGGTTGGGGCAGCAGGCGCGTCTGCGAGGACCTGATCTCCGCAGGTCGCGTGACGGTGAACGGCGAGGTTGCGGTGCTCGGCCGACGTGTCGAGACCGATCATGACGTGGTCGAGGTCGACGGGGTACCGATCGGCCTCAGGCCGGGCCTCGTCTACTACCTCCTCAACAAGCCGATCGGGGTCATCACCACGTCCGTCGACACCCACGGCCGCGAGACCGTTGTCGAGCTCGTGCCCGACGATCCGCGGGTCTACCCTGTCGGCCGCCTCGACAGCGACACCGAGGGCCTGTTGCTGCTGACCAACGACGGTGATCTCGCCCAGCGCCTGACCCACCCGAGTCACGGTGTCGAGAAGGAATACCTCGCCGAAGTGGGGGAGGGCAACGTCGCCCAGGGCAAGCTCCGCCAGCTGCGCGAGGGGATCGAGCTGGAAGACGGGATGACCGCGCCGGCCAAGGTTTCGCAGCCGACTCCGGGCGTGCTCAGGCTGACGATCCACGAGGGTCGCAACCGTCAGGTCCGGCGCATGTGCGAAGCGATCGGCCATCCCGTGCAGCGGCTGGTGCGGGTGCGGATCGGCACGCTGCGCGACCCCGCACTGGCTCCCGGAGAGTGGCGTGCGCTCACCACCAGTGAGGTCAAGACGTTGATCGAGAGCGTCGGCGCAGCGGGTCCGCAGCTACGCTGACCGCCCGTGAATGAAGCTCGTCGCGCCAACGTCGCCGGTCTCGGTCTGATCGGCGGATCGATCGCGCTCGCCATGCGCGCACGCGGATGGCATGTGACCGGCGACGACCTCGACCCCGCTCGCGTCGAGCAGGCGATGTCGACCAACGCCATCGACGCCAGCGGTTTCGACACGGGTGCATTCATCACGTTCGTTGCGGTGCCGGTCCTGGCCGTGACCGATCGAGTCAAGCAGGCGCTGGCGGAATCAACCGGGCTGGTCACCGATGTGGGCAGCGTCAAGAGTGGCATCACGACCGCTATCGACGACCCGCGGTTCGTCGGCGGCCATCCGATGGCGGGTAGCGAGCTCGAGGGTTTCGACGGTGCCGACTCCTCGATGTTCGAGGGTGCGGTGTGGGTGTTGACCCCCTCGGCAACCACTGCCGACAGCACGTTCAGCCAGGTTGCCGCCGTCGTCGCCGAGCTCGGCGCCGATGTGGTGGCCCTGCCTGCCGACCGCCACGACCAGGTCGTCGCGGTCATCAGCCACGTGCCGCACCTCGCTGCGGCGACGCTCATGGGGCTGGCCAGCGATCGCGCCGAGGAACATGCCGCACTGTTGCGCCTCGCCGCCGGCGGCTTCCGCGACATGACCCGAATTGCTTCGGGTCACCCGGCCATATGGCTCGACATCTGTGCCGAGAACCGCACCGCGATCCTGTCGGCACTCGACGGCCTCATCAGCGGGCTCACGTCGATGCGCGATGTCGTCGACCGCGACGATCGCGGTGCCCTGTTCGATCGCCTGCAACATGCACGCGAGGCGCGCTCGAACCTGCCCAGCCGCGTCAACCAGCCGAGCGAACTGGCCGAGATCCGAATTCCCATCCCCGACCGGCCCGGTGCTGCCGCCGGGGTGTTCACCCTTGCGGCCGAGCTCGGTGTCAACATCGCCAGCTTCGAGGTCGTGCACAGCGCCGAGGGCAACCGAGGTGTCGCGGTGGTGCTCGTCGACGTCGCGACCGCCGAGCTCTATCGTGGCGGCCTGATGGCCCGTGGATATCGCCCAGCGGTACAACGGCTGGGCTGATGGCAACCCATCGCGTCGAGCCGATCCTGCGGCCGATCAACGCCGTCGTCGATGTGCCGGGATCGAAGAGCATCGCCAATCGGGCATTGATCTGCGCCGCACTCGCCACGGGCGCGTCGACGTTGGCCAACGTCCCGGGCGGCGACGACACCCAGGCGATGCTGACCTGCCTGCGACGGCTGGGCATCGCGGTACGCACCGCAGGTGCCTCGGTATCGATCGACGGTACCGGTGGCGTCCTGCGGGCCGGTCCCATCGAGCTCCCCACCCGTCTCGCCGGCACGACGTCGCGCTTCGTCACGGCACTCGCCGCACTGGGCCCAGGCCCGTATGTGATCGACGGGCTGGCACCGTTGCGGGCACGGCCGATGGCGCCGCTCCACGCTGCGCTCGTCGCGCTCGGCGCATCGCTCGACGCACAGCATGCCGGCCACCTGCCCGTGGCGGTCTCGGGACCGCTGAGCGGTGCCGGAAACGTCGACGTTGCCGGCGACATCAGCAGCCAGTTCATCACCGCGCTGATGCTCATCGGACCGTACATACCCGGCGGCCTGCGGCTGACCATCACGACACCGCTGGTCTCGCGGCCGTACCTGGAGATCACCAAGACCGTGATGAGCGAGTTCGGGCACGATGCGGTAACGGTCGGCGACGATCGCATAGAAGTCGGCCCGGGGGTCTATCGGCCTCGTCGGTACTCGGTTGAACCCGATGCCAGCTCTGCCAGTTATCCGCTCGCTGCCGCGGCGATCTGTGGCGGGCAGGTCGAGGTGCCGGGGCTGACCGACACCTCGATGCAGGGCGATGCCGGATTCTGCGACGTGCTCGCCGGTATGGGCTGCGTCGCCCGACGCGATGGTGGTTCGACGAGCGTGGAATCGGGCGTGCGCCTGACCGGCGTCGACATCGACATGGTCGACATGTCGGACCTCGTGCCGACGCTGGCAGCCGTCGCGGCGTTCGCCACGACGCCGACACGGATCCGCGGTGTCGAATTCATCCGCGCCAAGGAGAGCGACCGGCTCGGCGACCTGTGCGACGAACTGCGTCGTCTCGGCGCCAACGCCGGCGAGACCGACGATGGGCTGCTGATCGAGCCGACGATGCTGCACGGCTCGCACATGAAGACCCATCACGACCACCGGCTGGCGATGGCCTTCGGGTTGATCGGCCTGCGTGTGGCCGGTGTCGAGATCGAGGACCCCGACGTGGTATCCAAGAGCTGGCCGGGATACTGGGGCATGCTCGGGAGCCTGCAATGAGCGAAAGAGTTGTGATTGCCGCGTTCGATGTCGACGGCACGTTGACGACCCGCGACTGCGTTCGTCCCTTCCTCGAGCGCGCTGCCGGGCGGCGACGCCTCGTCACCGCGATGCTCCGACGCCCCCTGGCCACGCTGGTCGCCGCGGCTCGACGCGATCGCGACCGCCTCAAGGAGATCATCGTCGGCGGCTCACTGCGCGGCAAGCGCATCACCGACATCGACAGGATCGGCGAACAGTTCGCCCAGTACGTCCTCGTCAACTGGCTGCGGCCCGACATGCTTCGGCGCCTGCGCTGGCATCAACAGGCGGGTCATCGCGTCGTGTTGGTCTCGGCTTCGCTGGCTGCTTACCTGCACCCCCTCGCCCAACGACTCGGGATCGACGATGTGCTGTGCACCGACTCGACTCGGTCCGGCGACCGATATGGCGATCGGCTCGACGGCGCCAACTGTCGTGCGGACGAGAAACGTCGTCGTCTCGACGAATGGCTCGAGCAACGGCGCTGGATTCACGCGGAAGTCTGGGCCTACGGCGATAGTGTCGGTGACCGCGAACTGCTGGCCCGCGCCGATCATGCGGTGTGGGTCGACGGCGCAACCATCTCGGAGATACCCGAGGTGGTTGCCGGATGACTGCATCCCTACTCCGGCAGGCACGCCCGAAGCAGTGGGTCAAGAACCTGTTGGTGTTCGCCGCCCCTGGCGCGGCGGGTGTGCTCGACAACTGGACGTCATTGTGGCGTGTCCTGGTGATCTTCGCCGCGTTCTGCCTGGCCAGCAGTGGTACGTACTACTGGAACGACCTGCTCGACGCCGAAAGCGACCGCAACCATCCGACCAAGAGGTTCCGTCCGATAGCCAGCGGCGCGATCCCCGTTGGCACGGCGCGCATCACCGGCACAGCGATGCTGGTCGCCGGCATCGGGATCGCCGCGATCACGCGCTGGGAGGCAGCGGTCGTCGTCGCCGCGTACGTCGCCCTGACCTCGTTGTACACGGTCGCGCTGAAGCACATCGCCGTCGTCGATCTGGTGGTGGTGGCATCAGGATTCGTCTTACGAGCTGTGGCGGGCGCTGTCGCAACCGATGTCCCCATGAGCAAATGGTTCTCGCTGACGACGTCGTTCGCGTCGTTGTTCATCGTTGCCGGTAAGCGTTACGCCGAGCTCCGCGATCTCGGTGACGACGCCCGGACTCGGGCGACGCTCGACGACTACTCGCTGGGTTTCCTGCGGATCGTGTTGTCGGTCAGTTGCGGCGCGGCGTTGGTCACGTACTGCATCTGGGCGTTCGACACACGCGAGGCGGCGGGCTCGACGTGGCCGTTCTACGAAGTGTCGATCATCCCCATGGCGACCGCTCTGCTGCGATACACGTTGATCCTCGAACAGGGCCATGGTGCGGCGCCGGAGGAGATCTTCGCTCACGATCGCGTCCTGCAGATACTCGGCGTGATCTGGATCGCGATCTTCGGCTTCGGCGTCTACCTCGCATGAGCGCGCGGTCGTTGGCCGACGTGCGTTCGGCGCTCGCCGGCGTCGATGGATGGTTGTCAGACGATCAGGTCGCACGGCTCTACGCGGTCGCCGCTGCGATGCGTGATGGCGACCAGATCGTCGAGATCGGCAGCTTCCGAGGACGAAGCACGATCGTGCTGGCCGGCGCCGCCGCCGACGGGGTCTCCGTCGTAGCCATCGATCCGCACGCTGGAAACGATCGTGGGCCACAGGAGATCAGCGGGTTCGCCGCCGAGGCGGCCGACGATCACGCGGTCTTCGTCGCGAACCTGGATGCAGCCGGTGTTGCCGATCGCGTTCGCCACATCCGCGAGTTCAGCGACCTTGCCACCGCTGAAGTCCCGGGCCCGATCGCGATGTTGTACGTCGACGGGGCGCATCGCTACGGACCGGCGCGCGCCGACATCCGCACGTGGGGCGGGCGCGTACGACCCGGTGGCACGATGCTGATCCACGACGCGTTCTCGTCGGTCGGGGTCACCCTTGCCATCACCCGGGAATTGATCCTCGGTCGCCGGTTCCGCTACGTCGGCAGGTCGCGTTCGCTCGCCGAGTACCGAGCTGACCTCGAAACCGACGGCACATCGGTATTGGGCAACTCTGCGCGCCAGATCGCCCAACTGGCATGGTTCGCCCGAAACGTGTCGCTGAAGGTGTTGTTGAAGGCCGGCGGTGGTCGCCTGATCGGTCGGTTGACGGGCCGGATACCCGAGTGGCCCTACTGATCCGCCCTGGTCGTCACGTCAATGCACCGTATGTGCCGGCCGCCTTCATCGCTTCGTCGATGGGGGAGATCAGTTCGGCGAGCCGGGCGGCCCCGGCGTCGCCGATCGGCTCCCAGATCGGGACGCACAAGCGATCGGTCTCCGCCTCGAGACGTTCGCGCTCGGCGATGCCGGCAGGGGTGACGGTACCGTCGCTGTCGGCCCACCCGTGCCCGGCCAGGCTCTCGGTGGCCGCCGCCCACTCCTGCTCGTCCCACCGCCGGGTCACCTGGGCGATGCGCAGCGGGAAACGGCCCGTGCCGACCTGCATCACCAGGCACTCGCAGGGGGAGAGTTGGTTGTTGACGAGCACCGCGATGTGCACGTCGCCACGCCACTCGCGCACCACCGTGATCTGCTGCCACAGGGCGACGAGGGGATCGTCGGGCAGCGCGACGGCCGAGTTGCCTGCGGAGAGGGGCTTGCCGCCGTGGTCGAGGGCGGCGACGACCGGGTCGATCAGCGATCGTGCTTCGGCGATCTGCGCGGCCGAGACGTCGACGCCGGAGCGACGGAGCGCCCGGTCGACGACCCGGAACCGAGCTGCCTGCCACGCCTCCGGTGAAGCGGCCTCCCAGACGCCCGGCATCGCCGACATCACGGCCAGCGGGCTGAAGTTGTAGAAGGTCGCCAGCACCACCTCGGCGGCCACTGCGCCCATCGGAGCCGACCGCGAGGCGAAGTACCCGCCGGCGCCGGAGACGCCGAGGGCGCTGTACTCCTCGCCGGCTTCCGGAACGAAGTACACGAAACGGTGAGCGACGTTGATGGCCATGTGCACGTCGTGAACGACCGATTGATCCATGCGCCGGACTGTAGTTTGGCCCTTCACCCGAACGGGTACTCACACGGCGGCTCCGGCCGCGATCGCGGCGCGCCGCTAGGGAGGTTGATGTGGCTGAAGTAGAGGGCGACGACGAGAACAGGGTCCTGCCTCCGGTTCCATACGACACGATCGAGAGCTACGTCGATGCAGGCGGCGGCAAAGGGCTGACCGCTGCACGCGCGGTGTCCGCGGATGTCGTCATCGACGAGTTGGCGGCCTCCGGCCTGCGTGGACGAGGTGGCGCGGGGTTTCCCACGGGCGAGAAGTGGCGCACCATCAAATCGTTCGCCTCTCCGACGCTGCTGACCTCGGTGGTGGTCAACGCCGCCGAAGGAGAACCCGGGACCTTCAAGGACCGTTCGATCATCCGTGCCAATCCGTACGCCGTGATCGAAGGAGCCTTGATCGCGGCGCGGGCGATGGAGGCGAGGTCTGTCGTGATCGCGACCAAGGCTGCGTTCACGCAGGAGGTGGCGCGCCTGCGGGCTGCTGTCAGCGAGGCGGCGCAGGCCGGATGGTTGGCCGGCGTCGACGTGCGAATCGTCGAGGGTCCGTCCGAATATCTCTACGGCGAGGAGACGGCACTCTTGGAAGTGATCGACGACCGCCCCCCGTTTCCGCGCATCGCGCCGCCGTATCGCCGTGGCGTCGTCGAGGTGGTCAACACCGAGGGCGATGCCGAGTCGGGCAGCGGCCTCGCAGCAAGCGTGCAGATGGCCAGCAACGAGGGCGACACGGCGGCGCCTCCGGTTCTGGTGAACAACGTCGAGACCATGGCCAACGTGCCCGCGATCATCGCCCGCGGTGCGGCATGGTTCAGATCGCTCGGCACCGAGCAGTCTCCGGGAACGATCGTGTGCACCGTCACGGGTGATGTGATGCATCCCGGCGTGTTCGAAGTGGCGATGGGCACGACACTCCGGGTCGTGATCGACACCGCCGCAGGCGGTGTGCTGCGCGGCGTCGAGGTGGGCGCGGTCCTGGTCGGCGTGTCGAGCAGCGTGCTGACAGGCGATCAGCTCGACACCGAGTTGTCCTATGAGGCGATGAAGGCGGTCGGCAGTGGCCTCGGCTCGGCCGGCTTCGTCGTGATCGGCGACAACACCGACATGGTCAGCGTGGCGGCCGGCGTGGCGCGATTCCTGGCGATCGAGTCGTGCGGCCAGTGCACGCCGTGCAAGCAGGACGGCAAGAAGATCGCTGCGTTGCTGGCCAAGGCGGCGAGCGGCGACGGCTCGGCGGCGGACCTGCAGGTCGTACGGGCCCGACTCGGGACCGTTGCCGACGGGGCGCGGTGCAACTTGGCGTCGCAGCAACAGGCGGTCGTCGGCAGCCTCCTGCAGACGTTCGACGCGCAGGTGACGGCGCGGTTCCAACCCGATGCAGTGCCCGTCGAGGTACGTCTGGTCGCCGAACTCATCGACATCGGCGAACAGGGTGCGACGGTCGATTCGTCGTTCGCCGACAAGCAACCGGATTGGACCTACGACGAGGACGACAGCGGCAAGACTCCGGTGGAGCGGTTCATCGACCACCGTGCCGACGAGTCGCTGGAGGACAACGCGCCGACCTGACGGCCGCCGGAGCGACCGACCTGCCCGATCCGCCGACGGATAGGATCTCGCAGCGTGTCAACCCTTTCGAGAACCTGTCTGTGGGGTTGGGGGCGCACGAATCCGACCGTCGCCGACGAGGTCACGGTGACTGTCGACGGTCTGGCGGCGGCGGTCAAAGAGGCGGGTCGTCGCGGCGTGCTGGCCCGTGGTCTCGGGCGCAGCTACGGCGACGCGGCACAGAACGGCGGAGGTGTCGTCATTCGACTCGCCTCGGGCGCCGGCGACATCGTCCTCGACCAGGCGATCGGCGTCGTGACGGTCGGCGCCGGGGTCAGCATCGACGAGCTCCTCCGTGTGCTCGTGCCGCGCGGATTCTTCGTGCCGGTGACTCCGGGCACGAGGTTCGTGACCATCGGGGGAGCGATCGCCAGCGATATCCACGGCAAGAACCATCACGTCGACGGCTCGATCGGCAAGCACATCGAGTCGATCACGATGATGCTGGCCGACGGCTCGACCTCCACGGTCGGGCCCGACAGCAACCCGGCCCTGTTCTGGGCGACCGTCGGCGGGATGGGACTGACGGGGATCATGCTCGATGCTCGCCTCCGTCTGATCCCCATAGAGACCAGCAGGATGCGCGTCGACACGACGCGCATCGCGGACCTCGACGAGTTGTTCGCCACGATGAGCAGCGGCGACGACGACGTGCGATACAGCGTTGCCTGGATCGACCTCGTGGCGAAGGGCCGACATCTCGGCCGCAGCGTGTTGAGCCGCGGCGATCACGCCCGGCTGGCAGACCTCGATGCCCGCCAGGCAGTCGCGCCGCTCGACTACGACCCCCACCAGCTCGTTGCCGTCCCACCTGTGGTACCGCCGATGGGGGTGCTGAACCACGCCTCGGTCGCCGGGTTCAACGAACTGTGGTTCCGCAAGGCGCCGGTGCATCGCGTCGGTGAGGTGCAGGGTTTGGGTTACTTCTTCCACCCACTCGATCTGGTCGGGTCGTGGAACCGCCTGTACGGCCGGCGGGGCATGGTGCAGTACCAGTTCGTGGTGCCGTTCGGTCAGGAAGAGGCGATGCGCACAGTGGTCGAACGACTGTCGGCGAGCGGGGCCGCCAGTTTCCTGGCCGTGCTGAAAAGGTTCGGCGAGGCCAACCCGGCGCCCTTGAGCTTTCCTCGCGCCGGCTGGACGTTGGCGTTGGATCTGCCCGGCGCATCCCGAGGACTCGGCGATCTGTTGCACAGCCTCGATCGCGTGGTGCTCGATGCCGGAGGTCGCCACTACTTCGCCAAGGATGCACACACGACTCCCGACGCCGTCAGACGCGGCTACCCGCGGCTCGACGAGTGGAAGTCGGTCCGCGATGAGGTCGATCCGCGCCGGATCTGGCAGAGCGATCTCGGCCGCCGACTCGGATTGATCTGACAGGAGACCCATGGAGAACGCACTCGGCCAGCCGCAAACCATCGTGTTGCTCGGAGGCACCAGCGACATCGGCTTGGCCATCGTCCGCCGCCTTCTGAACCCGACGACGACCACGGTCGTGTTGGCATGCCGCGACGCCGAACGCGGCGAGCGCGCCGCGGCCGGGCTGCGCCACGATCACTTGACCGTTGATGTCGTCGCGTTCGAGGCGACAGCAACAGACCAGCACGTCGAGCTGGCCCGTTCGCTGACTGCGAAATACGGCGACATCGACATCGCCGTCGTGGCCTTCTCGTTGCTGGGCGACGGCGATGTCACGTCGGTCGACGTTGCTGCGGCAGTGGAGATCGCCGAGGTCAACTTCACGGGCGTCGTGTCGAGCACGATCGCGATCGCCAACCAGATGCGCGGCCAGGGCCACGGATCGATCGTGATGCTCAGCAGTGTGGCGGGCGAGCGGGTGCGCCGGGGCAATCCCGTGTACGGCGGCACGAAAGCCGGAATCGACGGCTTCGCCCAGGGCCTCGGCGACAGCCTCGCCGCGGATGGTGTGCACATGTTGGTCGTGAGACCCGGGTTCGTGATCTCGCAAATGACGACGGGCTTGAAACCCGCGCCGTTCGCTACGACCCCCGAGAAGGTCGCCGAGGCGACGGTCACCGGGTTGCGCGCCAAGCGACGCACGGTGTGGGTGCCCGGCATCATCCGCTACGTGTTCTCGGTCCTGCGTCACGTTCCCGGCCCGGTGTGGAGACGCCTGCCCCTTGGGTGACGAGCCCATCCCGACCACGCAACACCTCGCCGACGAGATGATCCGGCACGGTGTGCGTCGCGTGCACGTGCTCGCCTGGCGCGATCTCGACGACCCCGATGCGGGTGGCTCCGAGGTGCACGCCGACGAGTTCATGCGCCGATGGGCCGCGGCGGGTCTCGAGATCACCCATCGAACGTCGGCGGCTGCAGGCCAACCCGCTACAGCGACGCGTCACGGATACAAGGTTGTGCGACGCGGCAGTCGCTATTCGGTGTTCCCCCGCGCCGTCGCGAGTGAATCGGTGCGGCGGATGGGCCGGTACGACGCGCTGGTCGAGGTGTGGAACGGGGTGCCGTGGATGAGCCCGCTGTGGTGTCACAAGCCACGGATCACCTTCCTGCACCACGTGCACGGTCCGATGTGGGATCAGTTGCTGCCGCGGCCGTTCGCCGGAGTCGGTCGGGCGATGGAGGCGCGGCTGGCGCCGCCGTTCTACCGCCGCGGCCTGACGTTGACCCCGTCGGAGGCGACCCGCCAGGACCTGCTGGGCCTCGGCTTCCACGCCGATCGTGTGGTCGCTGTCAACAACGGCGTCGACCCGATGTTCACCACGGGCGGCCGGCGCAACGAGACGCCGCTGGTGCTGTGCGTCGGCCGGCTCGCACCCGTCAAACGCCAGGACGAGTTGATCGAGGCTGCGGTCGTGGCCAAGCGTCGAGTTCCCGACATGCGCCTGGTGATCATCGGGGACGGCCCGTTGCGGCCCGCTCTCGAAGCCCGCGTCGCGGCGTACGGTGCGGCGGATTGGATTTCGTTCGCCGGGCGGTTGAGCCATGCCGAGCTCGTCGAGCACTACCAACGGGCCTGGCTCGTCAGCAGCGCCTCGCTGGCCGAAGGCTGGGGGTTGACGCTGACCGAGGCCGCGGCATGCGGCACCCCCGCGGTGGCGACCGATGTCAGCGGCCATCGCAGCAGCGTCGTCGACGGGGTCACCGGGGTCTTGGTGCCGCTCGACCGGCTGGGCCAGACGATTGCCGATGTGCTGCTCGACGGCAGTCGGCGAACACAACTGGCAGAGGCGGCACTGATCCGCGCCAGGACCCTGACCTGGGACGCGTCGGCACGGGGAATTCTCGCCTCACTGCACGGCCAGGTGGTGGCTCGCCGCCGCGGATCGGGCGACTAGCGGGGCAGCAGCCTGGTGGCCGCTTTCAACACCCGGAGTGCGCCTTGCTTGGCGATCGTGCGGTGCTGCGACCGTCCGGCCTGGTCGCTGTCGGCGCGGTTGCGCAGGAACCAGTCGTAGCTGTCGGCCAGCATCTCCTCGTTCGACCAACGTGGTTGCCAACCGAGGGTGTCGCGGACGTGGTCGATGTCGAACCACAACGATTTCGAGTACATCATCCAGTGATAGGGAGCGAAGGGTGCGACGTGCATTGCCGCGGCCGCCTTCATCAACGCAGCGGCGGGCCGGGCCGGCAGCGATCGCACTCGCGATCCGGTCGAGGCATGGGCGCACAACGACTCGAGCGACTCGCGCATCGTGCCGAACCGATCGGTGCCGGCGTTGAAGACGGCCGGCCCCGGCGCAGCGGCAGCGAGGATGCACACCTCGGCGAGGTCGTCGGCATGGACGAACTGATATCGGTTGTCGCCGTTGCCGAGCACGAAGATGTCGGCGCCGTCGGCGACCCATTCGAAGAGGATCCCGAAGATGCCCAACCGGCCGTGACCGAGGATCGTGCGCGGCCGGATGATGGTCACGTCGAGACCCGTCGATACCGCCTCGTGACACGCCTCCTCGGCGGCGAGCTTCGCCCTGCCGTAGGTTTCGATCGGCGCGGGCGCGGTGGAGAGCGTCACCGGGTTGCTCGATGGGACGCCGAAGACTGCGCTCGACGAAGTGTGCACGACCTTCGTCACGCCGGCGCGAGCGGCCGCCTGCAGCAGCAGGATCGTGCCGTCGACGTTGACGGTGCGCAGCAGTGCGGCATCTCTCGCCAAGGGCACCTGAGCGACGTTGTTGAACACGACATCGCAACCCGCCACGGCTCCGGTCACGACTTCGCGATCGCGGATGTCGCCGACGACCATCTCGACCCCCGAAGGCCGCTCGGGTGAGTCGTTGATGTCGAGGACGCGCACGGTGTGTCCAGCCGCGGCGAGGCGCTGCACCAGCAACGAACCGAAGTATCCGCTGCCGCCGGTGACCAGGCTGACGGGTGCCGGCCGGGGCGTCATAGTGTCAAACCTTGGGCGACGCACCAGCGGATGCTGGTGCGCATCCCCTCGTACAGCGCCACGCGCGGCTCGTAGCCGAGGTCTGCCCGCGAGGCGGCGATGTCGCAGGCGATCGTGTGGTTCATCTCGCCGAGCACGTGGAGCTGTTGTTGATATCGGCCGAGGCTCTGCACGATGCGATCGCCGAACTCGGCAACGCGTCCGGCGATTGCAGGCAGTCGTGTCGAGGGGGGCTTGACGGTGAAGCCCTCGTCCGTCAAGGCCCGTCCGACCGTGGCGACGATCTCGTTGACCGTGTAGGCCCGCTCGTCGGCGATCCAGTAGCCGTTCCCCCGCGCCGCCGGTGTCATCTCGGCGGCGATGATCCCGTCGACCAGGTTGTCGACGTACACCATCGACCGGCGCTGTTCGCCGTCGCCGACGACAGGGAACTTCCCGCTGCGCACGAGCCTGAAGAACGTGGTCTGCCGTGGCGGCTGGAACGGCCCGTAGAACCATGGTGGGCGGACGATCGTCGCGTCGAGCCCTCGCCCGATCGCGTCGAACACTGCGATCTCGCCGTGCATCTTCGAGCGGCCGTACCCGAGGTAGGGGTTGTAGGGCTCGTTGGCCCTGAACGTGTCGCTGGGTTGGGGGTTGGTGCCGAACGGACTGTTCGACGAGACGTGCACCAGTCGTCGTACGCCGTGATCCAGCGCCGCTTCGGCGATGTTGCGTGTGCCGTTTGTGTTGATCTCGAAGAACTGGCGGGTCGTGCCGGGGTGGATGATCCCAGCGGCGTGGATCACGTCCGCCGCGGGACCTGTGCCGTGCAGAAGGCGCTGCGCGGTATCGGGCTTGGCGATGTCGCCGATCACCACGTCGACGTCGCCGAGCGCTGCCAACTCGTGTGCCTCTGCCGTCGTGCGGGCCAGCAGCCGGAGCCTGCCGTCGGACCGCTCGGGGAGCAGACGATGCACGAGGGCCCGACCGAGCCAACCCGACGCGCCGGTGATGATGGTCACGGCCGGATCCGCGATCCGCTCAACCACGGGAATGCTCCGTCGAGGCGAACCGTCTTGCATTTCGGATGGACAGCGCCATCACCGTTCCCTGTGGGTTGACCCCTGGCGCCGTGGGCAGGAGTGACGCATCGTTGACCCACACGTTGGCGGTTCCGTGCACCCGACCGAACGAGTCGGCGCCGCACTTCGTGGTGTCCTCACCCATCGGAACGGTGGAGCAGAGGTGGACCGTCATGACACTCGCTCGTGCAACCGAGAAGGCAGACCGCATCGCGGCAAGGTCAGCGCGTTTGCGCACGAGCGGCGCACCGCGGAACGACGGGTACACCTCGTCGGCTCCGGCCTCCAGCATCAAGAGCGCGAGCCGGGCCAAGCCGCTGCCCAGCAGGGCGCGGTCGCGTCCTGTCAAGCCGTACGTGACGATGGGATCGCGCAGGCCACGAACGGCGCGCACCCGCCCGCGGCCCTCGCTGGTGATCGCCGCGTAGTACACGCTGATGCGGCGCCAGTCGACGATCGACCTGCCGAACGTTGCCCACTGATCGCTCAGGGCCAACGCGACGAGACCGGGTTGGCTGGCGGATCCTCCGAACGACAGGTCCGGGGCGAACTCCCTGACCTGATGGACGGGGACATCGTCGGGCACGTTGAGCTCGTCGGTGAATCGCGCCGCCAACTTCACGGTCGGGTGGACAGCCAGCGATCGACCGATGTGCCCGGGGATTCGCGACCTCTGCAGCAGCGCGGGCGACTGGATGGCCCCGCCGCACACGAACACGTGCCGGAACGTGATGATGCCCCGTCGACCGTCGGCCAGCGTTGTCGTCGCTCGCCGAGCGGTGCCGTTGCCCATCTCCAACGCGTCGATCCGGCAGCCCGTCACCAATCGCGCGCCAGCGGCGACGGCTTGCGGCAGGTACGTGCGGGTCATGCTCTGGCGCTGGCCCTTCGCCGGGTCGTGGTGGTCGTACTTCATCCACCGCGGGATCTCGCTGTTCTGCCATCCGAGCCCGTCCGCGCCGCGGCGTAGGACGTCGCTCGGCGCACTGGGCGGACCGGGCACGGTCGACACGCTGAGGGCCTGCTCGACCTCGTTGGCGATCGAGTGGACCTCGTCGTGATCGAGGTCGGCAATGCGGAAGTTCGCCGCCCAACGCTGCAACACGTCGTCGGGTGGGCGTCGGTAGAGACCACTGTTGATCTCGGTGCCACCCCCCGCGCACCGTCCCTCGGTGTAGGCGATCGATGGCAACCCCAGCGCGACGGTGACGCCGCCGGCACGGTACTGCCGATCCATCTGCTCGAGCGAGAACGGCACGACCGAGCCCTGTTCGACCCACTCGCCCTCCTCGACGATCAGCACGTCGAACCCAGCTCCGGCCAGCACTGCCGCGGTCGTTGCGCCTCCCGCGCCCGACCCGACGATCAACACCTCGGCATCCATGGCGACCGTGCCAGGAGTCGTTGCGGTCGCGTTCATGCCGGCGTCCCGTCACGAAGGGTGTCGGGCCAACGTTCCCACACGTACGCGTAACCCAACGACCGGATCAGCCGCGGGTACTCGGCCAGCACCGGCACCGGCCTCGACATCAGGAATCGGGCGATCACCCGCCCACTCGGCGCGACCAGCAGGCCCCGATAGAACAGCCCGATCACGGTGACGCCGAACCGGGTGAAACTGGGCACCGCAGAGGCGCGCCGCTGAACGAATTCGACGACCTCGGCACGACGTTGGGCCGGCAGCCGCGGGAGGTCGTCGGCCAGGACCATCTCGGCGAACGGGCCGACGATCCTGTCGAGTTGAGGGTGACGCCGATCGGAGGCCATGCGAGCCGGTCAGGTTAGCTTCGCCGCGGCCGGCACCGCCGGTGAGGGGGCGGAGGCGTCAGGCCGCGGCTACGATCGCAGCCCGTGCGGACCGTCGTCGTGTTGCCGACCTACAACGAGGCGGAGAACATCGCCGGGTTCCTGCGCGCCGTCCGGGTCGCTGTCCCCGACGCCGACATCCTGGTCGTCGATGACAACAGTCCCGATGGAACCGGGGCGTTGGCCGAGGAGACGGCATCGGAGGTCGGCCGCATCAAGGTGCTGCACCGTGCCGGCAAGCAAGGCCTCGGAGCTGCGTATCGGCACGGGTTCACGACGGCGTTCGACGAGGGGTACGAAGCAATCGTCTCGATGGATTCCGACTTCTCCCACGACCCGGCGGCGATCCCCACGATGCTGCGTCTCGTCGAGGGTGGGGCCGACGCGGTGATCGGATCGCGCTACGTCCCCGGCGGTGCCACGGTCGACTGGCCACTTCGTCGCCGCGTGCTGTCGAAGTGGGGCAACAGGTACACGGCAGCGGTGCTGCGCTTGCCGGTGTGCGACTGCACGTCCGGCTTCCGCGCGTACCGCGCCGCGGCGTTGCGCTCGATCGAGCCGGCCTCGACGACCGCAGAGGGATACGCCTTCCTGACCGAACTCGTCCGCAAGTTGATCGCCAACGGTTCATCGGTCGTCGAGACACCCATCGTGTTCCGCGACCGCCGGTTCGGCACTTCGAAGATGTCGGCTCGGATCATCGCCGAGTCGATGCTGCTCGTCACCAAGTGGGGCCTGTTCGACCGCACGAGCCGCAAGCATCAGCGGTAGATCTTCGCGGTCAGGGCTTCGCCTGTACCGGTGCGACGGTCGTCGCGAATGATGTCGTCGTAGAAGATCGGGCCGCGGTGCCTGCGACTGCGCTGAGGGAGCGCGAGAGCGGCAGTCAGTGCGCGGCCGGCGACCGTCTCGCTGCTGCGATGGTGGGCGTCGGCGCTATGCGCGGCGGCGATCAGTCCGGCGGGAGGCGAGCCGACGACGCGACAGCCGACGGTGCCGGTCCACGGCAGTTCGATCACTCTGTGATCGAGGTGCTTGTCGAGCAGGTCGGCGATGGGTTGGCGCATCCCGCTGGCGGTGAGGTACCTGTCGATGTCGGCGTCGAAGTACGCCACGGTCTTGGCCGTGAAGACGATGACGCCATCCTCCATCGTGACCCACCAGAGGTGGCTGGGGAAGTCGACGATCTTGGCGCTGGCTGCCTCGGGAACCTCGATGTAGCCGGCCTTGGCAACCCTGGTGAGCTCGGCGACGACGGCCGCGGGGTGTTCGACGTGCTCGAGCATGTGCGAGCAGATGACGTAGTCGAAGACCTTGTCGGCGAACGGCATGTCGGCTGCATCGGCGTCGAACAACGGCCGATCGACGCGGGCCGCGGCGGCACCGGATCGTTGACCACCGTGGTCATCGCCGACGTACCGATCGAGTAGCACATCGGCTCGCCAATGAGGCTTGTCGCCACTCCCGACGTCGAGCACCAACGACGTGTGGTCGACGGGGATCGTGATGCGCCGGCGGCGGAAGGACCGGAGTTGCGGCGGGATCGCGCTGATGCGGGCAGCCAAGCTCACGAGCTGCACCGGTGGTAGAGGTGTACGAGGCCGTTCTGGTAGCTGCCGACCTCGCAGAAATCCTGCTTCAACACCTGGTTCGGTACATCGGACCCGAAATCCATCGAGCTGTTCGGCTCACGCCAACCGGCCCAGAAACCGGTGAGGATGATCCAATCGGACGACGCCACTTCGGAGGCCAGCCGAGAGCCTGGAGCATTGGCCAGACCGGGGTCCATTTCGATGAAGTATGTCGCCGGTGTCAGCTCGGGAAACAGGTAGTAGAAGAACGCGTCGCTGTACCACGTTCGCCGAAGGTCGGTGGGACCCACCAGCAGGCGCTCGCCCGGCTTCGACATGCGGTCGAGGTCGGCGATCACGTCACGACTTGCGAGGTACGGCCCGAAGTCGCCGAGATAGAAGCGGCGGCCGTCGCGCGACACGGGGAACGGGGTCTGCACGTTGCCGATGCTGACACGCGTGTGCAGCAGGTAGTAGCGGAACGTGAAGAGCGGGGCAACGACCAGTGTGAGCACGAGCGCCACGGCCGCGCCGGCGGCGACGCCCTGGCGTTGTGTCGTGCGCGGGCGGCGCTGCCGAAGGTGCTCGATCACACCGAGGATCAGCAACGGGAACGAGATGCACGTGACCCACGCCAGGTGTGTCGAGTCGGGCCGCTGCAACGCCTGCGGGGCGACGCCGACGCTGAACAACGCCCCGCAGAGCAGTGTCGCGCCGCGGGCGGAGTGCGATTGCCGCCAGAGGCGTACCGCGATCCACACGAGGATCGCCGGCACGATCAGCATCGCGAAGAACCAGAGGAACAGCGACTTCGGCGCGGAGAGCGCGGGCACCCTCCACCACGGAGGCACCAGTTCGGCGATGGCCTGCAACGAACCGTCGAGGTGACCCCACGACGGCGGGCGCGGCAGTTCGCGGCCGGCCCGCAGCTTGAACACCGGGTCGATCACCATTCCGCGGAACGCAGTGCTCGGCCCGACGAGGGCAATGTGTACCCACATCGGCAACAGGCCGGCGACTGTGGCCGGCACGAACGTACGCCACCGCGGGTTCCGCCACAGATACCACCCGTAGACGAGGATCAGGGCCAGTGCCAGATCGGGCCGATAGGTCATTGCCAATCCGGCCAGTACGCCGGCCGCGATCATCGATCGTCGTGGTTCGGCGACGACCCGGGCGCGCAGCGCGAACACGATGCTCCACAGGCACAGCGCGAGCCCGCCGTTCCATGCCATCGCCGTGAGGCCGATCGGGGTCAGGACATAGAACACCGCGAGCCCTGCCACAGCGAGCGCGGCGATACGGCCCCATGCACGGGCCAGCGTGAACAACGCGAAGATGATGCCGAGGTGCTGGATCAGGCCGAAGGTCCGCTCGGACTCGAGCGAGACGCCGACCACCTTGTACCACCCTGCCAACACCTGCAACGCGCCTGGGCCGTAGAGGTGCAAGAAGTCGCGGTTGGGGAGATCGCCCTTCAGCATCCGCTCCGGGAACACCATCATGAAGCCTTCCTCCATGGTGCCACCGGTGGTGTGGTACAGGCCGCGCAGCGGCAGGGCGATCAAGACGAGGACCGAACCGACGGCAGCCCAGGTCGCGCAGGCACCCCGTTGCCACGCGCCGGCCAGTCGCGGTCGCAACCCGCCGGAACCGCCGAGCACGAACGGAGTGCCGTCGGCAGCCTCCACGTCGGGTGATTCGCGGGCCAGCCAACGCCGCGCCAACGCGACGACGGGCACGAGGCCGACCGCGCCGAGAACGCACAGCGCCGGCTCGGCGGGGGCTCGGAACCGTACGGTGCCATAGGTGTACGCCGACGTGATGGTGACACTGAGGAACTGCACGCCGATCGGCAGCAGCGGGATTCGACGGCGACGCATCGACACCGCGCCGACGATCGACAACCCGGACAATCCGTAGAACATCAAGAGGCCCATCGAGCTGGCATCGCGGTTGCGGCCCTCGATGCCGCCCAGTGTCACGTTTTGCAACGGACGGAACAGCTCCCATTGACGCAGGACGCGCAGGGTCACCACGCGTGGCAGTTCACCGGCGTGGCTGCGCGCGTAGTCGAACCCCAGCGAGCGCCAGTACAGCGCCGTCTGCGACTCGTCGCCCGGTGGGTCTCCGTGCGCTTCGCGCACTCGCTGCTGGCATTGGTAGTCCCAGTACCCGGCGAACTGCCCGTTGTACGCCGACGCGCAGTTGGCGTACACCATCACCTCGTTGCCGTTGGTCGACAGCGGCACGAAGTTCTCGAAGGTCGTCGCGTTGCGGATCATCCACGGCGCCAGCACTGCCGCACAGGCGACGACGGTGACCGCCAGGTGGCGGAGACGGACAGCTCGAGTCAACGCGCGCGTCCACAGGATCCAGGGCACCGCCAACAACGGCAGCATCAGGATCCCCTCACCGCGTGCGAGCGCAGCGAGAGCGATCATCACGCCCAGCAGCGCGGCGGTCGCCTGCCGCGGCCTGTCGCGCCATCGGTAGGCAACGATCATCGTCACGGTCACCATCAGGGCCATCAGGCCCTCGGGGTACAGCAGGCTGTCGATCAACCACAGGTTCGGGTAGACGGCGGCAAAGCCCGCGGCGACCAATCCAACGGTCGTACCCCCCAGCCGGGACCCCAGCACGCCCGCCGCCAGTACGACTGCGGTGCCGACGACGATCGACATCATCTTGTGGTCGAAGTAGCTGGTGCCCCCGAAACGAGAGCTGATGGACAGCACGACGGGATACAGCGGACCATGGAACGCGCTCGGGCGATGGGCCCCGAATGCGATCCAGTTGAGCGGCTCGGGGAACCCACGGCCACGAGCGAGCACGTTGGCGGTGGTGTGGTAGAAGAGCGGGTCGCCGCCGTCGGTGCGCTCGGGCGCAACCGTCAGCAATGTGATGACGCGAACGAAGAACCCGGTGGCCACAACCGCGGGCAGGGCCATTCGGGAATGCAGCATGACTCGCCACTGGCCATGGCGCATCAAGCCGACGGCGCCGGCGATGGCGACCACCACGACGCCGAACGCGGTCGCGATCAACAGCGCCCAGATGAATGGGGCGACAACGTTGCCCGACAAGAACACGCCGCCGTCGAACTCGAACACCCGCTCGTGGTACTGCCTGGCGACGAGCGTGAAGGCCGGCTCGCCGGCGAGCAGGATGCCCGGCGCAGCGACGGCGATCACGGTGGCGACTCGTGGCGCGCCGCGGCGCAGGAACGGGGTTTGCAACAGGCAAGCAGCGCCCAGCACGCCGCCGGCGAACAGCAGCGAGACGACCCCGAAGAGGTGCACGTCTGCCGCCGAGTCGAGCCGCGGTGATCGTGGCAGCCCGAGCGCAGCGACGGCCACGACGAACGAGACGAGCGCTATCGTTGCACCGCCAGTTCGCAGCCGGCGCCGTGGTACGACATCTGTGATCCTGCTATCGGCGAGTGCAACAGCAATCCCGAGACCGACGAGGTCGAGGTGGTTCGGGAACCAACTCAGCGGCCCGAACAGCGAGATGTGGCCGGTCACGGTGCACACCGCGCGGTAGGCGAGCGCGACGACCGCGAGGGCCAACGGTGTCAGCCATTGGCGGCCGCGAGTCGACCGGGCGCCGCCGAACCCGATCACGATCGGCATCGCGAGCACCGTCACCACGAGGGTCGACAGCAACGGCCCGGCACCGAGGCCTGGCAGGGGAGCCCCACCGGAACGCAAGAAGATCAGGGTCGTCAGGAACTGTCGCGAGGTGGCGTGCACGTGCAAGGCCGACTTGGCGAAGACCATCGTCAGGACCCACCCGACGTACACCGCCGGGACGAACCAGATCCCGGATCGCGAACGGTCGCGGCCGGCCAGGCACCGGCGCGCCGACACGAACGCCACCAGGGCGATGATCACCGGCACGGCAAGGTCGAACCTGGCGACGACAGCACCCCACGCTCCGGTGGTCAAACGGCTGCCGGCAATTCCCACACGCTGCATCAGCAGCGCGACCCCGGCGACCCCCGCGATCACACCGGCGCGCACCGGCCATCGTGTCGCAGCCCAGTCTCCCACGGCTGCCGACCATACTCGCCTGCTACCCTCGCCACCTGGTGAGTCCTGCACGAGGTTGGGTCAATGAGCTGGTCCGCTCGCCGGCCAGACTCCTCACGATCGCCGCCGTCGTGGCCGGCGTCCTGTGGTGGCAGTGGCCGACGATCGCCGGTCACGACGAGCGCACCGACGTGGTGCTGTTGACCGACGGATTCCTGTCGCCCGGCGAGCGTCCGGTGACGTACCGGATCCATGAGGATGGCCGATCCTTGCGGTGGGACAGCGAGGCGACCTCGTGGTGCAACGCGGCCACCGCGGTCAGCAAGATCGAGGCGGCCGCCAACCCGGCCGCAATCGTGCTGTCGTTCGCCGATGCCAACGGATGCGACGCGACCGCAGTGACCGACGCGGTGCGCGCCGCCCACGGCCACTCGGTGCTGATCGTCGCCCAACCCGGCCGCAGTGGGATCGAGGCCACCGCCGACCGCTCCGGCGCGACGCTGATCGATCCGACCCGCTACATCGGTGCCCAACTCGCAGCGACGGCGTTGCCGTGCCAGTGGTGGGAGACGTGCACCGCCGACGGCACGATCGCGGTCCGCGAAGCCGGCGGGTCGCTGACGGCTGAGGGTGGCGACCGAGTCGCTCGGATGATCGTCGCCCAGCTGCCGTGACCGGTCTCCTGGCGAGGTTCAGGAGCTATCCCATCCTGATGGCGGTTCCTGCCGCCATCATCATCGTCGTCACGTTGGGTGCGGTAGCCGGCTCGAAGTGGTACCTCACCGGTGACTTCGCCCACACCGAGTTTCTCGTCCGGGCCATCCCTGGCCACCCGCCGTTGATCGGTGTTGCCGCCCGTGTGCAGGAGCAGGGATCGACGCCGGGACCGAGCATGGCGTACCTCCTGTACCCCTTCTACAAGTTGTTCGGGTCGTCGGCATTCGCTCTTGCAGTGGCGGTCGACGTGCTCCATGTCGCGGCGATCGTCGGCGCCCTCATCGTCGCTCGGCGTGTCGGCGGAACCTCGATCGCCGCGTTCACGGCCCTGGCCCTCACGGCAACGACCATGGCGGTCGCGCCGCGCTTCTTCCTCGAACCGTGGAACGTGTGGGTGCCGGTGTTCGCATTCGCATTGTTCCTCGTGTTGATCTGGGCGCTGGTCAACGAGCACCTCGCCCTGCTGCCACTCGCCGTCGCAGTCGGCAGCCACTGCGTGCAAACACACATCAGCTACACGGTTCTGGTGGGCGGGTTGCTCGGCGGTGCTGTCGCGTGGCTGGCGTGGTTGTGGTGGCGTACCGATCACCTCGATCTGCGACACCCGGTGCGCTGGCTGCTGATCGCTGCTGGAACGATGATCGTCGCCTGGCTGCCGCCGGTGATCGAACAGCTCCACCCGGGCACGGGCAACCTGCGCAAGCTCTACCACCAGTTCAGCCATCCTGGCGCACCGTTCGTCGGTGCGGGTGCCGCGGTCAAGGCGATGATCGGCCGGTTCAACCTGTTCGGTCCGTGGATCGTGGACGCTCACAAGGATCCACGCAGCACACCCAACTATCTCGGCTTCGTGCTGTTCGTGGCGCTGGTCGGCATGGCTTCGTACTTGGCGTGGAAACGCCGCGACCGCATCGAGACATCGCTGCATGCCGTGCTTGCGACGGCGACCTTCCTGGGACTGTTCTCGACGATGAGGATCTTCGGCACGTTCTTCGAGTACGTGATCCGCTGGATGTCACCACTGGTCGCGATGTGGATCGCGGCCAGCGTGTGGTCGTGTTGGCTGACGTGGCGGCTCCGCGCCCCGTCGCGGCTTTCGACCGAGCACACCACGGTCGTGGGCGCGGCGGTCGTTGGGGCAGTGGCCGTGCTGGTCACCGGTGTAGGGGTTGGGCGCGCCGCGACGGCCGAGATTCCATACGAGCGCGACAGCACGTCGACAGGCGCGCTCTCGGCACAGCTCGAGCGTTCGCTCGACCCGGCCGCGACCTATCAGATCAACGAGTTCGATCCGGTGGCGTTGGGGTCGCCGGCGTTCGGCCTGGCGCTGGAGCTCGAGCGACGGCACGTGCACGCAGGGGTCGGCCCGTGGGGAACAGCGGGCGTCATGCCGTTCCGCGTCGTCACCGACGCGCAGGCCGACTCGACGCTGTGGTACGTGGCCAGTGGCCCGGTGATCGCCGCGTTCGCGGCGCTGCCGGGTGCGACCGTGCGGGCCTCGTTCGATGTGCGATCCGCTGCCGACGCCAAGCGCTCCGAACAGCTGGAAACCGACCTGTTGCAGACGTTGTGCGAGACAGGCCATCCGGAGCTGCGACCAGTTCTGTTCGCCAGGTGGGGCCATACAGCCCTGGCGTTCACGCCCGACCTGCCTCCCGAGGCCGGCCGGCTACTGCAGCAGTACAACGACCTCCGCCTACCGGCCGCGGTCATCGAGCTGCCGGTAGGTGTCAACGGATATGCCGTGGCCCCCCAGCCACCACCCTGCTCCTGACCGAAGCGACAGGCGGAACTCGGTTTTTCATCGTTGGCGACCGATGCGGGTCCCACTCGCCGAACACCGACACGAACCGGTGTAGCGGTCGGGTGTCGTTGTGCGGTGGATCAGGGCAGGGCGGCGCAGATGCCGTCGGGTTGGGTGTACCGCGGGTCGTCGATCCAGCCGCCCGTGGCCCACGCCGCGGGCGGGGTGGGCACGAAATCGGCAAAGTGCTGCTGGAGCTCGTTCATCAACCAGATCGCGTACATCGCGGCGCCCGAGGGACAGACGTGCACGCCATCGGGTTTGCGTTCGGGAACCTTGTCGCCGTTGACGTCCTGCACGTACACGGGCCCCCAGATCGCGTCGGTGTCGAAGACCATCACCTGTCCGGGGTGCTCGGCGGCGACATCGTTCATCACACCGGTCAACGAAGCCAGCTGGGCGTCCTGTTGGTCGGCGCGAATCGGTGGGAGGGTGATGAAGGCGAGTCGGGCTCCTCGGGCCAGCACCAGGTCGGCGAACGCTTCGTAGGCGACACGCTGCTGCTCGACGGTGGCGAAGTCCCACAGCGAGCCCTGGTACAGGACCAGGTCCGGCTCGAGGTCGACGACCGCCTTGTCGATGAACGTCGACGAGTCATACCGCGTGTCGAGCAAACCGGCGCCGGGGGAGACGTAGCTGTTGATCTCGATGTTGCCTGCGGTCAGTGCCGCGGACACTGCCGGCCATTCGTCGAAGGCGACCGAGTCGCCCACCATCAGCACCTTGGTCGTCGGCGCGAGCAGTGCGATCGTGGTGGTCGTCGCAGCGATGGTCGTCGTCGGGGCGGCAGTCGTGGCGGCCGGTGCGATGGTCACCGAAGTTGGTGC
>JBDTYA010000227.1:0-3247 GCA_040005915.1 Ilumatobacteraceae bacterium
TCCAGGCACTGCGCGGCGACGGCACTCCGTTTGTGCTCACCGGGCGCCTTCCGGCCAGCGACGACGAGATCGCCTTCGGCCGTCTGTCGGCTCACGACATCGGCACCCATGTCGGCGATGACGTCACCATGGTCGGCGCGACCGGCTCGCAGAAGTTCCACGTGGTGGGTCTCGTCGTCGTGCCGGGACTCGGTCGCAACGATGGCATCGGCCAGGGTGGTGTGGTGACGGCCGGCGGGTTCGCCCGGGTCGACGATGTCAGCGTCCCGACCGCAGCAGCTGTCCGATTCCTTCCGGGTAGCGGGTTCCCTTCATACCTCGCCGCCTTGTACGGACCGGTCGCACCCGATACGTACGTGCCGTCAGCCATCGTCAACGTGGCCCGCGTCCGGCCGATACCGTTCGCGCTCGCCGCCGTGCTGGGTGCGCTGGTGCTGTTGACCCTGGCCCATGTGATGCTGACCTCGATCCGGGCCCGCCGGCGTGACCTGGCAATCTTGCGATCGCTCGGCGCGCCCCGCACCTGGATCACACGCGTCGTGCATTGGCAGGCAACGGTGTTCACCCTCGTTCCACTGATGATCGGTGTGCCGCTCGGTTTCATCGTCGGCCGGATCGTGTTCTCGTCGTTCGCCGACAGCATGGGCGCGATTCACGATGCGGCCCTGCCGTTCCTCGTCATCCTCGCGGTCGTCGTCGGAGTGCTCGCTCTCGCCAATATCGTCGCGGCCGTGCCCGCACGTCGCGCCCGCCGACTGCGCCCGGCCGTGATCCTCCAAGCCGACTGACCCGCGCACCGATCGCCGCTCAGGCGACAGCGATGCTCACCCCGATCGCGCGGTGAGCTGTCGGCGGCCGAGATCGAGGAGCCGGACGATGCCGGGGTACTCGTGCTCAACGACGGGCCTGAGCGCTTCGAGACCGGCCGGAAGCGCAGTCCGAGGCACGCCGCGGTTGCTCAGGAGGCTCTGCAGCCAATCGAGGAACTCGGTGAAGACCGTATCGTCGCGGACGAGGAGTGAGGCCGCGAGGAACTGGACGTTGAACGCCAGGTCCTCGCGAGTGCGGCTCATTTGTTCGTCGCCGTAGGTGGCCATTGCAGACCATGACGCAACAAGCCCCGGCAGCGCGGCCTGGGCAATCTCCGCGGCATGTTCCATCATGTGCAGCGCCCTGAGATCAGGTGGCACGGACGGGCGAGGGATCGGCGCGCCTCCGAGCCGCCACCGTTTCAGGATGACCGCTGCCTGTTCGGCGTTCAAGGCCCATGCGTCCGCGCCGAGCCGCGCGGCGCGTTCCCCGTCCGTTCCCAGTGCACGTCCGCCGACAATGACCGGAACGCCTTGAGAGTGGGCGATGTCGATGAGTTTGCTGACGCCGGGAAAGTAGATCGGCAGGCTGCACGAGATCGCCAACGAGTCCGCGTTGCGACGACTCAGCAACTCGGCCACGTATGGGGCAGGCGTCGAGGCGCCGAGAACCGTCACACCGACACCGAAGCCGCGCAACGACTCGCCGAACATCTGCGCCGCAAGGGAATGCCAATCACCCTCTGCGCAGACGACGATGGTGTGACCGTCACCCGCAAGCGGCCTGGCTTCGCTGACCAGGGCATCGAGGGCAGCCGCAGACACTCCGGTGGCGATGTGCTCGTCCGCGACGGTGAGCTGGTTGCGGTGCCACCGCTCTCCGACCTCGCGCTGGCCGGCTGCGAGCAGTTCGACGATCACTCGATCCTCGGAAACACCGCGATCGAGCATGTCGAGAGTCGTGCGAATTGCGGACCGCCTCTCGCCGCCGACGGCATCCTCGACGTACCGATCGACGAACTGCGACGGCGGGAGAGCGATCGCCTGGAGAGGACGGTCGTCCGGCTGGGACCACTCCCACTGATCGCGCCCACCCTCCTTGGCCCGATACAACGCAGCGTCAGCCAGACCCAAGGTGGTGGTTGGGTCGCCGACCGAGCGCGCTATCCCTGCGGAGAACGTGATCGGCAGCGGCCGGGTCGCCACCCACTTCGCTCGCAGCCGCTCGAGAAGCGAATTGGCCCCATCGGGGGACGAGACGATGGCAACGAACTCCTCGCCGCCGAACCGCCCGGCGAGATCGCCACCTCGCACGACGGAACGCAGCGCGGTGCCAAACGCAAGCAGCACCTCATCGCCCATCTGGTGACCGAATTCGTCGTTCACCTTCTTGAAATGGTCGAGGTCCAGCATGATCACGGTGGCATCCGGCTCGAGACGCCCAAGGGCCCGATCCATCGAGCGGCGGTTCGGAAGGGTAGTCAAACGATCGGTCGAGGCCTCCTCGTCGAGCCGTTCGACCCGTCCGCTCAGTTGCAAAGCTCTCCGAGCATCGAGCAGGAACGGAACGAGGTGCGCGTCGAGCTGTGACCGAGCCTCGCTGCCGACGGGCGCGGATGCCACGCGCGGCTCACCGTCACCGAAGGAAATATCGGCGGGCAGCCCGCCCGCATCATGAGTGTCGGCTGAAACGACCGTTCCGCCGAGTTGACGAACCAGCGTCTCGGTGGCACGGCGTGCGTCTGCACCCGTCTGCACCCAGAGCAACGCACGCATCGCGTCGACCACGGCATCCGAGACCTGCTCGGTAGATCCATCGGACGAGGAGATCACACCCCGCAACTCTCATGCGCGCATGCCCACATGGCTAGTCGGTCACCAGCGAGAATCGATCGACCCGAACTGCCTTCGGCCGCGCCGGCTCCGACGGGATCCTGGCGTGAGAACGGCGGTGGGAGTCGGACCGCATGTACTGCCGAAAGGCGTCTGCGGTCTCCCACCAAGTGACCATCACGTACCGTCCGGGTTGATGATCGTCTCTCCACACCTGCAAGCCCAGGTGACCAGGGAACGAATCGACCTCACCGAGGCGGGAGCTGAACGCGGCCTCGAGGCTGGCGATGCCGGCCTCGGCGACTACGAGCTCGCTGACGACGACGTGTGCACCCGGTAGTCCTCGCGGGGCAACCGCCCCGTGTCCGCCGAGCGCGCTCATCGACGGTGGGCCGCTGTTGATGTCAGCATCGAATTGGTCCATGGCGCTCGATCCGGGGGATTGCTGCGGTGGTGCGTGCAGCGGACGACGTCACCGAGGACTTGAGCGACTCGAGCACCGTACCACGCCGACTGCTTGCCCGAACCGGGTCGGGTTGGGGCGTCAC
The DNA here is from genome assembly GCA_040005915.1 of Ilumatobacteraceae bacterium. GTDB lineage: Bacteria > Actinomycetota > Acidimicrobiia > Acidimicrobiales > Ilumatobacteraceae > JAENVT01. The sequence continues at coordinate 3,191 of JBDTYA010000227.1, forward strand.
CGCGTCGCCCGTGGTCGGGTGCTACTCGATTCGCATCCCAGAGATCGCTCTGGCGAT
>JBDTYA010000228.1:0-4247 GCA_040005915.1 Ilumatobacteraceae bacterium
GCGCGACGGCACCACTGCCGTTGACCGCGCCGTCGACCAACCGTTGGTCGACGTTCTTGTAGACCCAGTCGCCGGTGCGACGGCCACCGATGCCCACCGCGTTGACGATGCCGTCGAGCACATGCTGGTTCGTCCAGTACACGGCTGCGGCGATTGGGTGGGCGATGCCATGCACGATGATCTTCTCGTACAGGTAGTCGAGGTAGTACTTGTTGACCAGGAAGCGATGGCCGGCGCCCAACACAGGGTTGCGCTCGGTGAGGCCCTTCAGCTTCGAGGCCGCCGGACCGAAGACCTGCTTGCAAATTGCCAGGCTGACGAGGAAACCGGCGGCGACGAGCGCAATCGAGGGCAGCGCCTTGACCCATTCGAAGGCCGGGCCTTCGGGAAGCGCGACACCGATGGACGACTCCATCCAATGCTCGAAGTAGTGGAGCTTGAACGGTGCGGCATTGAGGTAGCCCGAGACAACGGCGAGCAGGCCGAGGATCATCAGCGGCACGACGATCAGTCCGGGCGAATCGGTCTTGGCGAACGACAACGGTGCGGCGTGCACCGGCTCTGGTGCGTGTGTGTCGTGCGCGTCATGAGCATCGGCATGCACCTGATCGTGGGCGTGTTCATCGCCGTGGACGAAGTGGACGGCGGCACCGCGCGGCTCACCGAAGAACGTCAGGTAGGTGGCGCGTGTCATGTAGGCGGTCGTCATGAACGCCCCGATCAGGCCGATGACCATGAACACGCCGTAGTGGAAGTGACCGGCCGAGTCGATGATCTCGTCCTTCGAGAAGAACCCGCTGAAGAACGGCACACCGCACAGCGCTGCGGTCGAAACCATCCACGTGATGAACGTGATGGGCATCTTGCGACGCAGGCCACCCATGTCCTGCTTCATGTCGAAGCTGTGGTGACTGCCGGTGTGCGACACCGAGCCGGCGCACAGGAACAGGCAGCACTTGAAGAAGGCGTGCGTGAAGATGTGGAACACCGCGGGCACCCATGCGCCGACGCCGAGGCCCATCATCATGTAACCGAGCTGACTGACGGTCGAGTACGCCAACACCTTCTTGATGTCGTTCTGCACGAAGGCCAGGGCTGCGGCGATCAGCAGGGTGATGCCGCCGATGATGGCGATCAGGTTGAAGTGCTGACCGACGACGTTGATCGACAACCCGGTGTGGAACACGGGATAGAGACGGGCCACCAGGAAGACTCCGGCCACCACCATCGTCGACGAGTGCAGCAGAGAGCTGACCGGCGTCGGGCCGGCCATCGCGTCGGGTAGCCAGGTATGAAGGGGGAACTGACCGCTCTTGCCGATGCAGGCGATGAACAGCGCTACGGCAGCCCACAACAAGACCGTGTGGCTGGTGGAGGCGTCGTTGGCCCACTCGTGCAACCCGCGGATCGTGAATGTTCCGGATGCGCCGAACATGATGGCCGTCCCGACGAGCAATCCGATGTCGCCGACGCGGACCGTCAGGAACGCCTTCAGGGCGGCCCGACTGTTGGCCTCCTCCTCCCACCAGTGACCGATCAGCAGGAACGAGCAGAGGCCCATGATCTCCCAGCCGAGGATCAGCTGCACCATGTTCTCGGCGAGCACCATCGTCAACATGCCGGCGCTGAAGAGAGTGAGCGAGGCGAAGAAGTGTGTGTACCGACGATCGCCGCGCACGTATTCCAGGGAGTAGATCTGCACGAGTGTGGAGATGAAGGTGACGAGCAGCAGCAACATCACGGCCAAACCGTCGATGTGCTCGCCTAGGCCGAACGGGGCTCCACGGATCTGCCACCACGTCCATGTCTTGATGACCGGCTCGGCCTCGGCGACGCCGCGCACGTGATGGATCCATTGATAGGTCGTGCCGATTGCCAGTGCCAGTGCCACCACCATGCTGGCGAGACCGACCTCGGCGCCGGACCAGCGCAATACGCGCTTGCCGTCGATCTCGAGGTGACCGAACAGGATGATGACGAAAAAGGCCGCGCCGGGGATCAGCGGGATCAACCACGCGTGTTCGAGGAACCAGCCGGCGGCTTCTGCAGCGAGCATCCGCTCAGCCCTTCATTTCCGAGAGCTCGTCGAGCGAGATGCTCTTGCGGTTGCGATAGATCAGCAACACCATCGCCAGGCCGACGCCGACTTCCGCAGCGGCGACCGCGATGACGTACAGAGCGAACACGTTGCCGTCGAGGTTGTTGTGCAACTGGCTGAACGCCAGCAGGTTGATGTTGACGGAGTTGAGGATCAGCTCGATCGACATCAGGACCATCACCGCGTTCTTGCGGGCGATCACGCCGTACACACCGATGCAGAACAGGACCGCACCAAGCAACAGGAACTCGTTTATCAGCACGATTAATCCTTTCTCGCCAGGACGATGGCGCCGATGACGGCGGCGAGCAGGACGAACGACAACGCCTCGAATGGCAGCAGGAACGGTTTGAAGATGCTGTCACTGAGCTCGGCGGTGGAGACCTGCGCTGCGGGGGTGAGGCGGTCGTCGCCGAAACCCTTGACCAGCACGTAGCCCATGATGCCGAGCATCAGGAGCGCCACCGGGATGCCGAGCGCCCAACTCTTGTTGTTGAGGTCTGTCTCCTTGCCGACGCGAGCGCGGGTCAGCATGACACCGAACAGGAACAGGATCATGACGGCGCCGATGTAGACGAGCACCTGTGTGACGGCTACGAACTCGGCCGCCAGCAGTAGGTATTGCGCAGCCGCGCCGGACATCACTGCGACAAGCGACAGGGCGGCGTGCACGACGTTGCTGCTGCGAACCACGTTGATCGCGAACACGATCATGATCGCGGCAACCACCCCGAATCCGATGTTCTGGGCGACGTTGAGGTCGGCCGCGGCCACCATCACTTCTTGCCCTTTTTGTCGGCGCCGGTTTCCAGCTCGGGCGCCTCGGGCACCGTCTCCATCCATTCGCCGAGCTTGGTCTTGTCGTGTAGCAGGTCGGCGATCTTCGGTTCGCTGTACTCGTACTCAGGGCTCCAGAACAGCGCATCGAACGGACACACCTCGACACAGATGCCGCAATACATGCACAGTGCGTAGTCGATGTCGAAACGGTCGACGATGTTGACCTTGCGGGCTGCACCGCCTGCGCGTCGCGGCGGGGCGAGTGTCTTGTGCGCTTCGATGTAGATGCACCAATCGGGGCAGCTGCGGACGCACAGCATGCACGACGTGCAGTTGTCTTCGCGGAGCGCGATCACGCCACGCGCCCGTGTCGGTGGTGCCTCTTTCTCGTGCGGGTACTGCACCGTGTTCGCGCCACCACCGAGCTTCTTCGGCTTGATCGTCTGGGCCAGCGTCTTGAACGTGACGCCGAGGCCCTTGGCCAGACCCGGCACCTGCGGCTTGCCCGCCATCAGAACACCACCTTCAAGACAGCCGTCGCCATGATGTTGAGCAACGCGACGGGGATGAGCACCTTCCACGCAAAGCGCTGCAACTGATCCTCGCGGAAGCGCGGGTAGCTGAAACGGATCCACATGATGAGGAACGTCAGCACCAGCATCTTGGTCAGCATGATGACCGGCCCGGCGACGTTCATCCAGTTGTCGACGTCGTTGACGTTGTGCCAACCGAACCAGCTGAACGGCACACCCCAGCCCCCCAGGAACAGCACGCTGGCGATCAACGAGAACACGCCGGCGGTCGCGAATTCGGCGATGAAGAAGATGAGGAACCGGAAGCCGCTGTACTCCGTCATGTAGCCCGACACGAGTTCGGACTCGGCGATCGGCATGTCGAACGGCGTCTGGGTCAGCTCGGCCTGGACGGAGATCATGAAGATGACGAAACCGATGAACTGGGTGAGGATGTACGGGTTGCCGAGACCGTTCCAGCCGAAGATCTCGCCGGCGTTCTGGCGCAGGACGATGCCCTGCATGTTCATCGTCTCGGCCTGGATGACGACGCCGAGGACGGCGAGCACCATCGGCAATTCGTAGGCGATGAGCTGCCCGGCCGCGCGGAGGCCACCGAGCAACGAGTACTTGTTGGCGCTCGACCAACCGGCGATCAGGATGCCGAGGGTGCTGATGCTGCTGACCGCGAGCATGTAGAACACGCCCGCGTCGAAGTTGGTGAAGTACGCATCCGGCCCGAACGGCACGACTGCGACCAACAGGAAGGTGCTGACCAACACGATCAGCGGCGCCATCTTGAAGATTCGCTTGTCGGCCTTCTCCGGCTGGATGTCTTCCTTCTGCAGCCACTTGCC
>JBDTYA010000229.1:0-2782 GCA_040005915.1 Ilumatobacteraceae bacterium
CGGCGGACCCGGTTGGCGCCATTCCGGCCGGTCCGCCGTCACGCGGAGATGGCGGCGTGTGTGTGCACAACGTCGCCGGGGGCATGTGGGCATGGGCTTCAGCGCCTGCCGGTTGTGCTCGATGACGGTTCGCCCGGCCGTGTCTCGTGACCGCAATGGTGGTTGCGCAGGAGGGTACTTTGCATCAGAAGGGCGCAATTGCTGCTGTTCGGGCTCGGGTTCCGCGCTTCTTGGGTGTTCGCTGGGCACCGTCTCAGGGAAGCGCGAACTGCGTGATGACGACGAGTGTGCCACCGAGGATCGCCAACGTCAGGACAGTCATCGCCAACTTTGCGCGCATACTGGGCCGCGCCGGTGTTGGTCCAGCGGGCGTGACGTCCGCCGTAGCGCTCCCGCTCGCTGCGGACGAGGGTTCCTCGCGGACCGTGAGCATCCCATGTTTCATGTGATGTGCGACGAGCCACCAGTTGATGGGATAGGCAAACGCGAAACCCACGACCAGTGCCATCGACATGATGAACCAGAACTCCGGGCGAGCCGGGTCGTCGCCCCCGGCGATCTCGCGAATCGAGAACCGCGACGTGAGCTGCATCCCAGCCATGAGCAGATTCATCGACAGCAGCTCGGGCAGAAACGTCATCCGCAGCGACCTGGCGTACGACCCTCCGGCCATATCGCGCATGGCGAACGCTTGAAAGTACGCCCACCCGAACCCAAAGCCCAACGCGTACTCGAGGCCGAAGTCGGGCCAGAAGGGAAGAGCCAGCAACCCGCCGATAGCCGCGCCGACAATGATCCCAATTCCGTCGCCCGCGGCGCAGTGCATCGTTGACCCCAACACCTGGCGCCACCGGACCGAGATGTATTCCTCGTGGGCTCCGTGAAGCGGCTCTCGGCAGCCGAGCACATAGAAAAACGCCCCGATCGGGCCGGTGAACGCGGTGAGGATGACGAAGGCCCACTTCAGCACCGTCGCCGCCGGTGTGGTCCGCCAGACGTCGATGACGACGAACAGGAACGACGGCACCGTCAGGACCCACCACATGAGCATGGCGCCGTCAAGCACAGGCAGACATTACTTCGCCGCATGGATACGGGCGGGAGGCGACCCCCTGCCCTGGTGGACGGGCGCGGGCACAGCTCATGTGGGCACCTCTGCGGTTGATCAACATCGCGATCGACGCCGACGCTCCCACGCCGATGAACTGTCGACGACCGATCTGGGAATCCATTATTACTACACTATGTCGTAGAAATGCTTCGGCCGATGTCAGATCGGGGGCCAACCGGCTCTTGAGAGCCATCCTTGAAGGCTGGTGAAGATCGTCGGCCAGGTCCCCGTCACGTATCCCACTCCAACGGCGACCATCGCGACGCCTCCGATGCGTTGCAGCAACACTGATCTACGCATCATCCAGCGTCTTGGACGGTCGGACCGCTCGAACCAGACCGCAACAGCGATGAACGGGAGTCCAAGTCCGAGCGAGTAGAGCAGTAAGAGGAGCATTCCTTCAGCCAGTGATGAATCGGCGGCGGCCTTGGTCAGGATCGTCGCCAGGATCGGGCCGATGCACGGTGTCCAGCCGATCGCGAACGCAGCCCCGAGCGCTATGGCGCGTCGTGGGCCGCGACCGATCAGATGCATGGCCACCGGGCGACGCTCGCTGAGCAGGGTGGTTGAGCGAAGCACGCCGAGGGCGTGCAGCCCGAACGCGATCAACACCACGCCGGCGACCCACAGAGCTGTGTCGAGTCGGTGATAGAGCAGCCCTCCGAGCGCCGAGGCGGTTGCACCCAGGACTGTGAACACGATCGTGAACCCAGCGACAAAACCCAGCGCACCTACCAGCCTCGGCCCGGATCGTCGCCCGATGTCGCCGTCGACCTCTGTAGCCGACACGGCGGCGATATAGCCGGGGAGCACGGGAAGCACGCAGGGACTGCTCGCCGACAACACCCCAGCTGCCACCGCAGCAAACGGAAGCAGTACGCCGTTCATGCGTCTGATGTCGCTGCCGGTCGCCATGCCCGCGCTCGGAGCACGACGAACAAGGTCCAGGCGATGCCCAGAACAAAGATCGACGTCCGGTGCTGTCGCGTGAGCCCGTTGCCGATGTGGGGGAGCCAGATCGAGGCCACAGAGCGGATCGCTGCGACGAGCGCCACTGCAAGTGTCACGACTTGCAGGCTCGGCATTCCCCGGCGGTGGAGGCGCCGGGTGATGAACGCGCCGCCGGCCGCCGCCGTTGCAACGGCGAGACCGATCGGGAACATCCGCTGGACGAGTCCGTCAGGATGCAGTCCGAGGCTGGTCACCGGGCCCGGACAGCCGTCTCGCACAAGACACGTAGCTTCGTAGCACGCCCACTCGATCAAGGCAGGAGCCGTGAGTGAAGCAATACGTAGCGTCGGTGCGACGCCGTCGCGTCTGGCCGACCGAGCAATCCACCCGAGTCCGGCGACAACACCGGGCCAGAACTCAACGCCGCTGCGGATGACGGTCAGATCGTTGAGGCCTGTGAGCGCCCCCGGATCATCGACGGCCACGGCGACGATCCGCCCGACTACAAGGCCAATGATGAGTGCTCCGCTCGAGGTATCGATGAGTCCTGACGCAGCGGCCGAGGTCGGCCATGGGCGCACGAAGACGGCGGGAACAACCACTACGACGACGATCGACGCAAGAAGGCCGATGTCGATCATGCTCGGAGGTCCGCGAGCACCGCGGCCAATCGCTGCTCGGTAAGCCCGCCGACGATCGTGGTTCGCAATGTGCCGTCCG
>JBDTYA010000230.1:0-10855 GCA_040005915.1 Ilumatobacteraceae bacterium
GTGGTTGCGCTCGACTCGTTCGGCGTTCAGCGTCGATTCGCCGCGTCCTGTCCAATGACTCACGAGTTGGAAGTTCTCGGCCCGCAGGTAGGTGATCCGGTACTCGACGGGTTCGCCGCCGTCGAATGAGCCCCGCTCGAGACGAAGGAGCGGATCACGGGCTCCGAGGCCGAGATGGTTACGCACCGCTTTGTCGGGCAGAACACTGGTGATCTTCTCCCAGCCGCGATCAGGGCGGATGCCGCAACGAGATTCGAGTTCGTCGTAGAGCGCGGTGTGCTCGAAGTTGGCGGCGAGCAGTTGCCTGGTGCGCGCGAGTGGTAGCCAGGTCCGATCGAATGCGAGAGTTGCTTCGCCGGCGAAGCGGATCCGTTCGAGCAGGAGCAACTCGGTGTCGGCGTCGAGACCGATCGCCGAAGCTGCTGTCGAATCCGTGACCGGCTCGAGTCTGATGACGGTGCTGCGCTGGGTGAGCCCGCTGTTCTCGATGGTGCGGAACAGGCTGTACAACACACCGAGTGGCTGTTCGACGTCGCGGGCCACGACGACTGTGCCGCGCCCGCGTTGACGATGGAGGACGCCTTCCCGGTTCAGCGCTCGAATCGCCTCCCTCACCGTCTGACGACTGACGTTGTAGGCGTTCACGAGTTCGAGGTCGGTGGGGAACTGGTGTACGAATTCGCCGCTGTCGAGTCGGCGTCTGAGTTCTGTCTCGAGTTGCGCCCAGAGTGGCAAGGCGCTCGACCGGTCGAGGAGACGCAGCGCCGGATGACGTACGGGTGTTCGTGTCGCGCTGGAGCGTCGGGCTGCCATGCTCATTCCTCTTCGGGGAACGTACAGGTAGCAACGAACCATGCGAGCCGGCGGTAATGTACGGACATTCAGACTTAGTGTAGATGAGGGGTCATGATCTTCAAGCAGTACTACCTCAGCTGTTTGTCACACGCTTCGTACCTGATCGGCGACGAGTCCACGGGCCGCGCAGTCGTTGTCGATCCACAACGCGACATCAGCGGATACGTCGCAGACGCTGCGTCGGCCGGTCTACGGATCGAGCGTGTGATCGAGACGCATTTCCATGCCGACTTCGTTTCGGGTCATCTTGAACTCGGTGCGCTCACCGGTGCAGTCATCTCATACGGCCGAGCAGCGGCTGGTCGTACGGAGTTCGCCATCGAGTTGCTGGACGACGGTCAACAGCTCGACCTCGGCGACGTGCGTCTCGAGATCAGGGCGACGCCGGGACACACCCCCGAGTCGATCAGCATCGTGGTGTTCGAACACGCACACGACCCTGAGCCCTACGGCGTGCTGACCGGCGACACGTTGTTCATCGGTGACGTCGGGCGACCAGACCTGCTGTCGTCGGACGGGGTCGATGCCGACCATTTGGCCCGACAGCTCTATCACTCCCTTCGGAACCGGCTGATGGACCTGCCTGACGCCACGAAGGTCTATCCGGCACACGGTGCCGGCTCTGCGTGCGGCAAGAACCTTTCGACCGACACCGTCTCGACGATCGGTGAACAGCGGCGTAACAACTACGCGCTTGCCCCGATGACCGAGGACGCCTTCGTGCAAGCCGTCACCCATGGCCAAGCGGCCGCCCCTCTCTACTTCTCCTTCGCGGCGAACCGCAACCGGGAAGCCCGCGACACCCTCGACGAAGCCGACGAGATCGCTTCTCTCACTTTCGAGGAAGTCCGCGCCCGCCAACGCGATGGGGCCATCGTGATCGACACCCGCGACGCAGCCGACTTCGCTGCCGCTCACCTCGAGAACTCCATCAACGTCGGGCTCGGAGGCAGGTTCGCCGAGTTCACCGGCGAGGTCGTTCGCGCCGGCACCCCGATCGTGCTGGTCACCGACCCTGGCCACGAGGAGGAAGCCCGAATCCGACTCGCCCGAATTGGATTCGACACAGTGCTCGGTGTGCTCGATCGACCACGGCTGACCTTTCTGAACCACCCCGAGGTCGTCCGCACTGCGTCACGTCTCACAGCTGGTCAGGTCGCCGAACGACGGAACTCGCTCAGCGGGCTACAACTCGTCGACGTTCGCGGACCGGGAGAGGTCGAATCCGGAATGATCCCAACCGCAACGCACGTCCCGCTTCCTGAACTGCTCGACATGCTCGACGGCCTGGACCCACAGGCGCCGACCGTTGTGTACTGCGCCGGTGGCTACCGCTCGAGCATCGCCGCCAGCACGCTCCGATCGCACGGCTTCACCGATGTCTCGGATCTCCTCGGCGGCTATGCAGCGTGGGCCGCCATCGCCGCTAGCGAGGACGACCGATGAGCAACACATCGAGGCGTGCTCGTTCAGCGACGAAGTTGGCGCGACTACGCAAGCTTGCGAATCAGGTACCAGATCGCGAACCCGACCAGGAGAACACCGAACGCCTTGCGCGCCTTGTGAGCCGGAACGTGTTCGGATAGTCGAGCGCCGAGCATTGAGGCCGGCAGTAGACCGCAGGCGAAGACGAGCGCATACGGCCAGTCGATGTGTCCGAGCGCCCAGTGGGTGATCAGGGTTGGAATGGTGAGCACACCGACGGCGACCATGCTGGTCCCGGCCGCCTTGGTGGTCGTCATTCCGAGGCCGAGGACGAACAGCGGCACCAGCAAGAAGCCGCCACCGTTGGCCAACAGTCCGGTGAGTAGCCCGACCGCGAACGTTGCCGCAACCACGAGCCCGGTGCGTTCGAGGCGCGCCGCGCTCTTGTCGCCGTGTCCCTTTGAGTCCGGCATCAAGACCCGAATGCCGACTACGAGGAGCATCACACCGGACAGAACGAGCAGGAATCGACCGCTGAACAAACGCGAGGCCAGTGCGCCGATGATCGTGCCGGGTACTCCGCCGATGATGGCCAGCTTCGCAACGCGTCGGTCGAGGTTGCCGGTCTTCAGGTACCGGCGCGCCCCGGCGAACGAGGCCGGCAGCATCGCCGGCAGTGGCGATGCAACGGCGATGACGCCCGGCAATCCGATCAGCGCCAGGATCGGAGTGGCGAAGGCTGAACCGCCTGCACCGAACATCCCGAAGACCACACCGACACCCAGTCCGGCGAGGAGGATCTCAAAGTACCGCATCGCTCCCGTTCGCTCCCCGCCAGTCGACAACCTTCATGCCAGCATATTGTCTGGATGTCCGTACTATTACCCGGATCGGGTGGTTCGATGCGCCGACTTCGGCTGGTCGGTGATCCGTCCGCGCCGACCGATTGCATCAACTTGGGAACAAGGCAGCGGCCAGGAGCGGCTCCAGCCACCGTGCACCGGTGGTCGACAGGTGGTTGGCGTCGCGGTACATGAGAATGTCGCCGAGCACCACTGGGCATGCCTGCGGGGTGCACAACCATTCGCTGGTGTCGATGAAGCGGCCGCCGTTGGCCTGGGCAACCGCTTGCTCGGCTGCAATGCGGCCCGACTCGACCGCCTTCGCCCTCCGGTTGCTACAGCTGCTCGCGCTGGTGAGGTGCTGCGAGAGACAGGTGGCGGGGTCAGAGGCGGCGCCCGGGTTGTCGCCGAGGATGATCAGGTGGCGCGTGTACGGGGTGAGGCGCGCCACCGTCGCCTGCATGCCCTGCTGCCACTCCTCGTCACTGTTGGGGTAGCGCGCGGACGCCGACATCACGATCATGTCGGGCCGCAGATCGGCGATGCGCTGCACGACCGAGTCGCGCCATTGCGGACAGGTGCGCGCCAGCGTGTTCGTCGGGATCGAAACTGCGGCAGTGGGACAACCGCCCTTGGTGAACACCACGAGACGTGCCCCACGCGCCGTGGCGATGGCCTCGAGCGCTGGGAACCAATGCGCAGCATGCGAATCGCCGTACAGCACGATCGTTTGCGCGGAACCGGCAACGCCGTATTCACAGTCCTTCACCGCGGCATCGACGCCGATCGCAACGCATCCGTCGGGATACAGCTGCGCCTTGTCGTCCGCGGCGTGTGCCAGCGAAGGGTTCAGGTTCGAGGGGACGATGTCGGAGTGCAGTCCTTGTTCGAGCACCAACCGATTGGCGGCGACGAGCCCGGCGAGGTCGAGTGGGCCGGTTGCACCGGTTGCGCCGGTCGAGGAGCCGATGGCGGTCGGCGCACCGATCGTGACGGGGACGAGCGTCGGCGCGGCCGCTCTCTGGCCGCCGTCGAGCGTCGGGACCGCCGACGACGCCACGGCCGCGGTCACGAGCAGAGTGGCGACGAGAGCACCGCCCAACCACAGGCCGCGGCGAGCGCGGTTGCCGAGCCAGGGCGATCGTCGCACCGGATCTTCCACCAGCCGCACCGACAGGCTCGCCAGACCAACGGATTCGGCGATGAGGAGCGCTCGCGACCACCCACTGAGCGGGCCCCACGCGGCCTGCCCGAGCACCAGCGCCGGCCAGTGCCACAGGTAGATCGCGTAGGAGTGACGCCCGATCCACTGCAGCGGTCGACGATCGAGCACCATCGAAGGAGCGAGGGCATGTGCGCCGGCACCACCGGCGACGACGACGAGCACCGTGCCCACAACGGGTAGCAGTGCGGCTATGCCGGGGAAGGCGATCGACTCGTCGAACCGCAGCGTCGCGAGCGCGATCGCCGCGAACCCGATCCAACCGGCGGCAGCCCGTGCGGCCGCAGGTACGCGCGTCACCGCCGAGCCGGCGATGGCGAGCAGGGCGCCGGCGATGAGCTCGTACATGCGCGCCGGAAGGAGGTAGAAGGCCGCCGTCGGCCGGTGGTCCGTGAGCCAGACCGAACCGGCGATCGAGGCGATGCCGAGGCAGCCGATGACCAGCCCGAGCAGCCGGCGGTACCGGCGCGGGCGACGTGTGAGGAGCAGCATGAGCGCTGGCCACACGAGGTAGAACTGCTCCTCGACGGCGAGCGACCAGAAGTGCAGCAGGGGCGAGGGGTTGAGCGCGCCGAGCTGGGCGCCGAAATAATCACCGAGCTGGCCGGCGAATCGGAAGTTGACGACGAACGTGGCGGTCGCGAGCACGTCGAGTGCGAGTGGACGTTGCTGCAGCGGAGCAAGGACCGAGAACCCGACGAGCACCGTGGCAACGACGACGAGCGTCGATGCGGGGAGCAGCCGTCGGGCGCGCCGCGCCCAGAACGAGGGCAGCGAGATCGACCCGGTCGCAGCGAGTTCCTTCAGGAGCAGCCGAGTGATGAGGAAGCCGGAGAGCACGAAGAAGACGTCGACGCCGACGAACCCTCCGACGAATCCGCTGACCTTGGCGTGGAACAGGACGACGATGATGACGGCGATCGCACGAAGCCCCTCGACGTCGGGGCGGAAGTCGTCGACGATGGTGCCGTCGAGTGAGCGGCGGACCGAATGACGTCGTTGTGCGACGTCATTCCCGCGCGCCTCCATCGCCGGCGAGTGTACGACAGCCCTTCGCCCGGCGAACATGGCCGGAGCCGGCCACGGCCCGGTCGACATACATTTCCGACATCCGACATCCGACATCCGACGTGAAACCCGAGGTTGAGTCAGTGATTGCATCACCAGCGACAGACAGTTCGAAGGGCACGATCGGACTTCTCGCAGCCGTGTCGATCGGCGTCGGGGGGATGGTGGGTGGTGGAATCTTCGCCGTGCTGGGCCTCGCGGTCGGCCTCGGTGGCGGAGGCACGTTCATCGCGTTCTTCGTCGCCGGAATGGTTGCTCTCGTGACGACGTACTCATATGCACGACTCTGCATCGCCATGCCGTCGGATGGCGGCACCGTCAGCTTCCTCAACGCTGCGTTCGGAGCGGGAAGCGTCACCGGGACGCTCAACGTCTTGTTGTGGCTTTCCTACGTGATCACCACTTCGCTGTACGCCTACGCGTTCGGTTCCTACGGCGCCACTCTCCTACCCGCTTCGGCGGAGAACGTCAGCCTGCATGTACTGACCTCCGCGTCGATCCTCGTCATCACCGGACTCAACGTCTTGAGTGCACGGATGATCGCAGCAGCCGAGAACTACATCGTCGCCGCCAAAATCGCGATCCTCATCGCTTTCGTCGCCTATGCACTCACGCGAGCCGACCTCGGCGCATCGGCACCGTCGAATTGGAAGGGTGCCGGATCTCTGGTTGCGGGCGGGATGCTGATCTTCGTTGCGTACGAGGGATTCGAACTCATCGCCAACGCGGCCGGGGACATCGAGAACCCGAAGCGGGTGATCCCCCGAGCCCTGTACACATCGGTGTTGTTCACGATCGTGCTGTACATGCTGGTCGCCGTGGTCACCGTCGGGCTCCTGAGCGCAACGGAGATCGCCGGCTCCGCCAACTTCACGCTCGCCGAAGCCGCCCAGAAGGTGTGGGGGCGGATCGGCTTCAACCTGATCGTCGTCGCCGCGTTGCTCTCCACTGCGTCGGCGATCAATGCCACCCTGTACGGGACTGCGCGGCTCAGCGTCGACATCGCACTCGACGGCGAGCTCCCCTCGGGGCTCGAGCACAAGATCGCCGGCAAACCGCTCGTCGGATTGTTGCTGACTGCCGCCGCCGCTCTCGCGATCGCCAACCTCATCCCACTCGAGGCAATCTCCTCGCTCGCCTCAGCGGGCTTTCTCATCATCTTCGCGGCCGTCAACATGGCCAACGTCCGCCTCGCCGACCGAACTCGGAGCCACAGATCGCTCTCTCTGGTCGGCGCGGTCATGTGCGTTGGCGCCTTGACCGCGCTGCTTGCCCACGTCGCCACCGATCGGCCACAAGACCTCGTCCTCTTGGGCGGCCTCCTCGTGCTCACCTACGCAGGCGAAGCCACCTTCCAACAGCGACGGAGACGCCGCCCAGACTCCAACCATCCGACGCCGACCTCACCACACTGAGACTCGGTCAGAGCGACACAGCCTGGTGTCGACGTACGACCTCTTTCGAAGGTCAGGGACGCAGACATTTGCAGGACTCATCGACCGTGGGCCACCGTGGATTCCGACCGGGCTGACGGCTCATACGGTGTCGTCGTGCGAGGTCACCACTCGTTGGGGTCGGCCGTCCGGCGCTGCTCGGCCTCGACGATGCCGTCGATCGCGCTGAGCAGCGCATTGCCGACGAAAGGCTTCGTCAGGTAGATCGCACCGAGGTGGCGGCCTGCCGCGATGTCGTCGGGACGCATCCGCCCACTGAGGAAGATCGCAGGGAGTTCGGCCGACCCGGTTTGCTCACGTAGTCGCCCGAGCAGCTCGAGACCGTCCACGTTGGGCATGTCCACGTCGAGCACCACGATGTCGGGCGTGCCTCGCTCGGCAACGAACGCAGTTGCATCGTCGGCGTTGTGGACACCGTGTGCCTTGTGGTTTGCGTGTTGAAGCCGGCGGACCACCAGCCGGACCACGTCCGGATCGTCGTCGACAACCAGTATGCGCGCCACACCGGAAAGTCTACGCATCGCGGCTTCAGTGGTGAGTGACGCCGGCCGATGAAGACTGGTGCGGCTCCTACGACAGCTCCCCCAGCTCTCCGCGCGGAAGACGGCGCTCGTGTTCGTCATCCTCAGTCTTGGCCCGCTTGCGCTGTTGACGTTCTCGAGCGTGACTCTCGCGGACACAGCCGTGCGTCATGAGGTGGGGGCGCGTGTGCGAACGACGTCGGCGGTTTCGGGCTCGCTGGTAGAGCTCGAGATGCAGAGCCTGGCGGGTCTCGTCAAGGCATACGCGACGCGACCTTTTCTCGTCCGGTCGATCGGCACGGGGGACCACAACACCTACGACCAGGAGGGCGTGGACTTCCAGGTGGGCGAGCTGTTGTCGAGCCGCCCCGGGATCGTCGGGGCGTTTCTCACCGACACGTCCTGCCGACTGTGGTCCGTTCGTCCCGCGACGCCGCAGATCGTCGGCCAAAGGTTCGGCTATCGGGATTGGTGCAAGGGCGTTCGCGCGTCCGGCCTCCCCTATGTGTCGGAGGCCTACCGAACGGCGGTCCAAGGGAACCATCTCGTCGTCGCCGTCGTCGTGCCGGTGCGGGCGAGCGATGACGACGGGACAGGCGCGCCGCTCGCCTACCTCGCCATCATCTACGACTTGGACCAGATTCAACGTTTCGTGGCCGAGCTCGCAGGCGCGCAGGGAATCGCTCTCACAATCGTCGATGCGAGGGGGACGGTTCTGGCCGACCCGTCAGTGACGTCGGCGGACACGGTGCTCTACTCGAGGAAAGCCGACCCTCTCCTCGCCGAGGCGTTCGCTGGGCGGCCTGCCATGACCGAGGCCGTGGTCGGTAGCGAGCGTGTACTGGTCGCAACCACACCGGTGGCCAACCTCGGGTGGGTCGTGATGGCAGAGGTGCCGGCACAGGAGGCGTTCGCAGGGGTCTCCGCGCTGCGTTCGACCGTGCTGAAGGTCGCGGGCATACTCGCTCTGGTTCTGCTCGCAGGTGCGTGGTTGCTCGTTCGCGCCTTGCGCCTCAGACAGGTTGCCGAGGCCACGGTGCGCGCCGCCGAGATCCGAACACGAGGCATCCTCGATTCGGCGAGCGACGGCTTCGTCGCTATGGGCGACGACGGTCGCGTGACAAGTTGGAACGCGGCGGCAGCCGAACTGTTCGGGTGGTCGCCGCAGGAGGCGATCGGCCGATGCCTCTCGGAATTGATCGTGCCACCCGAACAGCGCGCGGCCCACACCCGAGGATTGCAGCGCTTTCTCCGAACGGGCGAGGGTCGTATCCTCAACCAGCGCATCGAGCTCGAGGCCATCGATCGCGCTGGGAGAACATTCACTGTCGAGCTCGCGGTCACGGCGGCGCAGGTAGGTGACTCATGGACGTTCAACGCCTTCGTCCACGACATCAGTGAGCGGAAGCGCCATGAGCGCGAACTGGCCGAAGCTCGCGATCAGGCTCTCGAAGCCTCGCGACTCAAATCGGAGTTCCTTGCGAATATGAGTCATGAGATCCGCACGCCGATGAACGGTGTGCTCGGGATGACCTCGTTGCTCCTCGACAGCGATCTCGACCCCGCTCAGCGCGACGGCGCCGAGACAGTGCTCCGCTCAGGCGAATCGTTGCTCGCGATCATCAACGACATCCTCGACTTCTCGAAGATCGAAGCCGGCCGGCTCGATCTCGAAACGATCGAGTTCGGTACCCAGCACCTGATCGAGGATGTGACCGGCCTGCTATCGGTGCGCGCAGTCGAGAAGGGAATCGAACTTGTCGCGTACGTCCACCCGGACGTGCCCGCTTTCCTGAAGGGCGACCCGGGCCGCGTCCGCCAGATCCTGACAAATCTCCTCAGCAACGCAATCAAGTTCACCGACTCCGGTGAGGTGGTCCTCGAAGTCACCGTCGAGACGCAGCACCCAAGCCCGCTGACGACCTCGCGGGAGCAGACCCTCCGGTTCGAGGTCACCGACACCGGGATCGGGATCGGGATCGACCAGCAGAAGACGATCTTCGAATCGTTCACGCAGGCCGACTCGTCGACCACACGTCGGTACGGCGGGACCGGTCTCGGACTTGCCATCTCGCAGCAACTGGTCACGATGATGAGCGGCGAGATCGGAGTCCGCAGCGCTGTGGGCGCCGGCAGTACCTTCTGGTTCACACTGCCGATGACGACCGCGGACCCGCTCGCGCAGCGCCCCCGACGCAACGACCTGGGCGGCACACGCGTACTTGTCGTGGACGACAACGCAACGAATCGGGAAATGCTCGGTCGCACGCTGCACAACTGGGGAGTGGACCACCAGGACGCGCCGGATGCGCCGACTGCCCTCCGCGCTCTACGCGAGGCAGCGGACGGCGGTCGCCCGTTCGACGCGGCCCTGGTCGACCTGCACATGCCGGGCGTGGACGGGCTCACGCTCGCGTCGCAGATCACGGCGGACCCCTCGATCGCGTCGGTCGCACTCGTCCTGCTGACCTCGTCAGCGCAGCGCGGAGAAGCCGGCCTCGCCGAAGCCGCCGGCATGGCCGGCTATCTCGCAAAGCCGATTCACCCTGTGCAGCTCCATGCCTGTCTCGCAACGGTGCTCGCCACCGGGGCAGATCCGGCAGCGCGAGCGCCGATCGTGACGCGCCACCGCCTCGCGGAGATGGCAATTCGCGGCGGCATGGTTCTGCTTGCGGAGGACAACCCGGTCAATCAGCGCGTCGCCTGCGGGATGCTCCAAGCACTCGGCTACCGGGTCCAGGTGGTGTCGAACGGGCGGGAGGCAGTGGCGGCCGTAGCGGCGTCGTCGTTCGACGCGATACTCATGGATTGTCAGATGCCGGAGATGGACGGGTACGACGCAACCAGAGTGATCCGAGCCGCCGAGGGCACGGCACGGCGCACGCCGATCGTGGCGGTGACCGCATCGGCGATGCAGCAGGACCGTCAGCGTTGCCTCGACGCAGGAATGGACGACCACCTCGCAAAGCCGTTACGACGAGACCAGCTCGCGGTGATATTGGAGCGGCTCGTGCACGGTGGGGAGTCCGCTCGCCAGGCGGACCGCGACCAGGGAATCGGGAACGCGCAACCGCCTGCCGGCGACCTGCAGGCGTCGATCCGAGCCCGGCTCGACGAGCTGTTCGAGGGGCTCGACGGCGATATCGAAGCCGACCGCGCCGAGCTGCTCGAGTCCTTTCTCCGTCGCGCCGCGGAGGAGATGGAAGGTATCACCGAGGCGCTCGACCGGGAGGACGCACAGCTGGCCGCTCGACGCGCCCACAGTTTGAAGGGCATGGCTGCGAACATCGGCGTCACCACCGTCGCAACTCTCGCCGAGGAAATCGAGGACGCAGCGCGCGATGGGCAACTGGACACCGTCGATCCCGCTGTCGATAATCTCCGAGCCGCGCTCGAATCGGCTCAGAGGAACATCCAAGCGATGCTCCCTTCGCCCGCCGCAAGGGCCTGAAGCTCGTCGGGTTCGGG
>JBDTYA010000231.1:0-1937 GCA_040005915.1 Ilumatobacteraceae bacterium
CGCGCGGCGTGGCGAACTCTTCCCTGATCGCTGTCATCTCGGAACGGATGACCTCATTGAGAACGGCCGGGTCGGCGAGGATGGACAGCAGCTCGACGATGCGAGCACGCACGTCGATGATCTCCTGCTCGATGTCGATGCGGCTCAACCGGGTCAGCTGGCCCAAACGCATCTCGAGGATGTCTTGCGCCTGGATCTCGCTGAACTCGAACGGTGGCGCCAGCAGGCCGGCCTTGGCCTCGGCCGGGTTCTCACTGCCGCGGATCAAGGCGATGATCTGATCGATGACGTCGAGGGCCTTGAGCCGGCCTTCGAGGATGTGCTCGCGCTCGCGGGCCTTCTTGAGACGGAACTCGGACCGGCGAGTGATGACGTCGACCTGATGCCGCAGGTAGCCCTGCAGCGCGGTGACGAGGTTGAGCGTGCGTGGCACGCCGTCGACGAGCGCCACCATGTTGACACCGAAGCTGGTCTGCAACTGGGTGAGCTTGTAGAGGTTGTTGAGCACGACGTTGGCGTTGGCGTCGCGCTTGAGCGTGACGACCAGGCTGGTCTTGCCTCCCGCCGAGCCGTCGTTGACATCGGCGATGCCATCGAGGTCGCCACCATCGACGAGCTCTTGGATGCGGCCGGCGATCGCCGAGCAACTCGTCTGGTACGGCAACTCCGTGACCACGATCTGCATCTGGCCGCGCTTGCCCTCTTCGATCGCTGCCTTGGCGCGCATCTTGATGCTGCCACGGCCGGTCCGGTAGGCGTCCATGATGCCGGCGCGGCCGAGGATGCTGCCGCCCGTAGGGAAATCGGGACCCTTGATGAACTGCATCAGATCGTCGGCGTTCGCCTCGGGATGAGCAAGCAGGTGCAGCGCAGCGTCGACCACTTCGCCCAGGTTGTGCGGCGGGATGTTGGTGGCCATGCCGACGGCGATGCCCTGGCTGCCGTTGACCAACAGGTTGGGGAACCGCGAGGGCAGAACCTTCGGCTCGTCGCGGCTGCCGTCGTACGTCGGCTGCATGTCGACGGTCTCTTCGTCGATGTCGGCGAGCAACTGCATGGCCAACGGGTGCAGACGGCACTCGGTGTACCGAGCGGCCGCCGGACCGAAATCGGGGCTGCCGTAGTTGCCGTGGAAGTCGATCAGCGGGTGACGCAACGAGAACGGCTGGGCCATGCGGACCAGCGAGTCGTAGATCGCGCTGTCGCCGTGGGGGTGGTACCGGGCCATGGTGTCGCCGGTGACGCGCGCCGACTTGACGAACGGGCGGTCGGGCCGGAAGCCCTGCTCGTCCATGTCCCAGATGATGCGGCGATGCACCGGCTTGAGGCCGTCGCGCACGTCGGGCAGGGCGCGCGACATGATGACCGACATCGCATAGTCGAGGAAGCTGCGCTCCATCTCGTCCTGCAATGCGACCGGCTGTACCGAGAGCGACGGGTCGTCGTTGGAGTCGGCTGCGCCGTCGTCGTTGGTGGGGGGGAGCGGGGTGTCACTCATCAGAAATCAAGGTTCCTTACATCACGCGCGTTTGTGACGATGAAGTTCTTGCGGGACTCGACATCGTCGCCCATCAACACGCTCATCATCTCGTCGGCCAGGGCGGCCTCCTCGACCTCGACCTGTAGCAGGGTGCGGGTCGCGGCGTCCATGGTGGTCGGCTTGAGCTCTTCCCAGTCCATCTCGCCGAGACCCTTCAACCGCGAGAAGTCCTTCTTGTGATTGGGGTGCGCCTCGAGCCACACGGCCTTGGCCTGATCGTCTTTGAGGTAGATCTTCTCCTTGCCGACGACCGTCGAGAACAGCGGCGGTTGAGCGATGTACACGTAGCCGGCCTCGACCAGTGGGCGCATCTGTCGATAGAAGAACGTGAGCAACAGGGTGCGGATGTGGCTGCCGTCGACATCGGCGTCGGCCAGCAGGATCACCTTGTGGTACC
>JBDTYA010000232.1:0-15823 GCA_040005915.1 Ilumatobacteraceae bacterium
TGCTCTTCGAGCAGTTCGCCCGGCACGAACGGCAACCCCAGCAGCTGGCCGTGCGGGTGGGCGATCGATGCCCCGGCCTCGCGACCATGGTTGATGATGGCCTGCGTGTAGCGAACGTTGGTCGTCGCCGCATGCTCGAGGAACCGGCGCTTCAGCACGAGCATCATCTCCGCCGCATCGGCGTCGCTGAACGCATGGATGCCCGAGTTGTGGTCACGTGTGAGCACGAAGACCTCGTGCGTGCCGCTGGCTTCGGCCTCGACGTGCACGGGACCGCGGTGGTGCACCGCGAAGGGCTGATCGCCGTCGAACGCCGGGTAGAGGTTGGGGATCACACGCATCCGCCATGTGCCACCCTTGTCGACTGTCTCGAGCGCGGGAAGCGTCACTTCTTCGTTGCCCGGGCAAAACGGGCATGGCCGATCAGGATCGGCTTCGACCTGGGCTACACGGGGTGCGAAATCGGTCGGACGCTCAGCACGCTCGGCCACGATCGTAACCCACCGCCCGGTGAGGGGATTCAGACGCAGTTGACTCACAGCGCTGCTCAGTTTAGGACGTCGCGCTCGCTTCATGGCGGACGGGGCTGTGAATTGTGCGATACACGGTGACGTGGCGTGGACTGTCGGCGGTGAAACGCGTACGGTCAGCGTCTTCCCATCGCTCGGCTTGACGAAATCCAGAATCGGCCGCCATCTCGTCGAGTTGTCCGACGGTCGCATATCGAATGGCCCACGGCCGCATCCGCACACCGCTCGATTCGCTGATCGAGATGTAGTGACCCTGCGCTGTCTGAGCGATCTCGTCGGTGGTGGTGATGGTGAGCACCACCGAATCGACTGTCATCGAACGAACCCCCACCGACGATCCCGGCTGCGGCTCGGGCACGAACGCTTCGATGACAAAAGCGCCGCCGGGCACGAGGCGCTTGCACACCGCGGCGAAGCAGCCGCGTTGCCGCGAGTCGGAGAGCAGGTTGAAGAACGTGTTGAACGCGACGAAGACGAGTGCAAACGGCCCGACCGGTTGACCGTCGACCATGTCACCGACGACGGCGCGCACCGATTCGGTTCGATCGTTCTCGGCCAACTTTGCGAGCATCGCCGGGCTGGTGTCGAGGCCGACCACATCGATACCGCGCGCCGCCAGTGGGATCGCCAGGCGGCCGGTGCCCACGCCGAGCTCCAACACCGGGAGCGGTGCAAACTCGCTCGCCAGGTCGGCGAGCAGGGCCACGGTGGCGTCGACGTCGCTGATCCCGTGGTACCACTCGTCGTAGACGTCGGCAAAGGCATCGCCGTACGTCGACTCGGTGTAGCCATCCATCACCTCATCTTCGACCACGACGGCTGTCGAGGGCGAATGGGCGGGCCTAACCTGGATGCTGTGCACGACGGCTACACCTATCTCGACCACGCGGCGACCACGCCGATGCGTGCCGACGCGGTGGCTGCGATGCTGCCGTTCCTCTCCGAGCAGTTCGCCAATCCGTCGGGGTCGCACCGGTTCGCAAGACAGGTGCGCAAGTCGATCGACGAGGCCCGCGACAACGTTGCCGAGGTACTCGGCTGCAAGCCCGGCGAGGTGATCTTCACCAGCGGTGGCACAGAGGCCGACAACACGGCGATCTTCGGAACGCTCGATCGTTGCGGCGGTGTAGCGCTGTGTTCAGCGGTCGAGCATCATGCGGTCCTGCACGCGGTCGAGTCGCGCGCCGGTCGGGTGGTCGGCGTGGATCCGTTGGGTCGCATCGACCTCGAGCGGCTCGCTACCGCGCTGCTCGACGTGTCACTCGTCAGCGTGATGGCCGTCAACAACGAGGTCGGCACGATCACGGATCTTGCCGACGTCGCCGACGTCGTCCACCGCCACGCGCCGAACGCAGCCATCCACACCGACGCCGTGCAAGCCGCCTGTTGGCTCGACCTTCGGCTCATCACGCCGCACGTCGACCTGATGTCCTTGTCGGCGCACAAGTTCGGCGGCCCGAAGGGGGTCGGCGTGCTGATGGTGCGCGGGCGCGCCGCGTTGTCGCCGATGATGGTCGGCGGCGGCCAAGAACGCGAGCGCCGCAGTGGCACGCACAACGTTGCCGGCATCATCGCCCTGGCGGCGGCGCTGAGGGCCACCGACACCGAGCGGACCGCGGAGAACGCCCGCGTCGCCGAGCTCCGTGACACATTCGTCGACGGCTTGCGCGCCGAGCTCGATGATCTGCACGAGACGGTCGACCGAGCCCACAAGGTCGCCGGCTCGGCTCACGTGTGCATAGACGGCATCGAGAACGAGGCGTTGCTGTACCTGCTCGACGAAGCCGGCGTCTGCGCCAGCGCGGCATCGTCGTGTGCCAGCGGGGCGATGGAGCCGTCGCATGTACTGTTGGCAATGGGCGTGCCCGACGAGCGAGCCCGCGGCGCGCTGCGTCTCACGCTGGGCCGAACGACGACGGCAGCCGATGTCGCCAGGGCCACGATCGCTATCACCGATTCCGTTCGTCGGCTGCGCTCGGGGCGTGCTTCGTGAAGGTGTTGGTCGCGCTCAGCGGCGGTGTCGATTCGTCGGTGGCTGCAGCCGAACTGGTCGACGCCGGTCATCATGTCGTGGGAATCACGATGCGCCTGTGGGGTGGCCAGAGCGACACAGGTTGCTGCTCGGTTGCCGATGTCGACGATGCCCGCCGGGTCGCCCAGCAGCTCGACATCGATCATCTCGTGTTCAACTTCTCCGAGGACTTCGACGAACACGTCGTGGATCCATACGTGCGGGCCCACAGCGAAGGTCTCACGCCCAACCCGTGCATCGAGTGCAACCGGCACCTGAAGTTCAACCGTCTCAGCGAGCGTGCCGACCTGTTGGGTTTCGATGCGATCGCCACCGGTCACCACGCCCGGATCAACAAGGTCGGCGACCGCCACTTCGTGCACCGCGGCGCGGACTCGGCCAAGGATCAGAGCTACGTCGTGCACATGTTGCCGCAACGAGAACTGGGTCGGACGCTGTTTCCGGTGGGCCATCTGACCAAGGCGCAAGTCCGCGATCGGGCGACCACGCTCGGCCTGCGCACGGCTGACAAGCCCGACAGCCAGGACGTGTGCTTCATCACGCACACCGGTGGGCGCGAGTCGTTCCTGGGCGCGCGCATACCCTTCCGCAAGGCGACCGTCGTCGACTCCGCCGGGACGGTGCTGGGCGACGTTCCGGCGATCGAGATGGTCACCCTGGGCCAGCGACGCGGCATCGGCCTACCCGGTGGCGGCCCCAAGCGATACGTCACGGCGATCGATCATGCGACGGCGATGGTGACAGTCGGCGAGGAGGCCGATCTCGATTGCGATCAGTTGATGGTCGGCGACCTGGTGTGGGCCGACGAGCCGTACGGCGGTGAGGTGATGGTGCAGTGCAGCGCCCACGGCGCCGCGGTTCCGGCCCAACTGCACGGCAGCGTTGTCCGCTGGCACAGCCAACAGCGTCGAGTCGCGCCGGGTCAAAGCGTCGTGTTCTTCGACCAGACCGACTCGTACGTACTGGGCGGTGGCATCGCCCGCTGACGGGTCAGTCGTTGCGTGTGGCGCGCAGCACGGTGCCCGGACGCGTCGGTGCGACGATGAACGACTTCACGTGTAACGCCGTGCCACGCGGTGCGGTCTTGGTCGGCGCGAGTAGCGCATCCACCATCGATCGCATTCCGATTTCGATGGCGTGGCCGGCGGCAGGACCGGTGAAGTCGGCTGCCTCGGTGCCCGCCAGGGCGAGGTCGATCGTGTCGAGGTCGGCCCGTGAGATCATCAACGTCTCGCCGAGCACCACCTGATCGTGGACGACCACCCCGGCGGGCACGAACACCAACCACCGGCGCGACAGCGCATTGAAGCGAGGCAACAACAGCCAGGTCAGCATGACCGCACCGGCACCCACGACGACGCCGACGATCCACACTCGGCAGGCCAGTACGAGCGGCGCAGCGATGGTGGCCGCCAACCACACGACGCCGGCGATGGCGATGGGAGGCAGGAAGGCTGCGGGCGGGCGCAACAGGAAACGCTGCTCGTCGCCGTACGCAGAGGCCTGCACGCACCGTTGGCCGAACTCTGCGCCGCCGACCAACGCACCACAGAGCAGCGCGCAGGCGACGAAGACGGCACCCGGTACGGGTGAGGCGCCGGCGATCCAACCGACTACAGCGCCGCCCCAGGCCAGAGCGCTGACCATCCGCATCACCGTGAGGCCGAGTGTCGACGGCACGACGAGGGCGACGACACCGGTGCCCCACAGCAGCCACGAGCCAATCATCACGGTCGTGCGGACCGCGCTCGATCGGCCGTCGAGGGCCTCGCCCAACGACCATGCACCGGTGACACCGACGGTGACCCACAGGATCCGCGGTCCCCACAGCCCGGTCATCGCGTACAGCAGGCGTGACCCGACGGAGCTCATGGCCCCAGACTTGCCGATCGGGCTGAGGTTTGGCCAGTGAGCCGAGACGCGAGCGAGTGGGGCCCGGCTCGTGCGCCGCTGTTCTCAAGTGGAACGATGTCGCCCAGGGAAGTCAACCGGGGTGAATCGTGCACAGCTACCAAGTGGCATCGCCACAGGGATCGGCAGCCTTCCTCACCGCGACGCAGCGGCCGCTGCCGAGTTCTCGTTGGCCACGCTCGAGCTGCCGGCCATCCCCACCCTGCCGAAGCGTTCGCCCGCGGAGGGGATGATCCCGCAGGCCCTCGTTGGTCTCGCGGGCATCACCGTCGGTCAGTACGGCAGCATCGCGTTCGACGCAGCGAGCTTCGATCCCGAGGCACCGGTCATCACCGACCTCCAGCACGATGCGTTCGGTGGGTGGCGGGCGTTCCTCGCGGCTGCTGCCGGACGGAAGGCTCCGGTCAAGTGGCAGTTCGTCGGCCCGGTCACACTCGGCCTCGCCCTGGTGCGAGCCGGCCTCAGCACAGACGTGGCGTTCGAGGTCGCGGTGCGAGCCGTCCGGTGCCGCGTACGTCAGCTCGTCGACCGCGTCGCGGAGGCGCTGCCCGGTTGCCGACAGGTGGTCTTCATCGATGAACCGACCCTCGACGAGTTGATGGGAGCCCGGTTCCCGATCGCCCCCGAGACAGCCGTCGACCTCGTCTCTGCCGCGCTTGCCGCGATCGAGACCGTGGCAGTCACCGGCTTGCATGTCTGCGCGACGGCCGATATCGCATCGCTCGTCTCGATCGGCCCCGACGTGTTGTCCGTGCCGGTCGATATGCGGCTGCTCGAATCGGCCGGCTACCTTGCCCGGTTCCTCAACGACGGTGGCACGATCGCGTGGGGTGCGGTGTCGACGGAGGGCCCGATCGCGATGACCGCAGAACGGCCGTGGCGCAAGCTCAGCGAGCTGTGGTCCGAGTTGGTGCAGCATGGCGCGGATCCGTCGCAGCTCCGGCTGCAGTCGATCATCACACCCGAATGCGGTCTCGGCACCCACACGCCGGCAGTGGCCGAGCGGGTACATCGGCTCGCTGCCGACATCAGTGATCGAGTCAGGGATCAGGCCATGTCGACGCGCTTCTCACTCGGTGCGTAGCTGCTTACACTCGAACGCATGACCGAGTCTGTCGACATCGCGGCGCGCGTTGCCTCGCTCCGCGAGCAGATCGCATACCACAACGAGCGATATCACACGCTCGACAGCCCAGAGATCTCCGATATCGACTACGACCTCCTCGTTCGCGAGTTGATGAAGCTGGAGACCGAGCATCCCGAGCTCGCGTCCGATCAATCGCCGACCTCGAAGGTCGGTGGCGCACCGTTGTCGGCCACATTCGCGCCGGTCGTTCATCGAGTGCCCATGACGAGCCTCGACAACGCGATGGAAGAGTCAGAGCTGAGGCAATGGGGCGAGCGTGTCGCCCGCGGCCTCGCTGGAACACCGGCAACGTTCGTGTGCGAGTTGAAGATCGACGGCCTGGCCATGAGCCTGCGATACGAGCGCGGCAAGTTCGTGCAGGCGGCGACCCGCGGCGACGGCCGGGTGGGGGAGGACGTGACTGCCAACGTCGCCACGATCGGCGCGCTGCCGAAGCAGCTGCCTCGAGGCGCGCCTGAGGTGGTCGAGGTCCGCGGCGAGGTGTACATGCCGCTCGCCAGTTTCGAGGCACTCAACGCCCGCGCCGCCGCAGCCGGGCAGCCACTGTTCGCCAACCCGCGCAATGCCGGTGCGGGCAGCCTTCGGCAGAAGGACCCGCGGGTCACGGCCAGCCGCGAGTTGAGCTTCTGGTGCTACCAGTTGGGCGAGGTGACCGGTGGTCCGGAGTTCGCCAGTCATCACGAGACACTCGAGTTCCTGGGGCAGCTCGGCTTCCCCGTCAATCCCGAGGTGCGCGTCGTCGACGACCTCGCGGGCGTCTACGAGTTCGCCGGGCACTGGCGCGATCATCGTCACGACCTGCCGTACGAGATCGACGGTGCCGTTGCCAAGGTCGACCTCCTCGCGCAACGGCAGCTGCTGGGTTTCACCTCGCGTGCGCCACGGTGGGCGATCGCGTTCAAGTTCCCGCCTGAGGAGCGCAACACCGTGCTCAGCGACATCCAGGTGTCTGTCGGTCGCACGGGTCGCACGACCCCGTTCGCGGTGCTCGAGCCGGTGTTCGTCGGTGGCTCGACGGTACGTATGGCCACGTTGCACAACGAAGACCAGGTCCGCCTCAAAGACGTTCGGCCCGGCGACACCGTCATCGTGCGCAAGGCCGGTGACGTGATCCCAGAAGTGGTCGGCCCGGTGCTGTCGCTTCGTCCGAAGGGCAGCAAGCCGTGGAAGTTCCCGAAGATCTGCCCGTGCCCGCTGGCCACCGAACTGGTTCGTCCCGAGGGCGAGGCCGACACGCGTTGCATCGAGCCGGCATGCCCGTTCCAACGCGACCAGCGGGTGATCTACTTCGGGTCGCGCGGCGCGATGGACATCGAAGGTCTCGGCGAGCGCACGGTCTTCCAGCTCAGCGATGCAGGCCTGATCAAGGATCCGGCCGACATATATTCCTTGACTGTCGAGCAACTGCTGGGCCTCGAGGGATTCGCCAGGATCAGCGTCGACAAGTTGCTGACAGCGATCGAAGGATCGAAGTCGAGGCCGCTGCCGAAGCTGCTGACAGCGCTCGGGATCAAGGGCCTCGGCCCGTCGGCCAGCGAGGCGTTGAGCCTTGCGTTCGGGACGCTCGACTCGATCCTCGCTGCCGACGAGTTCACGTTGGCGACGACCGATGGCGTGGGCCCGGTGATCGCCGGCTCGATCTGCCGCTGGTATTCCGTCGAAGCCAACAAGGTCTTCGTCGAGAAGCTGCGACGTGCGGGCGTCGACCTCGGCAAGGTAGAGGTCAGCCGTTTGGCGCAGGTGCTCGCCGGCAAGGCGGTGGTTGTCACCGGCACGCTCGAGCGCTACTCGCGCGAGGAGGCAGAGCTGGCGATCAAGGACCGCGGCGGCAAGAGCCCGGGAAGCGTCAGCGCAAAGACCTTCGCTGTGGTCGTCGGCGATTCTCCGGGCGTCAGCAAGTTGACCAAGGCAGAGTCGCTCGGGGTCCCGATCCTCGACGACGACGGGTTCGATCGCCTGCTCGAAACCGGCCGGCTCCCCGCGGGTTCTACCGGTCAGGCGGCGTCAGAAGACTGAGAACGTCCAGCTGTACGACTGCGCTCGCTGGCGCGATTCGAGGATCTTCCAGAAGATCACTGTGGCGGTGTGCGTGCCCTGGGTGAACGACTCGATCCTGGCACCCTTGGCCGGGACGAACGTGAGGGTGGCGTTGCCGCGTTCGTAGATGGTGGTCGGGGGAAGCGTCACCTGCTGGCCGCCGACGCCCGTCTTGAGGTCGTTCGGATCGACCGTCTCCAGTTCGGTCCCGTCGATCACGAGGACGCCCGTGTAGCCGGGAAGGAGGTCGACGAAGACCTCGGTCTGTGCAGGCACCCGCACCGCGCCGCGAACGGGATCGATGTTCTCGATCGTCGGCGGAAGAGCCAGCGCAGCGCGGCCCGTTATCGACGACTGGAACCCGAGGACGACGAGCAGAACCCCGACAGCGATCACGAAGCTGCACACCAGCAGCCTGCGCTGCTGCGAGTCGAGATGCGGCCTTTTCATACTGGCGGTCATTCTTGCGCCGCCGCGCCGATTTCGCACGTGACCGACGACCTCGCCCGAGCCGGGGTAACGTTCATCACCCCATGACAGTGATGGATGCGCAGTTCAACGGTCGGGTCGTGGCGGGTCGCTACCAGTTGGGACCTCGCCGCGGCAGTGGAGTCGATGCGGCAGTTTTCGACGCATTCGACTTGGTCGATCACTGCGTCGTGGCCATCAAGGTCGTGCATCCCGACCTCAGCGCCGGCGACGGTTTCGAGCGCGCCTTCCGCCTCGCGGCGGAGCAGGGTGCGTCGATCAAGCACCCCAACATCGCCGAGATCTACGACTGGGGAGCCGATACCTGGAACCAGCGCAAGGCGATGTACGTCGTCGTCGAGCACCTCGGTGGGGGCAGCCTCCGCGAATACCTCGACCGTGGCCGCACGCTGTCGCCGTCGCAGGCGTTGATGGTAGGTCTCGAAGCATGCAAGGCGCTCGACGTCATCCATCGGCAGGGCCTGGTGCACGGCGACATTCGCCCGTCTACGCTCGTGTTCGGCGACGACGAGCGTTTGCGGATCACCGACGTCGGGCTCGCCAACGTCGTCGGTGAAGCGTTGTGGACAGACCGTGCTCAGGTCAGTAACGCGTTGGCGATGTATGCCGCTCCCGAACTGGCCGACTCGGGCACACGTGGACCGAAGGGCGACGTCTATTCGCTGTGCCTCACCATGCTCGAATCGATGTCGGGCTCGGTGCCGTTCGCTGGTGACTCGACGGTTGCCACGTTGTCGAACCGCATCGGTCGACTGATGCCGGTCTCGGCAGACCTCGGCCCGCTTGCCGCCGTGCTCGAGCGTGCCGGCCGGCCGCTGCCGGAAGACCGCTACTCGGCTGCCGAGTTCGGTCGCGCCCTCGTGCAGGCAGCCGAGAAGCTTCCTCGGCCGGGGCCGATCAGCCTGCCGAACCTCGGCCTGTTCGGGGATGCGTCCGGTTCGATCGCCAGGCCGACACTGCCGCCGCCGGTTCCAGTCGCCGCAGTGCTAGAGGTCGCACCACCGGTCACTACCGAGTACGTTCCGACGTCCGAGGACATCGCTTCGTTCCAGTCGAGGCAGCCGGTGGGCGCGTCCGATGGCCCCGAGTCGACCCGGAGACGAGGTTGGCTCAAGTGGGCGCTCGCCGTGCTGCTGATTCTGGCCGCAGCCGCTGGCGGCGTCGTCTACCTCGTCAACCGGGATCAGACGCACACGTATCAGGTGCCGAAGCTCGCCGGTCTGGCCGAGGCCGAGGCTTTGAATCAGATATCCGGCTTCGATTGGGAGACCGTCGTCACTCGTGAGTCCAGTGACGAGGTTGCATCCGGGATCGTCATCCGCACCCAGCCGGCCGAGGCCACTCCGCTGTCACAGCGCAAGCCGTTCCAATTGGTCGTAAGCAGTGGCCCGGCGCCGCGGCCGCTTCCCGATCTCACCGGCTTGACGCTGGCCGAGGCGACGACCCGCCTGCAGGGCCTGGGCTTGGTGCTTCTACAGACCGACCCCGTGTTCGACGAGACAGTCCCCGCCGGCAGCGTCATCAGCTGGATGGTCCCCGAGCAACCGGGTCTCAAGGCAGGCGACACCGTGACCCCCAACACCACTGTGTCGGTGGTGGTGTCGGCAGGGCCGCAACCGCGCGTCGTCCCCAACCTCGGCGGTATGACCGTCGACGAGGCCACCGCAGCGCTCGCCGCTCAGGGCCTCGTCCTTGCGTTGCTCGACCCGGAGTTCAGCAACAGCGTCGCCGTCGACCTCATCATCAGCCAGGATCTTCCGCCCAATGCGGCGGTCGACCGAGGCGCGGTCGTCAGTGTCGCCGTATCGAAGGGGCAGGATCTCGTCGCTGTCCCACCGCTCGGTGGTCGCACCCAGCAAGACGCGACCGACACTCTCACTGCGGCCGGCCTCGCGGTCGGCTCTGTCGGTGGCGTTCCCGGTGGGGTGTTGATCGGCGCGCAGTACCAAGGAGTCGATGTCCTTCCCGGACAGATGCTCGTGCGTGGCTCTGCAATCGACATCACCCTCGGTTAGAAATTCACTCCGATCAGCGTCGGTGGCTAGCGTGCCGTCGTCTGGAGGAGGATGGCATGGGATCGCTCGACGGCCGAGTTGCAATCATCACCGGCGCAGGTCGTGGGATTGGCAGGGAGCACGCGCTGTTCTTCGCCCGAGAGGGAGCCCGTGTTGTCGTCAACGACATCGGTGGCACCAACGATGGCACTGGTACAGACATGACGCCGGCCCAGCGGGTCGTCGCCGAGATCAAGGACCTCGGTGGAGACGCGATCGTCAACGGTGACAACGTTGCCGATTGGGGAGGCGCACAGCGACTCGTCAACAGTGCGATCGAGACGTTCGGTGATCTCGACATCCTGGTCAACAATGCCGGCATCCTTCGCGATCGAGTCGTCTTCAACATGACGGAGGAGGAATGGGACTCGGTGATCGCGGTCCACTTGAAGGGACACTTCGCACCAACCCGATGGGCGGCGGCCTACTGGCGTGAACAGCACAAGGCCGGCAAGGGAAAACCGCGCAACCTGGTGCACACTTCGAGCACGTCGGGACTGTTCGCCAACCCGGGTCAGAGCAACTATGGCGCAGCCAAGACGGGGATTGCCACCTTCAGCCAGATCATCGCCAAAGAGCTCACTCGCTACAACGTGAAGAGCAACACGGTCGCGCCCGGCGCACGCACTCGCTTGACGCTCGCCACCCCGGGTCTCGAGGAGATCATGAAGGCAGCTGACGGCGCCTTCGACCAGTGGGACCCGGCCAACATCTCGCCCCTCGTCGCGTATCTCGCAAGCACGGATTGCAAGTTCACCGGCGAGACGTTCTTCGTGCAGGGCGGCAATGTGACGTTGATCGAGAGCTGGTCGCGCGGAGCATCCGTGGACCGCGATTCGATGTGGTCGGTCGACGAGCTGGCCGAGGCGCTGGCCCCGCTGGCGCGCACGTGATCACCCGTTCGGTTTCGGTTCGGCCGCAATCGGGTAACCGCTGGCCATGCTTACAATCCTGTTGATCGTCGTCGTCGTCCTGTTGCTCACCGGCGGGGGCCTTGGCCTCAGCCGCCGGCGTCGCTAGAGGCAGACGCTATTCGGTGATGGCCTGGATCTCGTCGGCGATCGTCTTGGCGACCTCGTCCTGAGGCATGCCGGTCTGCATAGCCATCATCTTCATCATGTCGCCCTGCACCTTGATCTTGCCCGCCATGAATGCCTGCATTCCGGCAGCCTGATCCTGATCCACGAAGATCTTCTTTGCGGTGTCGTAGTCGGTTGTCAGAGTCAGGTCAGGAGTGTCCAACTCGCCTGATTCCATGATGAGGGTCCCCGACGACGTGTCGAGGTAGAGCTTGATGTCGGCGTCGCCGAACGGCACGTCGGTGATCACCTGGTTCATGCGAACGCTGACGTTGATATTGGAAGCCTGATCGGCGTACTTCTCGCGGATCGACTTGGCCGCCTCCATCCACTCCGCTGTCAAAAAGGGGTATGGCATGGTTCCTCCACGATTCGGTGCGCACTCGGTTGTGGCGTCGGGTCAAGATAGCCCTTGTCGCGGCGGGTGAACAGATCGTTCAATTCTTTTCGAATCCCCGGTTCCGGCGATAACGATGGGTGAATGGCCAGGATCCTCGTTACGGAAGAAATCGCAGAGGGCGGGCTGGATCGACTGCGCGCGGCCGGCCACGAGGTCGATGTCCAACTCGATCTCGACGCGCTGCTGGTCAACATCCGCGACGCCGATGCGTTGATCATCCGCTCCGCAACCCAGGTCACCGCCGAGGTTCTCGCCCAGGCCGAACACCTGTTGGTCGTGGGGCGGGCGGGCATCGGACTCGACAACGTCGACGTCGAGGCTGCAACACGTCGCGGGGTTATGGTGGTCAATGCCCCGCAGAGCAACATCATCTCGGCCGCGGAGCACACGATGGCGTTGCTCCTTGCACAAGCTCGCAACATTCCACAGGCACACGCGGCATTGAAAGCAGGTCGCTGGGAACGGTCGCGTTGGGAGGGTGTAGAGCTCGCCGACAAGACGTTGGCGGTGATCGGCCTCGGTCGGATCGGCAAGCTCGTTGCCGATCGAGCTCGTGCGTTCGGGATGCATGTGGTCGCCTACGACCCGTACGTCTCGGCCGACAAGGCCCGCCAGATGGGTGTCGACCTGTTGTCGCTCGATCAGGCCGTCGCCGATGCCGACTTCGTCACGATCCACCTACCCAAGACACGCGAGACCACTGCGCTGATCAACCGCGATCTGCTGCTGAAGGCCAAGCCGACGATGCGGCTCATCAACGTCGCTCGTGGTGGCATCGTCAACGAGACGGAGTTGGCGGAGGCGGTGCGCGACGGGGTGATCGCCGGCGCTGCGATCGATGTGTACTCCATCGAACCGACGACTGAGTCGCCACTGTTCGCGCTCGATCAGATCGTCGTCACGCCGCACCTCGGCGCGTCGACCCGCGAGGCACAGGACAAGGCCGGTGACACGATCGCCGACATGGTGCAGTTGGCGCTCGCCGGCGAGTTCGTGCCGTTCGCGGTCAACGTGGATGCTGCCGAGGCCAACGAGACGATGCGTCCTTTCCTGCCGCTCGCCGAGCGGTTGGGTCGGCTGTTCGCGTCATTGGTCGCTCGGTCTGCCAACGGCGCGCCGAGGCAGATCGAGGTGTGCGCCGAGGGCGACATCGCCGGCTACGACACCCGGATTCTCACGCTGGCGGCGTCGAAGGGTTTCTTCGGTTCGATCACCGACGAGCCGGTCACGTACGTCAATGCTCCCCAGCTCGCCAAGGACCGCGGCGTCGAAATTCGCGAAGTCAACTGCGCAACGTCTGCCGACTTCGTCAACCTGGTCACGTTGCGCGGCGGTGGACGATCGTTGTCGGGCACGCTGGTCGGTCGCCGCGGCGAGCAGCGCATCGTGATGGTCGACGAGCACAGCGTCGATGTGCCCCCGGCCGATCACATGTTGATGGTCACCAACGACGACCGTCCCGGCGTCATCGGCATCGTCGGCACGCTGTTGGGCAACGCCGGCGTCAACATCGCCGACATGGACGTGGGCGCCGCACCGGCCGGTGGCACCGCGGTGATGCTGATCGCCACCTCGGGCGAGGTCGGCAGCGATGTGATCGCGCAGCTGCGAGTCGCAGCGGGGATCATCTCCGTCGACGCGTTGACCTGCTGACCACCGACTACAACTAGCGCCGTGTGTATCGACGGATCGCGTCTCGCGTGGCCAATGCCTCGCGTCGTGCTGCCTCGGCGAAGTCGGGGCCACTCGATGCGTAGAGCACAGCCCTCGACGAGTTGATCACCATGCCGAAGCCGTTGCTCGCCGCGCCGGCCGCGACCGTCGCCTCGAGGTCGCCGCCTTGTGCGCCGATACCCGGCACGAGCAGGGGCAGATCACCGACGATCGACCGCACGGTGCCGAGCTCGTCGGGAAACGTGGCGCCGACCACAAGACCGCAAGCGCCGATTTCGCTCCACTCGACAGCGACTCTGCGGGCGACGTTGGCGAACAGCGGCTCGCCCTTGACATCGAGCGACTGGAAGTCACCACCACCCGCGTTCGAGGTGCGGCACAGCACGAAGACGCCATTGTCCGGGTACCGCAGGTACGGCTCGATCGAGTCGGTGCCGAGGTACGGATTGACGGTCACGACATCTGCCCCGTACCGGTCGAAGGCCTCGCGGGCGTACTGCTGCGCGGTCGGCCCGATGTCGCCGCGTTTGGCGTCGAGGATGAGCAGGACGTCGGGGTACGTCTCCCGGATGTACGTGCACAGCTTTTCGAGTGCGGGCTCCGCTCGCTGCGCACCGAAGTAGGCGAACTGTGGCTTGAACGCGCAGACGGTGTCTGCGGTTGCATCGACGATCGCCTTGCAGAACTCGTACGTCGCGTCGCCGCTGCAGCCGAGCGATTCGGGCAACCGTGCCGGGTCGGGATCGAGCCCGACGCAGAGCATGGACTGCGTCGACTGCCACGCCGCGTCCAGTTTGCTGTGGAATCCCATGACGACCTGAACTTAGCTCGTGCTGACCCGATCTGGTTTGGTCGGTGTTTCGGGTCGCAATGCCCACTTCTGCGCGCTCCGTAATGTGACGATTCGGAACAGCGTCAGTTGGAGGACGAGGATGGTCGAACCCAGCACGAACCACTGCAGCAGTGTGTTGTGGCGGTCCTGGCCGGCCAGGAAGATGTGCACGGTCGCCGTGATCCACAGGGCGATGCTGGTGAGGTGGATCGTGTGCCAGATCCTTCTCTTGATGTGGCGCATCAGCCACGAGGTCACCTGGATTGCGGCGAGGAAGTAGAACGCGACGATGCCCCATGCGACAGCCCCCGTCTTCCACGGCGAGCTCATCGGTACGAACATCTCGCGCCAGCCGAAGTACACGAAGTTGTCCGCCCACAGACCAACGAGATGGATGACGACGAACACGAGCGACAGCGTGCCGAGGTAGCGGTGGAGGTCGAGAAGCCAGGCCGGCACTCCTCGCTTGCGCACCAGACGGCTCGACAGGGTCAGGCCCCACAGGATGCTGGCGGTCACCGTTGCCCAGGCGACGATCCCACTTGATCGGGCGACGTACCAGGCGAGCTTCTGGGTGACGGCGATCATTTGGACTCCTGCACTACGTGGACGCGATCAGCGCTGATCAACCAGGCTTTCACATCGGCTGAGCGCAGGAGGGTCGCGGCTTCTGATTCCCCGGCGATGATCGCCGCTTTGGCCAGCGCCTCACCAC
Organism: Ilumatobacteraceae bacterium; assembly: GCA_040005915.1. Lineage (GTDB taxonomy): Bacteria > Actinomycetota > Acidimicrobiia > Acidimicrobiales > Ilumatobacteraceae > JAENVT01. The sequence goes on from JBDTYA010000232.1 coordinate 14,901, forward strand.
GTGCCGCGCTCTGATCAGCAACGGCGACAGCGAGCAGATCGGTCTCTGCCGAGCGACCCGATCGCGGATCGATGATGTGGTGGTGCTGCCGTCCGCCGCGGATCCACCGCCGGATTACGACCGTGCTCATCACCAGTGCGCCCGAGTAGAGCGCATGATGTCCTACCGGCTCACCGGTGACCGGATGCAACAACGGGACACACCAGCCATTTTCGTCGACCGGCTCGCCCGCGGCATGAATGTCGCCACCCAGCGACACAAACGCCGAGTTGGCGCCGGCTGCGATCAGTTCGTCGGCGACGATGTCTGCAGCGAGTCCCTTGCCGATGCCACCGAGATCGATCGACAGACCGTGGTCGAGTCGGACCCAATTACCGCGGATCTCGAGACCGGTGAGGCCCGGCACCGACAGTGCTTCGTCGGACGGCAGCAGACCTTCGTGATCGACGATCGACGCGAACGTGCGGTCGTAGCCGAGCCGTTCGAGGCTGGTGCGGATGGACGGGTCGAAGAGCCCGCCGGTCTCGGCGTGCATGCGGAGACAACACTGGAGTGCAGCAACGAGATCGTCGCTGCACTCCAGCCAGTCGCCCCGCCAACCTTGGAGACGATTGAGTTCGCTGTCGGGAATGAAGCGACTCCAGGTCTGCTCGAGCTGTCGTAGACGAGAAAACCCCAGCCGAATCAAGTCGACCGGACCGTCGATGAGGATCTCGCTGGGAGACCCCATCAACACGGCCGTCGAACGTTGCCACGTTCGTTCTTCGGCCACCGCTTCTAGCCGCACGTACTTCCTTGGCACGCGGGTGGTGCTGGGGCCGGGGCGGGAGCTGGAGCGGGTTTTGGCGCCGGAGCCGGGGCGGGTGCTGGGGCGGGTGCTGGAGCCGGGGCGGGTGCTGGAGCCGGGGCGGGTGCTGGAGCCG
>JBDTYA010000233.1:0-2906 GCA_040005915.1 Ilumatobacteraceae bacterium
ACGAGGACCGCTCTCGCGTGATTCCCGACGAGCACCGCCCGCACGTCATCCGGCGAAATGGCGATGTCCTCCCGACCGTGCTGGTCGACGGTCTCGTCCGGGGCGTCTGGCGAGTTTCGACCGACGCGATCGAGGTCCGAGCGCTGGAACCACTGAACGATGCGGCCCTCGACAGTCTCGATCAGGAGGCGCGTGACCTACGAAGATTCCTGGCCGACCGGGAGCCTGCCGTGTTCTCCCGATTCGGACGGTGGTGGGATCAGCTGCCCGATGGTCCGACGATCACGATCGGGTCCTGAACACCGACAAATCCGCGGCACCGTCCGCAGGCTCACTCACTCCGGGAGGGGCGCACGGCCGCCGCCCAACGCACTGTGCACGAGTTGAATCAACTCCTCGTCGCGAATGTCATCGGCAACGGTGTGGGTGATGCGCAATGTCCCCTTGCCGGAGAAGAGTGCAGGATGCCGCTCGAGGATCGGTAGGGCGCCCTCGTCCGGGAATCCATAGAACGAAACTCCGTGTTTCCATGCTCCGACGTTCAGACTCCGATTCCCGCGGCGGTAGACAGGCATCTTGTAGGCGATGCCGATGTCGATGTCGGCGAACTCGCCGACGATCAGTTGGTGGATCCTGTCGAACAGGGCTCGAGTGTCGGCGATAATGCCATCGACGTACGTTTGAACGGCTGGGTCCACGCACTCATCTTCGTCGCGACGACCGACCCCGAGATCACTGAACGAGTGCGAGGTCCCGTCGGACGTAGCGCAGGTGCGCCCACTCCTCCTCGAGGATCACGCGCACGCAGTCACCGACGGTGGGATGCCAGTCCCCGCCGCCCCACGGGTTGTCGCGCTCCTCGGCGAGCAGCTCCGGAGTGACACCGGCCAGGAACTCGGTCACCAGATGCTGCCGCTCGACACGCACCTCGAGGACCTCCTCGAACGCCGGCGCGTCGGCCCGGAAGATCGACATGTCGAAGCCCATGTCGGCCGCACCAGTGAAGATCTGGCCGATCTCGTGAAACGGCTGCTCTACTCCCATGATCCCACGGCGGAGCCAGGCGTCGGTTGCCAGTACGAGGTGACGCAGGGTCTGCGCCAGCGACCACTCGCCCTCCACCTGGGTGTCCACCAGTTCCGTGGGCGTATTCGCCACCGTCGTCGCCCACGCAGCCTGCACCGCAACCCAACCGGCCTGCAGGTCGACGGGCGTCTGCGCCTTCTGCAGCTCGCGGCCGGGGAACTGCCGGTTGAGTTCGGCGTCCACGAACGGCACCACGTCGACGCCATTGACGACGAGGCCGCCGAAGAAGAGGTCATGGCTGTCGATGTCGAGCCCTCCCACGTCAACCCCGCGCATCGTCACCCCGGTGACGTCGCACGACCTCAAGGTGGCACCCCGAAAATTCGTCCTCACGAACGTCGCTCCCTCGAAGTCCTGCGTACCGGAATAGATCGACATTCCTACATTCTGCCCGTTGCCCGCGACTACGCCACGATGATCGCCGCCGTGGGGCCGGGTCTGCCCCGATCTGGTCGACATCTTGAATGCGAGGATTCGGTCCTCGCTTTACAACACGTCACCTACCCGCTCCCAAAGCCACTATTGGTCGCGCTGACCACCGCTCCTGCTCGGGAACTCGCCCGGACTTGTCACCGCCACTGCGGTAGACATGCGGCGAGTGCCGCCCACCTCGGCGCAGGACATCTCGCACAATCACGACCAGATTCAATCGCATCACACGATGCACGTTGCCGCGGTCTCGGCCGGTCGGGATCGGAGGGGTGTCAATGCACGAGGTGCTCGCCTTGACCGACTGCGCTGCAGCTTGACACTGCCCCGGTGGACGACTCCAGGCCAGTCAGGACGTGGCCGAGAGCAATGCGCGCCTGACGTGCTTGATCGGGACCGTGGCTCGCGTACGACAGTGCTGCCCGCCAAGCGGCGGCGATCAACATGCCAACGGGGGCAGCGCCGGTCGCTATCGCGTCGGCAACAAACCGTTCGATCGGATCACGCTCGGCGCTGCCGTCGACTGGTTCGGGGGGTGGCTCCGCAAGGAGTAGCGTGAAGTCGCTCGCCACGAGGTAGTCGAATCCGACGAGCAGGATCGGGGCGAGATCCGCGAGGGTGGTGACCTCGCGACCGGCCGCCGCACCTTCGAGTCGGTCGATCACCCGCTGCTCGACGTCGGCGCGGACGAGCCGGTAGAGGCCGGCCTTGCTGCCGAAGTGGTGGTAGAGCGATCCGGTTGTCACGCCTGCTCGTTCGGCGATAGATCCAACGGCGACCGGGCTGAATCCTCGGCTGCCGAAGAGCTCGAGGGCTGCGACCACGAGCCTGCCCGTGGTCGTTCCGGGTACCGGTATCCACGAGCGCACGAGCCGACTATAGTCTGATTCCAACCACCGTAACTTGATTACGGAAGGATTCGAAAGAGGCGCCAATGAAACTCACGTTCATCTATCAGCCGGTCCAGGATCTCGAGGTCGCCGTGGCGTTTCATCGCGACCAACTCGGATTCGACGAGGCCTGGAGGGAGGACGATGACACCGTCGCATTCTGGCTTCCGGGTCGGGTCGCTCAGATCATGCTGTCGACGACCGACCAACCGGCGGGTCCGATGTATCTCGTCGAGGACGTCGATGCGTGGACACGCGAGCATCCTGCGGTGATCACATCGGTGGAGAAATTCGACATTCCAGGAGGTTCGGTCGCCGGCTTCGCCGCGCCAGGCGACAACACGTTCTACGTGTTCGACCAACCCAACGCATAGAGCGATTTGCACGACACATCGAACAACGGAGCTGCGAGATCATCGAGCGGACCCAGGTCGCCGACGCACGGATTCGTCGCGTCAGGGTTGGAGCCACGTAGGCCGCGTGGTGTCGATCTGTCCGGTA
>JBDTYA010000234.1:0-8739 GCA_040005915.1 Ilumatobacteraceae bacterium
GCCATCGGCGGCTTCTTCGCCGCGTCACAGATCGTCGACAGCCTCGGCGACAGCGGCACGTACACCCGCGTTTCCGACCTGCTCGGCCTCTGCGGCTCGATCTGCATCATCATCGCCCTCGTCAACATGCTCAGCGGAAGGGCCTCGGCCAACGTCCGCTCGGTGCTCGGTGACGCCCTGATCGTCGGTCTCGGCGGCTGGCTGATCAGTTGGGTCGCCCTCATCGAGCCGGCGATCCGCACTCGCGGTGGATCCCTCGGCTCATCGATCCTCGGCGGCGCCTACCAACCGGCCGGCACGGTCATCCTCTTCCTCCTCGTGCTGCTGCTGTTCTCCGGTTCCGGCACCCGTCAGGCGTCGGTCTGGCTCGTCACCGTGGCGATGGCGTTCAACCTCGCCGCCGATCTGCTGTGGGGCCTCGCAGCTGCCGGCCACATCGGTCATGGCGCCACCAGAGTCTCGATGGCGTTCTACGTCGCCGCCTACTTCACCGCTGCCGGCGCCTTCATCCACCCGACGGTCGTGTGGCTGAAGCGCTCCGCCGACGAGCCGATCAACAACAGGGTGTTCGGTCGTCTCATCCTCACGACGTCGTCACTGATCGTGCCCATCATCGCCATCGCCGCCACAGGCCCCGCCGATCGCATCGATGGCCTCGTTCGCTCGATGTCGGCGCTCGTCCTTGCGGGCGCGGTCACGCTGCGCGTCACGCAGGCAGTCCGGGCCAACGGCCGCACGCAGGCCGACCTCCGCCTCAGCGCCCAGACCGACGCCTTGACCAACCTGCCCAACCGCACGCTGCTGCTCGAGCGCATCAACGACTGCCTGCGCATGGCGTGGCAGTCCGACAGCCACCCGACGCTGTACTTCGTCGACCTCGACCGCTTCAAGAACATCAACGACAGCCTCGGGCACGCGGCAGGCGACGAGGTGTTGAAGATGGTCGCCATCCGCCTCCGCAAGGCCGCCCCCGAGCATTCGACCGTGGCCCGCCTCTCGGGCGACGAGTACGTCGTGCTCGACCCCTCCACCCGCTCCCCGGGGTCGTCGCTGGCACTCGCCGAGCGATTGCTGTCGATCTTCCGCGAACCGCTGCCCATCAGTCAGGGCGACGTGTTCGTCACCGCCAGCATCGGCGTCGCGTCCCTGAGCCCCAGTTCGAGTTCGTCCGCCGAGGACCTGTTGCGCCACGCCGACACGGCCATGTACCGGGCCAAGGACGCCGGCCGCAATTGCCTGGCCGTCTACGACGAGTCGATGCACGAGCGGGTCGCCCACCGCCTCTCTGTCGAAACCGCCCTGTACCGCGCCCTCGACCGTCGCGAGCTGCGCCTGTTCCATCAGCCCATCCTCGATCTCGAGAGCGGCGACGTGGTCGGCTTCGAAGCACTCATGCGTTGGCAGCAGGCCGACGGCACCATGGTCTCGCCCGCCGAGTTCATCCCCATCGCCGAAGACACCGGCACCATCGTGCCCATCGGCTCGTGGGCGTTGCTCGAGGCGCTCACCCAGTTGCGCCACTGGATCGACGACGGCGTCTGCAGCGAGTCGGCGACGATGTCGGTCAACGTCTCGCCACGTCAGCTCAGCGATCCCAACTTCCCCTCGATCGTCAACGAAGCGCTCACTCGCAGCGGGGTCTCGCCGCAGTTGTTGTGGCTGGAAGTCACCGAGAGCGTGATGATCGCCGAGCCCGAGCTGGCCCTGGCGACATTGCGTCGCGTGCGCTCGCTGGGCGTGCGCATCGCCCTCGACGACTTCGGCACCGGCTACTCCTCGCTGTCGCTGTTGCAGAAGTTCCCGTTGCAACGGATCAAGATCGATCGGGCCTTCGTGCACGGCGTCGCCGACAATCCCAACGACCGCTCGCTGGTGCGCACGATCGTGGCGATGGGTCGCTCGCTGGGTCTCGACATGGTCGCCGAGGGCGTCGAGAGCGTTCACCAGTTGCAGGTGCTCAGCGACCTCGGGTGTACCAAGGCGCAGGGGTACCTCATCAGCCATCCGGTGCCGGCAGACGCGATGCGCAGCACCGTCGCCGCGCTCGAACGCCTCGGCCAGTTCCCCGGCCTGCGCCCCGCGCCGTCCAGCTACAGCACGCGCCAGCCGTAGCGCCGGCGTCGCCGTACGTCCACCCTCTCGATGGTGGGTAAAGTCCGATCACAGTAACAAGATCGGACATTGCCAAATCTTGAGCATGGGGGGTCATGTCGGTGGATCTCATCCCAACACAGCGCATCCGCAACGTGGTGCTCGTCGGCCACAGCGGCTGCGGCAAGACCACCCTCGTCGAAGCGCTGCTGCACCGCGCCGGCGTCACGACGCGCGTCGGACGCGTCGAGGACGGCACGACGGTCACAGGCACCGATCCGGAAGAAGTCAAACGAGGCATGTCGCTGTCGCTCGGCATCGCCCCGTTCGAGTGGAAGGCCGGCGACGGCGAGACCTACAAGATCAACCTGCTCGATGCGCCTGGCTACGCGGACTTCGTCGGCGAGGAACTGGCTGCACTCAGCGTCGCCGATCTGGCCGTCATCGTCGTCAGCGCGGTGGACGGCATCGAGGTCGGCACCGAGCTGGCCTGGGAACGTTGCACCGCCGCGAAGATCCCGCGACTGGTGTTCGTCAACAAGGACGACAAGCCGCGGGCCGACTTCCACAGCGTGCTCGCCGCGCTGCAGTCGAAGTGGGGGCACGGTTTCGTGGCTCTCGAGCTTCCGCTGGGCGAGGAGGAGGCGTTGCACGGCATAGCCGATGTGCTGTCGGACCAGGCCTTCGAATACGACCGCGATGGCCGGCACCACAGCGCTCCCCTGCCCACCGACATCGCTGACGAAGAGCACCGCGTGCACGACGAGTTGGTCGAGGAGATCGTCTCCGGTGACGACGATCAGCTCGAGCGATACCTCTCCGGCGATGTGCCCAGCACGGCGGAATTGGAACGCACGCTGGCCCACGAGGTGTTGGACTGCCTCGAGTTCCCGGTCCTCGTCGGCTCGGCGTCGACCGGAGTCGGCGTCGACCGGTTGGCCGATTTCATCTGCGAGATCGGGCCCACGCCGGCGGATCGGCCGATGTCTGTCATCGCCGGTACCGAGCAGATCGACGTCCCCGCAGACTCCGGCGCCCAGCCGTTGGCGTACGTGTTCAAGACGCTCGCCGATCAGTTCGTCGGCCAGGTCTCGTTGTGCAAGGTCGTGTCGGGCACGATCTCGGCCGACGATCGGCTCATCGCCAGCACTACGTCGGCCGAGGAACGGTTGCACGGCCTCTTCCACATGCGCGGCAAGGACCAGTTGCCGTGCGCCAAGGCGGTTGCCGGAGACATCGTCGCGGTCGCCAAGCTCACCAACACCAGCACAGGTACCACGCTGGCGCCGCGCAACATGCCGGTGCGCGTCGTTGCTCAGCAGTACGCTCCACCCGTCTTCGGGCTCGCGTTGAGGCCGTTGACGCAGACCGACGACGACAAGCTGTCGGGTGCGCTGCACCGGCTGCTCGCCGAGGACCCGTGCCTCAGCGTCGATCGCAACCACGCCCACCAGACGGTGCTCAGCGGTGCCGGCGACACCCATCTCGCCGTCGCCCTCGAGCGGCTCGCCCGTAAGTTCGGGGTTCACGTCGACACCGAAGACGTGCGCGTGCCGTACCGCGAGACGGTCGTCGGCACCGGCGACGCCGAGGGCAAGGTCAAGAAGCAGTCCGGGGGGCACGGTCAGTACGCGGTGGCGAACCTGCGCGTCAGCCCGCTCGAACGGGGTGCCGGTTTCGAGTTCGTCGACTCCATCGTCGGTGGCTCGATCCCGCGCAACTACATCCCTGCCGTGCAGAAGGGCATCGAAGAGGCAATGACCACCGGGGGTGCGCACGGGTTCCCCGTGGTCGACGTCCGCGTCGAGTGCTACGACGGCAAGTACCACAGCGTCGACTCATCCGACATGGCGTTCAAGAACGCCGCGGCCAGCGGCTTCAAAGAGGCGCTCGGCCGCGCCGGCGCCGTCGTGCTCGAACCCATCTCGCTGCTGAAGGTGACGATCCCGTCGGGCTATCAAGGCGACGTGCTGGCCGACCTCACGACTCGGCGCGGCCGGGTTGTCGGCACGATCGCCGGCGAGCACGGCGAGCAACATGTGTCGGCGTTGGTGCCGACGGCGGAGATCATCCGCTACGCATTGGACCTGCGCTCGTTGACCGCCGGCCGGGGGAGATTCGAGGCCGCGCACGACCACGACGAGATCTTGCCCAACAACCTGGTAAGCAAGGTCAAGGCTGCAACGTCAGCGAACCACAACGGGAGCGCAGGCCGCGCTGCCGGACGATGAGAAAGGCACACCCCATGTCGGATCGCCTCCGCTTCGGAATATTCATGGCACCCTTCCACCCGGCCGGTCAGAACCCGACGCTGGCGCTCGAGCGCGACCTCGACCTGATCGTCCACCTCGACAAGCTCGGCTACGACGAGGCCTGGATCGGCGAGCACCACAGCGCGGGGACCGAGATCATCGCCTGTCCCGAGATCTTCATCGCCACCGCCGCCGAGCGCACCCGCCACATCAAGTTGGGAACCGGTGTCACCAGCGTCGCGTACCACAACCCGTACATGGTCGCCGAGCGTGCGGTGCTGCTCGACCACCTCACCCGCGGCCGGTTCATGCTCGGGCTCGGGCCCGGTTCGCTGCCGACCGACGCGATCATGTTGGGGCTTGATCCCACCGAGACGCGACCACTGCTCGAAGAGGGCGTCGACGTGATCATGCGGCTGCTGCGCAGCGACGAGCCGGTCAGCAGCCAGACCAAGGCGTGGAACCTGGTCGACGCCCGATTGCACCTCCGCCCGTACAGCAGCCCGGTGTTCGACGTTGCCGTGCCGGCGGTCGCATCCCCGTCGGGCCCGCGTCTCGCCGGCCGCTACGGCATCGGCCTGTTGTCCATCGGTGCAACGCAATCGGAGGGCTTCGATCTGCTGGGCCTGCACTGGGATGTGGTGCAGGAACGCGCTGCAAAGTTCGGCACGGTCGCCGACCGCGATCAGTGGAGGCTCGTGGGAATGACGCACATCGCCGAGACCAAGGAGCAGGCGTACAAGAACGTCGAGTTCGGCATCGAGCACTGGTTCAGGTACTTCCAGAAGGTCGCGGCCTTCCCGCAGATGGCGGTCGCCGGCGAGAACGTTCGCGAGATGATCGACTTCGTCAACGAGAGCGGGCTCGGTACCATCGGTACCGCCGACATGGCCGGCGAACAGATCGAACGGCTCGCCAAGCAGTCGGGCGGTTTCGGGTGTTACATGCAACTGGCTCACGAGTGGGCCAACCCGGTGGCGACACACCGCAGCTACGAGCTGATCGCCCAGCGCGTGATGCCCGAGTTCCAGGGACAGGCGTACAGCACGATCAACGCCAAGTCGCGTGCGGTCGAGAGCCGTCCCGAGCTGGCCGACCGCAACATGAAGGCCGTCGAGGAGATGGTCGTCAAGCACCAGACCGAACTGGCCGCAGGCTGAGCCGGCGCTTCCCCACCGACCCGCAGCTGTGAGCGCCGTCACGGCGGAGGCAGGGGCCGGCGAAGGACTGGTGCTGCAATCGGCCCGCGGTCGGGTGGCGCTCGTCGCGACCGTTGCGGCCAGTGCGATGGCCAGTCTCGACGCGACGGTCGTCAACGTCGCCCTGCCTCACATCGGCAAGGATTTCGACGCCTCGATCAGTTCGTTGCAGTGGGTATTGACGGGATACCTGGTCGCGCTCGCCTCGCTGATCCTGTTGGGAGGCGCGCTGGGCGACCGCTTCGGTCGGCGCAAGATCTTCATCGTCGGCACGGTGTGGTTCGCGCTCGCCTCGCTGCTGTGCGGTGCCGCTCCCAACATCGAGGTGCTCGTCCTCGCCCGAGTGCTCCAAGGCGTCGGCGGTGCGCTGTTGACTCCTGGAAGCCTGGCCATCCTGCAGGCCAGCTTCCGTGAATCCGATCGTGCCGCAGCAGTCGGCGCGTGGTCGGGATTGGGAGGTGTGGCCGGGGCGATCGGCCCGTTCGTGGGCGGTGGACTGGTCGATGGGCCCGGTTGGCGATGGGCGTTCCTGATCAACGTGCCGGTCGCCGCGATCGCGATCGCATGTGCTCGCTCGGCGATACCCGAGACACGCGACCCGGCGACCGATCGCAGCCTCGACTTCGCCGGGGCGGCTCTCGCGGTCGTCGGGCTCGCTGTCAGCACCTGGGCACTGACCGAGGCGGGCCCGCGCGGCTGGACCGATCCAGCCGTGCTCGTGGCAATCGTGATCGCGTCTGCGGCAGTCGTTGCGTTCGTTCGGCGGATGCTGCACACGAACGATCCGCTCGTGCCGCCGGCGTTGTTCCGTGACCGCACCTTCACGGTGGTCAACCTGCAGACCGTGCTGCTGTACGGCGCGCTGGGCGTCTCTTTCTTCCTCGTCTCGTACGAGCTGCAGGTGGCCACCGGGTGGTCGGCGCTGAAGGCCGGCGTCGCCCTCCTGCCGGCCACCGGCTTGATGCTGCTGCTGTCGTCGAGTTCTGGGGCATTGGCACAGCGGATCGGACCGCGACTGCAGCTGACGGTCGGCCCGTTGCTTGCCGCCGGCGGTCTGCTGCTGCTGACGCGTGTCGGCGAGAGCACATCGTGGGTGACCGATGTGATGCCGGGCGCGATCGTGTTCGGGTGCGGGTTGGTCACGTTCGTTGCACCGTTGACCGCAACGGTGATGGCAGCTGCCGACCCCAACCACGTCAGCGTCGCCTCCGGGGTCAACAATGCGATCGCCCGTGCCGCCGGTCTCAGCGCTCTCGCCGTCGTGCCGGTCGTCTCGGGGTTGACCGCGGCCACCGTGCCGGCCCAGATCACTCACGCCTTCCGAATGGGCCTCGTCGTCACGGCGTGCGTCGCCGCGGCCGCCGGTCCTCTGGCATTCTTCGGCCTCGGCTCGCAAGCCAGGGCGCCGCGCACGGCCCGGCGCGTGCTCTGCCCGCTCGACGGTGCGCCTCTGCAAGCAGAGCCGGAGCAATGATCGGGACCATCGGCACTCAAGTTTTCCTCGCAAGCTGACGAACATTCATGTGATGTCTCAGATCCTTCGCCGGTGGCTGCCGGTCATCGCACTGCTCTCGGTGCCAACCGTATTTCTCGTCTTCCTCCGCATGATGCCGGGCTTCGATCCGAAGTGGTTCTCCGCCAGTGGCCACATGATCGTCGTGTCGGCCATCGCCGCGTGCGCTCTCTTCGTCGCGTCGGTCGCCGTCGCGTCGGCAGCACACACGCCACAGTCCGGTGTGGTCTGGTTGGGACTCGGTTGCTCGTTCGTCGGCATCTTCATGCTCGGGCACGGGCTCACCACCCCGCAAGCGATGAACCACCTCAACAACATGTGGGTGGCCCGCTTCCCGTACGCCGCGATCGCCGGGTTCGCGCTCTGCTTGTTGATCGCCGGCCGGCAGCAGGACCGTGGTCTCAATCGTTGGGTCGGCCGGCATCCATTGATCTCCGTGCTGACGCCGATGGTGCCGGCGACACTCTTCGTTGCTGCGGTCGTCGCAGACCCCGCCCGCTTTCACGGCGACGGCCCGATCCCCCACGAGAACGCAATCATGGCCGTGGTGTCGGCAGCGATCATCGCCTGTCTGCTCCTCGTCATCGTTCGCCACGGACGGCGGTATCACCTCGGCAAGGACCCCATTCAACTCGCGCTCGTGCTGGCCTCGACGATGTCGGTCGCAGCCGTGCTGTCGCTCGAGCACGGCAAGTTCGCACAGCTGTCGTGGTGGGACTACCACACGTACCTGTTCGCCGGTTTCAGCGCCGCCGTCTACGCGGTGATCGTGCGCGGCCGGACGCAGAATGCCGTCGCCGGCGTTCTGGTCGACGCGTTCGTCGATGACCCATTCGCCCATATCGTCCGCGGGTACCCCGAAGCGCTGTCGACGTTGGTAAAGGCCGTCGAGGTCAAGGACTCGTACACTCATGGCCACAGCTTGCGAACCGCCGAGCTTGCTGTCGAGCTCGGCATCCAGATGGGGCTCCCATCCGATCGCCTGAGGGTCATCGCCCGCGGCGCGTACCTTCACGATCTCGGCAAGATCGCGATTCCCGATCAGATCCTCAACAAGCCCGGCGCGTTGACGCCCGAGGAACGCGAGATCGTCGAGACCCATCCGCAGCTCGGGTTCGAGCTGGCCTCGACGGCGCTGTCGCTTCGCGAAGTTCTGCCGATCATCCTCCACCACCACGAACGTCTCGACGGCAAGGGCTACCCGGCGGGCCTTGCCGGCTCGCGGATCCCGCTCGAGGCGCGAGTCGTCGCCGTCGCCGATGTATGGGACGCGCTGACATCGGACCGCGCCTACCGAGCCGGATGGGATCCCGCCCACGCGCTCGCTCACATCCAAGCCGCCCGCGGCACGCACTTCGACCCGGTCGTCGTCGACGCACTGGTGCGCGTGACGTACAACCGTGGCGTACCCACGACCAGTGATCCCGGCATCGCCGAAACGGCCTGGGAAGCTGCCCAGACCTGTCACGAGATCGACCAACCGGATGCCGATCACCACGATCACGAGCTTCTCGTCCCGGTCTGACGCCTGACGCCTGACGGACGACGAGATCGTCTGCCGGGCCGTTTCGGTTCGCTGATCGCGCAACGCGGTCAGATCTCACATATCGCATCTTCCCCTGAACTTTGTCGCTGGCGAGTCGCCCAGCGACCTGGGAGCGCCAGGGTTCGAGCTGACCACCCC
>JBDTYA010000235.1:0-10421 GCA_040005915.1 Ilumatobacteraceae bacterium
AGTGGTGGAGCCGTTGCCGGCGGACGAGCTGATGGGCTACTACCGCGAGGCGGAGGCGGCGACGGGAATCCCCTGGTACTGGCTCGCCGCGATCAACCTGCAGGAGACCCGGATGGGCCGGGTCATCGGAACGTCCTCGGCCGGCGCGATAGGCCCGATGCAGTTCCTGCCGAGCACCTGGGCGCTGTGTTGCTCGGGTGACCCGACGGTTCCGCGCGACGCGATCCTCGGTGCAGCCACGTATCTCCACCAGAGTGGGGCACCCGGCGACATCGACGCGGCCCTGCACCAGTACAACCCCAACGACCTCTACGTCACGACCGTCACTGCGTTCGCCGAGAACATGCGCGACGACCCTGCGCTGTTCGCTGCATACCGCGATTGGCAGGTCTACTTCACGACATCCTCGGGAACCGTCCGACTCCCGAGCGGCTACAGCCGGACCGCTCCTATCGCCGCCGCCGCATACCTCGCCGGCCATCCGCAGGACGCAGGCTGAGTACCGTTGGCCCATGGCCGACCTTCTCGACATCTCGTCACGCATCATCGATTCCGGTGTGGTCGACCAGCCCGTCAACCGGGTGACCAACGAGCTCAGCGAGATCGCTGCCGACCTCGCCATCGTCGAGAGCTTCAGTCATTGTGTGGCATTCGACAGCGGCGACGGATTGGTCTGCTTCGACTCGTCAGGCGTCCACACCGGCAAGGCCGTGGTGACAGCATTGAAGCAGTGGCGCGCATCGCGGGTGAGACGGTTGGTGTACACGCACGGACACGCCGACCATGTCGGTGGTAGCACCTTCTTTGCCGGCGACGATCCGATTGTGACAGGCCATCAGAACGTCGTCGCCCGCCTCGACCGCTACGAGTACACCAACAACTGGAACCTCATCATCAACTCACGGCAGTTCGGTGGCATCCCGGGCGAGTTGAACCTGTCGATCGGCGAAGCAGAGGGCGGGGCGCGAGTCGACATCGCCGACGCCCGCCGATTCCTCCCGTCGACGACATTGCGACCGACCGAAACCTTCGAGATGACATCGACGATCACTGCGGGCGACACGACCATCGAGCTGCGTCACGCGCGCGGGGAGACCGACGACCACCTGTGGGCGTGGCTGCCCGAGCGCAGGTGGATCATGGCCGGCGACTTCGTGATCTGGAACTTTCCCAATGCCGGCAACCCCCAGAAGGTCCAGCGCTACCCGCTGGAATGGGCTGCCGCGTTGCGCGCCATGGTCGCTGCCGGACCGGAGTTGCTGGTGCCGGCTCATGGCCTGCCGATCACCGGCAACGAACGCATCGCACGGGTCCTCGGCGACGTGGCCGAGGCATTGGAAAACCTCGTGGGCGATGTGATCGCGATGATGAACCGCGGTGCAACGCTCGACGAGATCATCCACACCGTGTCGGTGCCTACCGACACGCTCGCCAAACCGTATCTCCGACCGCTGTACGACGAGCCGGAGTTCGTGATCCGCAACATCTGGCGCCAGTTCGGTGGTTGGTGGGACGGCGCCGCATCACGGCTGAAGCCTTCGCCCGATGCACACGTCGCCTCGGTCGTCGCGGAGTTGTGCGGCGGGCCCGGCGAACTGATCGAGCGTGCCCAACAGGCCGTCGTCGACAACGACTTGCGGCTCGCATGCCACCTCGCGGACCTCGCCGGCTGGGCGGCTCCCGACGACCCCGCCATCCACGCGGCGCGCGCCGGGATCTACATCGAGCGACGCAACGCGGAGCACAGCTTGATGAGCAAGGGAATCTTCATGGCCGCGGCACGCGAGTCGCAGGCGATCGCCGGCACATCGTCCTCGTAGTCGCATTCAACTGCCGAGCGAGACAAGCGCGAGGGCGGTGGCGGCGAACGCCAAACCGAGGGCCTGCGATCGATTGACGCGCTCGTGGTCGATGCCGAAGGCGAGGCAAACGGTTGCCACAGGGTACATCGACGAGATCACCGCAACGATGCTCAACAGACCTCGGTGGCTGGCCTCGAGGTAGAACAGGTTGGCCGCCATGTCGAGCACGCCCGACGCCAACACGAGCCAGATCATCGAGCGCAGCGCGCCACGGCCAGGTCGGGTCGCGCCGACCACCACGAGCACGACCGGCACCGAGGAGGCGCGGGCTGCGACCAGCGGCCACAGGCCACTGTCGCCGGCGGTGCGGGCGAACGCGATGAAGATGAATCCGAAGCCGAGTCCGGCCACCGCGGCGAGCACGAGCGTCGAGACCCGAGTGTGCTGGTGCCGCTCGCCGATCGCCCCGCTGACGAGGGCCACGGCAAAACAGGCGACGAGGATTCCGATCAGCGCGGCGATGCTCGGCCGTTCGCCCATGCACAGCCCGACGATCACCGGCAGGGCCGCACTGACGACGGCCGTCGTCGGAGCGACGACTGTCATCGCCCCACGCGACAGGGCCAGGTAGAACGCACACAAAGCCAGGCCACCCGTGGCACCGCCCGCAGCACCCCACCACAGGTCGTGCGACGAGGCAAGCGGCGTACCGATCAGGAGGACGCCGCCCAGCACCAGGACCAGGCTCGTGGCCTGGCCGAGCAACGTGACGACGGTGCTGGCCACCGAGCGCGAGGCGCGTCCTCCGCAGTAGTCGGCGAGCCCATAGTTCACAGCGCACAGGGCTGCCAGCAGGATCGCCATGCCCACCTTGCTAGCAGAGCACGCCGATCACAGGGTGCTGACCGTGCTGATGGTGCGGTGACCTTTGTATGGTCAACCCATGCAGCACGTTCGTTTCGGTCGCACCGGCCTCAAGGTGTCGAGGTTGTGCCTCGGCACGATGACGTTCGGATACCAATGCGACGACGAGACGTCGTTCGCGATCATGGAGGCGGCCGACGAGGCGGGCATCACCTTCTTCGACACTGCCGACGTCTATCCGCTCGGCGCATCGCCCGATGTGTACGGAGCGACAGAGGATTTGATCGGCCGGTGGATGAGCGGGCGACGCGACCGGTTCATCGTCGCCACCAAGTGCTACTTCCCCACCGGTCCGAAGCCATGGGACGCCGGCAACTCGCGCAAGAACATCATCCGCGCTCTCGAGGCGTCGCTGCGCCGTCTGCGCACCGACTATGTCGACCTCTACCAGCTGCACTCGTGGGATGCGGACACACCCATCGACGAGACCCTGCAGGCCCTCGACGATGTCGTGCGATCCGGCAAGGTGCGCTATGTCGGCTGCAGCAACTTCCTGGCCTACCAACTAGCGCGGAGCCTCGGTCGCTCCGAGGCACTGGGGACGGTCAAGTTCGTCAGCGTGCAACCGCGCTACAACATGCTGTTCCGGGAGAACGAACGCGAGCTCCTGCCATTGTGTGCCGACGACGCCGTCGCGGTCATTCCGTACAACCCGCTTGCCGGCGGGTTCCTCACTGGGAAGCACCGCGCCGGCGCGCCGACCGAGGGCAGCCGCTTCACCCTTGGGACCGCTGCCGGCCGCTATCAGGAGCGCTACTGGAACGACCGGATGTTCAACGTGATCGAGGAGCTCCGGCCGATCGCCGAAGGCGCCGGGGTCTCGATGGCAACGATGGCCGTGCAATGGGTGCTGGCCAATCCCACCATCACCAGCCCGATCATCGGTGCCAGCCGGCCCGAACAGCTCGAGGACTCGGTGGCCGCTGTCGATTCCCCACTCGACCCCGACGTCAAGGTCAAGCTCGACGAACTGACCCACGAGTTCCGCTTCGGCGACAACGCCCGCTGACACGCCGGGCACCGCGCGAATCTTCGGCTCGCTAGGGTCTATCGGATGGCCGGCCGCACCGATTCGCTCCTGAGATCGGTCGACGTCGCCACGTCGAAGGGCCTCGAGCTCGGGCCGCTCGCCAACCCCGTCGTGCGCCGCGACATGGGCGACATCCGCTACCTCGATCACGTCGACACCGATGCGCTCCGCGACAGATATGCGACTCATGACGGCTTCGACATCGATGCCATCGTGCCCGTCGACTACGTCTCGACGAGTGGCTCGATACGCGATGCTGCCGGCGCCGGTAGCCCGTTCGACTACGTCATCGCATCGCATGTCATCGAACACGTCCCCGACATCGTCGGCTGGTTGGGCGACATCCGTAGCGTGCTCGACGACGACGGCGTGCTGTCGCTGGCCATCCCCGACCACCGGCGATGCTTCGATGCGCTCCGACAACCGACGGTCGCGGCAGACCTCATCCATGCACATCTCACCAAGCCGACGGTGCCCACTCCTCGACAGGTCTTCGACCACTACTCGTGCGCGGTCGCGTGGCGAGGGTTCATCGCCTGGGAGCAGGAGCCGCCGTTCTCCGAGCTCGTCCCGGTGCACTCAGAGACCGAAGCGCTCGAGCGGGCTACAGCAGCCGTCGACGACGCGCTGTATCAAGACGTGCACTGCTGGATGTTCACGCCTTCGTCGTTCAGGCGCCTCGTCGCATCGCTACAACGACTGCACCTCGTCCCGTTCACGCTGGAACACTGCTCCGAGACCATCGGCGGTGAGTTCTTCGCAACGCTGCGCGCAGCCGATGCCTCCGTCGTCGTTGCGACTACATCTGCCGCCGATTCCCTCCCGGCGACGGCCTCCGAGCACGCCGTGCTGCGCTCGCAACTTCGTGACGCAGACTTGCAGTTGAGCCGAACATTGGCCAGCCGATCGTGGAGCGTGACGCGCCCGCTGCGGGCCCTCAACTTACTGCGCGCCCGTCTGCGCTCCTGAGCGCCGACCTCCGTTCAGCCGTCGAAGTAGAAATCGGGATTGAGCTGCTGACGCCACCAACTCGAGACGTGCGCGGTCCACCGGGTTCCGTCCCAATAACGGAGTTGGAAGCGTCCGAACGGATCCTGTGCCCAGGCGGCCGGCGTATCGGGGATGCCTGCGGCCGGCGGCGGAAAGGCAGTCGGTGCAACGGACGTCGCCGGACGGGACATCGTCGAAGACGATGATCGGTGAAACATCACAACGGGGGCGACCGATCAGTCGTGCGTGCGCCACCCGGACGGCACGTCGTAGACAAAGTCGTCGGCGGCTGTGCTCGGCTTGCCGGCCGTGGCCGCAGCGGCGGGCGGGTCCGGTGAATCGGCTCCCACCTCGGAAATGCTGGGGGTCGGCATGTGGCGCAGATCGATGGACGAGTCGAGATCGGTCAACAGCGTGCGGCCGAGCCCGAGCTCCCACCGGAGCTTCGTCGACGGCTGCTGATCGACGTCGATCTCGGGGTTCGCCTGGGCCCAGTTACGGAGGGCTTCGACGCAGGCGGTCGCCAGAGCTCGGTAGTTCTCGCGACCGATCCCGACACCGACGCGCGACGCCACCCTGTCGATCAGGTTCAGGGGATCCAACGCTGGGCTCGTCGGTGGCAGGCCACACAGCATCTCGTCGAGCCGACCCTCGTGGTACAGCTTCTCGACGCTGTTGAGCACCTCCGAGGCGGCTTCCCACAGCTCGTCACGCCGTGCTGCCGGAGCCGGGGCGAACCCGTGATTCGTCGCCAGGTAGAGCAGGCGCTCCTCGGCGATGGCCGGGCGCCGTTCGACCGGCACGGCGTTGACCACACCCAGCGCTACCTGGACCACCCGGGCAAATTGCATGCTCATCCAGATCTACCTTCCGACCAGCTCGATCCACTACACGACAGGGATTACATGCGCTCAGGCGGCCTCTCAAGGAGGTCACACATGACATGTATTGTCTAAAGTGTCGTCAGTTAGCGCCTATAACTTGAGCGGAGAAGCGAACTTGTCGGCCGCGACAAGGCGAGGCTGGCCCAGGTGCCGCCCAATGCGGCGCGCCATCACATCCGTCGAGACCTATTGGTGCAGGTGTGGTGCGCCGAGGTCGTGGTGCGCTCGAACGGCGTCGTCGTCGAGTTCCGTCTCGACAGGGTCATCAGCGCCGGACCCGTAACGGTCGGGTCAGCGCGCCTCGAACGCGATCGGGGCACGACCTCGGCCGTGCCAATCGCGGATCGGACCGAGGCGCTTGATCGTGCCATCGTCGACCAACGCCTGCACGGCTTTGCGGACAGTCATCGGACTACCGCCCACACTGGCCTGGATGTCGACCATCGTGAAGGTGCCGCGCAACGTGCGGACGTGCGCCTTGATCGACTCGGCGGTCACCGACGTGCGGCCCACCGATGAAGAGTGCTTACGAACTGCTCGAGCACGTCGCGCCTCGGCGGCGACGAGACCGGCGGACCTCAACACGTCGTCGGCCACGCCCAACTGCCTGAACGCAGCGGGGCCGACCGAATTGGCCGCCGCCCAGTTCTTGGCGTGTTGCACGAACCCGCCTTTGTACGCAGTCTCGTCGGACGACTCGGCACGCTCCAGTTCGGCGTATACCCGCAACCGTTCGACCGGATCCTTGGTGTCCTTCGCCTTCGTGCGCAGCCTGGCAACACGGTCTCGATCAATGAGCTTGCGTGGGTCTTCGAGGAACAGCAAATAGGCGCGGATCGCGGATTCAGCGGTGTCGTTCAGGACATCAACAGGCATCGAGGGACAATATCGCGTCCCGCTATGACACATCAACCAATGCGGACAGGCATATATGACTCACTGAGAGTGATGGACTGCAAACATTTCGATGTCGGTCGTGCAATCATCCGTAGACTTTCGCCATCCTGCGCGCGGGTGGCCGTCGTGTGGCGGGCAACCCCTGCCGGTGCAGACGCCGTTCAGCGGTCGGCGAATTCGACATGGCCGAGACAGAGCCATTGTGCGAGCCCTTTCAGCTCAGCATCGACGGCGGAGGTCATCGCCCGCGTGAACCGCACGTCGTGATGAACGGCGTGCACGATGAGCCTCGACGCCTTGCGGTCGGCGGCGGCGTCGACCTTGCCGACGAGTTGATCGTGGTGCAGGACAGGCAGCGCGAAATAACCCCAACGACGTTGTCCCTTCGGCTTGTACATCTCCAACGTGTATTCGAAGTCGAAGAGCTCGACCGCGCGGGCCCGGTTGTGGATCAATCTGTCGAATGGCGACAGCAGTGCGGTGCGACCTTCGAAGCCCTTGCCCGTTGCATCGGGGTCGACCCGCCACGTCCCGGTCGTGCCTTCGATCTCCGCGGCCACGCCGGCCTCACCGACGTACTTCGATCGGGCAACGCCGAGCGATCGCAATCGTCGATCGTTGCGGATCGCATGCGCCTCGTCCATCGGCACCACCCGCGTGCCCTTCGGGTAGACACGCCCGGCGAGATCCCACACGCGGTGCCGGCCGCTGCGACCCGCGACCGCGACCTCGCCCCGCGACGAGAGGAACTCGAGCATCTGGGTGACGTTGCGGTCGTGAGTCCAACCCGACGACGCCCACGGCACGTCGGACGTGTCGGGGATGTCGCGCGAGAGCGACGGGCCCGAGCCGGCCAGTTGGTCGAGGACCCGGCGCCGGAACCCGTCGTTGTCACTGAGCCATTTGACGTACGAGGCGCGGCCGAACGGCCAGGCAGCCATGTCGGCCAGGTACAGACCGAGATCGTCCATCGGGCGGACCATCGCGATCGGCGGCTCTGTCTCGGAATCCTGACCGCGGTTCTCGAACAACGTGCGGTCGATCTCCAATGCCCGCTGCAGCCGGGCCGGCTCGTACGCACTGCCGATGCGCGACCACACCACCAGGTCGGCGCTCGGCGCAACGACGGCCGTCGGGTCGAGTTGCAGGAACGTCAGGCGATCGGCCACGGCGACCAGGTCGGTCGGTCGGTCGGCGTCGAGCAGTTGGGCTCGAACGGCGATTCGTCGAGCATCTTGTCGGGTGATCTGGCGTGGACGGATGATTCCAAACTGTAGAGGCGGCGGCTCGCTCCGATGTCCTGCAGGCGCCCGGCGACGCGCATGGCAGAATGACCCCGTGGCTGATCGGGACTCAATTTCGGCTTCGCTCGCGGATGGTTGACGTCTCGACGCAGCGATCCGGGTTCGTGGTGTCCGAGCCTGCCGTGCCGCCGTACGTCCGCTCTCCCGTCACGGCGATCAGGCTCGTTGCAGCGTTGGCCATACTCGGTTTCACGTACGTGGCGTTGCAGGGCGCCAACCGCAGCCACTTCGCCAACAACTTCGGTGATTTTCTCGGGTCGATGCCGCGGTGGCTGGTCTCCGGGATCGTCAGCGGCTGCCAGATCGCGTTTCTCGTCGCCGCGATCCTCGGGTTCATCGGCCAACTCGTGTTGCGGCACTTTGCCCGTGTCGGGCGAATGCTGTTCGCCGCTGTTGTGTGCGCGGGGGTCCTGCTCGCTCTGTCGAAGCTGGTCGGATCGTCGACACTTCCTCTGCTGCCGACCCAGCAGGCCGACGGCGCCGGCTCGGGCGTCGGCGCGAACGGGCTCAGCGGGTACGGCATCGGCGCGGCGTTCCCGACAACGTTGGACCTCGGTGTGATCGTCTCGTGGATGTTCGTCGACCGCGGTCTCTGGTCGGACCGTTGGCGGCGGACCGGTCGGGTCGTACTGGTACTGGGGATCCTGGCGCGTCTCGGCGTCAGCCTGGCGGCTCCGGCGACGATCATCGCCGCCCTCGCCGCGGCCGCCGCGGCCTCGGCGTTGGTGCAATCGATGCTCGGCGCGCCCAACACCACCCCCAGGGCGGCGGTGGTCGG
Organism: Ilumatobacteraceae bacterium; assembly: GCA_040005915.1. Lineage (GTDB taxonomy): Bacteria > Actinomycetota > Acidimicrobiia > Acidimicrobiales > Ilumatobacteraceae > JAENVT01. The sequence continues at coordinate 8,610 of JBDTYA010000235.1, forward strand.
CGAGATCCTGGGGCGGCTCGGGTACCGGGTTTCGGCGGTAGAGCGTTTCGGGGGGTTCCGGGGCTTCGTCGGATTCCGAATCGATCTCGTCGACGGCCGGCAGCTCATCGTCAAGGTCATCAGCCGCGACCTGTGGGCATCGCTGCTCCCGGTGCAGATCTACCGCGCAGCACGCTTCCGCGACGTCGGCCAGGACCGGCCGTTCAGGTCACTTCGCTCGGCCGTCGAACACGAAGCGCTGTGCGCGTTGAAAGCTCACTCCGACGGCGTACCCACGGCCCGGCTGGCAGTGGTCGCCGAGTACCCACCGAACGCGATGATGATGGCATTCGACACGCGATCGCGCGTGTCGTTGAGCGAGCTCGAGCCCTCACGCCGCACTCCCGAATTGCTGGAGTCGGTGTGGGCGATCGTCGATGCACTGCAACGTAGTCACACCGTTCATCGGCACCTCAACGCCGACGCCCTGTGGGTCGACGATGACGGAGTCGTCGTGCTCGTCGGGTTCGCCGCAGCTTCGTTGGGTGTCGTCGACTCGGCGCTGTCGACCGACGTCGCCGAGGTGCTCGCGGCCACGGCCGCACCGCTCGGAGTCCGCCGTTCCGTGGAATCGGCTATTGCCGGCGTCGGCTCCGCCGCGGTTGCGGCAGCGTTGCCGCGCCTGCAACCGCTGGCCCTGACTCCACACACGCGCGCTGCCGTGAAGGCAGCCGGCTGCCTCGACGAGTTGCGTGACGAGGTGCAGCGCATGACCGGCACCGACGCCGTACCGATCGCCGAGCTCGAGCGGATCAAGACCGGCACGGTGGTGACCATGGCGATGGTCGCGCTGGCCGTGTGGGCTCTCGTGCCGCAGTTCCTCGGCGTCGGGTCGTTGTGGAGCGAGCTGCTGAAAGCCAATCTGTGGTGGGCAGCTGCAGCGATCGCTCTGTCCGCTGTGACGTACATCGGCGCAGCGGTGGCCCTCGACGGCTCACTGCCCGAGCGGATACCGCTGGGCCCCAACATCGGCGTGCAGATGGCGACCTCGTTCGTCGGTGTCGCTGCGCCGGGCGGCGGGCTCGCACTGACCGCCCGCTTTCTGCAGAAGCGTGGTGTCGACACTGCGACAGCGGTCGCTGCAGTTGGGGTCGACGCGTTCGCCGGCCTGATCGTGCACCTCACCGTCACCGGCCTGTTCATCGCGCTCGCCGGCTCATCGGGACTCAAGACGTTCGACCTGCCTCCGGCGAGCACGATCGGATTGATCGCCACGGGAATCGGTGTTGTCGCGCTCGTCGGCATCGCTGTCCCGTGGAGTCGCGGTCTGCTGCTGACGCGCGTGCTGCCGGCGACCAAGCGGTCGCTCGCCAACATCGGCGAGATCGCCCGCCAGCCCGGCAAGATGATCGCGCTGTTCGGAGGGTCGCTGACCATCACGATGGGCTACATCCTCGCCCTCGCTGTCGCGGTGTCAGCGTTCGGCGCCGGCCCCGCCTTCACCTCGATCGCGTTGGTCTACCTCGTTGGTTCGGTGGTGTCGTCGGTCGCACCGACGCCCGGCGGCATCGGAGCCGTCGAAGCGACACTGATCGCCGGGCTGACCTCCGCAGGGATGCCCAGCACCACCGCGATCGCCGCCGTCATCCTGTTTCGCCTGGCGACGTTCTGGATCCCGCTGCTGCCCGGCTGGGGTGCTCTGATCGTGTTGCAACGATCTGGCGATCTCTGACCTCGACCGCACGGCGGTGGGCGTGACGGGGCTCGAACCCGGGACCTCCACCATGTCAAGGTGGCACTCTAACCAACTGAGCTACACGCCCGTGTAGGACC
>JBDTYA010000236.1:0-29769 GCA_040005915.1 Ilumatobacteraceae bacterium
TGACCGGCGACGGCACCAACGACGCGCCGGCGCTCGCCCAGGCCGACGTCGGCGTCGCGATGAACACTGGCACGCAGGCCGCCAAGGAGGCCGGCAACATGGTCGACCTCGACAGCAACCCCACCAAACTGATCGAGATCGTCGAGGTCGGCAAACAGCTGTTGATCACGCGCGGGTCGCTGACGACCTTCTCGATCGCCAACGATGTGGCCAAGTACTTCGCGATAATCCCGGCGATGTTCTCGGGTGTGCTGCCCGCGCTGGACTCGTTGAACATCATGAAGCTCGGCAGCGCGCGGTCGGCGATCCTGTCGGCCGTCATCTTCAACGCGCTGATCATCGTTGCCTTGGTGCCGCTCGCGTTGCGCGGTGTGAAGTTCCGCGCCGAGGCGGCATCCGCCGTGTTGCAACGCAACCTGTTGATTTTCGGGTTGGGCGGGATCGTCACCCCTTTCGTGGGAATCAAGTTGATCGACGTCATCGTCTCTGCCTTAGGAGTGAAGTGACATGCGAGCCCTACTTCGTCAACTGCGGCCGGCGTTGTTGATGACGCTCGTCTTCACCCTCATCTGCGGTGTCGCCTATCCCCTGCTCGGTACGTTGATCGGCCAAACGGCGTTCGGCGACAAGGCCAACGGCTCACTGATCCGGCGGAACGGTGTCGTCGTCGGCAGCGAGCTGATCGGGCAATCCTTCGCCGCACCGCAGTACTTCCACCCCCGGCCCTCTGCTGCCGGCGCCGGGTACGACGGGTCTGCCAGCTCCGGGTCGAACCTTGGGCCGAACAACCCCGATCTGCTGAAGGCCGTCGAGGATCGCGCCGTCGCGTACCGCGTCGAGAACCGCTTGGGCGCCGGCGCCATGGTTCCGGTCGATGCCGTCACGGCCTCGGCAAGCGGTCTCGACCCGCACATCTCGATCGAGAATGCGCGTTTGCAGATCGATCGTGTCGCTGCCGCCCGGGGGCTCGACGACTCTGCCATCCGGCTACTCGTCGCGAAGTACACCGACGGGCGGCAACTGGTCGTGCTCGGCGAGCCCGGCGTCAACGTCGTCCAGTTGAACCTGGCACTTGACGACTTGGCACTCGATGAAGTGGGCGCCGGATGAGCATGCCTCTTGGCGACGGTCGCCGCAGCGAGCTGGCAGACTGAGCCATGCCCCGCGGCTCGTTGCGGATCTACCTCGGTGCCTCGCCGGGCGTCGGCAAGACCTATGCGATGCTCGGTGAGGGGCTTCGGCGCCAGCAGCGTGGAGCCGACGTCGTGGTCGGCCTGGTCGAGACCCATGGCCGTGAGCAGACGCAGGCTCAGATCGGCGACCTCGAAGTGATCTCACGGGTGACGATCGAATATCGAGGCACGGCGCTCTACGAGATGGACATCGACGCGGTCCTCGCCAGGAATCCCGACATCGTGCTGGTCGACGAGTACGCGCACAGCAACGCGCCGGGTTCGCGCAACACGAAGCGTTGGCAGGACGTCGAGGTGCTCCTCGATGCCGGCATCGACGTGATCTCGACGCTCAACGTGCAACACCTCGAGTCCCTCAACGACGTGGTCGCCGGGATCACCGGGACGGTCCAGCGCGAGACCGTTCCCGACACTGTCGTGCGGCGCGCGGATCAGATCGAGCTCGTCGACATGTCGCCGGAAGCCTTGCGTCGTCGTATGGCCCACGGCAACGTCTATCCCGCCGAGCGCGTCGACGCGGCGATGAACAATTACTTCCGGGCCGGCAACCTCGGTGCGCTACGCGAGCTCGCGCTGCTGTGGGTCGCTGACCGTGTCGAGGAATCTCTGGAGACGTACCGCACCGGTCACGGCATCACGGACACGTGGGAGACACGCGAACGAATCGTCGTCGGGATCACCGGCAGCCGCGGCGGCGACACGTTGATACGGCGGGCGGCGCGCATGGCGGGCCGGATCGGTGGCGATCTCGTCGGCGTCCACGTGACGGCCGACGACGGGTTGAGCGCCGACGACGACGAGCTGCTGTTTTCGCAGCGTCGGTTGGTCGAACAGCTCGGCGGGCGAGTGCACGACATCGTCGCCCCCTCGCCGGCTGCTGGTCTGGTGTCGTTTGCCCGGGCCGAGAAGGCGACGCAGCTCGTACTCGGCGCGAGCCGCCGCAGCCGCTTCCACGAGTTGGTGCACGGCTCGTTCGCCGGTCGGGTGATCCGATCGGCGGACGGGCTCGATGTGCACGTCATCGCCGACCAGGACGACCTGCCTGCGCCGGCCCGGCGACGGCGACCGGCCGATGGCACTCTGAGCCGGCGACGGCGATTGGCCTGGATCTTGACGGTGATCGGTCTGCCCCTACTGATCGCGATCACGGTGCCGTTCCGGCGGTCGATCGAACTGACGACAGAACTGCTCTTGTTCCTCACGTTGGTGCTGATCATCGCGGCGATCGGCGGACGGGTCGTGGCCGCCGCGGCCGCAGTGTTGGCTTCGCTGCTCGTCAACTGGTTCTTCGTGCTGCCGTACTACACGTTGACGATCGCGGAGCCCGAGCACATCGTCAGCCTGGCAGTGTTCGTCGGCGTCGCGATCACCGTCGGCACACTGGTCGATACGGCCGCACGCCGCGCGTACGAATCGCATCGGGCCCGCATCGAGGCGACCGCTCTCGCCAGATCGGCGGCGACGATGGCGGCCGATCCCGACGCGCTGCCGCGACTGATCGAGCAGGTGCGCGTGACGTTCGGGCTCGAACGCGTCATGCTGGTCCCGCTCGACGAATCGCACTCGGGTTTCGACACGAGGACCGAGCAGAACGAGGTTGCCGATTCGCCGGGGACCCGACCCGTCAGCACGCTGGCGGTGGGCGACCCGTTGGGAGCGGATGGAGGACATCGCCTCGAGCTGTACGGCCGGCCGTTGTCGAGTGACGACCAACGCGTCGTTCGCGCGTTGGCGGATCAGCTGGCCGTCGCCCTCGAACGTTCGCAACTGAGCCGTGACGCTGCGGAGGCCGAGGCGCTCGCACAGATCGACAGTGTGCGGACGGCGTTGTTGCGGGCAGTCTCGCACGACCTGCGAACGCCACTGGCGACGATCAAGGCGATGGTGTCAGGGCTGCTGGACCGTGACGTGAAGTGGCGACCGGAGGATGTACGCGACGCCCTGGTGGCCGTCGACGAGGAAGCCGATCGCTTGAACCGCCTCGTCGGCAACCTTCTCGACGCCAGCAGGCTGCAGATCGGCGCACTTGCGGTCAACCATCAGGCGGTCGATCTCGCCGAGTCGATCACCTCGACGCTGGGCAGCATCGGAGCATCGGCTGATCGGATCGACGTGCAACTACCGGATGGTCTCCCGTTGGCGTGGGGCGACTCCACATTGCTCGAGCGCAGCATCTACAACGTGGTCACCAACGCCTTGCATCACGCCGGTGAGGCCCCCGTCCGTCTGACGGTCGGTGTGATCGGCGACGAGGTGCATGTGTGCACGATCGACCGTGGGCCTGGCATACCGGCGAACCTGCGCTCGAAGGTGATGGCGCCGTTCCAGCAGCTCGGCGACGATCGTTCGGCGGACGGTGTGGGCCTGGGAATGTCGATCACTCAGGGATTTGTGCAGGCGATGCACGGGCGGCTGGAACTCGAGGACACCCCTGGTGGAGGGCTCACCGTGATCATCGCCTTGCCGATCGCGGTCACGGAGATCTCGTGACGCGCGTTCTCGTGGTCGACGACGAGCCGCAGATTCGTCGCGCCCTCAGCCTGCACCTCGGTGTCCGCGGTTACGAGGTGTTCGAGGCCGACACAGGCGAGCGGGCCATTCAGGCCGCGGCAACCGAGCATCCCGATGTCGTGCTGCTCGACCTCGGTCTGCCCGGCATGGACGGCGTGCTGGTCATTCAGGCACTGCGCGGTTGGACCACCGTGCCGATCATCGTGCTGACCGTCCGCGACGACGAGCGTTCGAAGGTGCAAGCGCTCGATGCGGGCGCCGACGACTATGTCACCAAGCCGTTCGGGATGGCCGAGCTGCTTGCACGGGTGCGCGCCGTTCTGCGCAGAACCCCCGATGCCGAGGAGTCGTCCGCGGCGATCGCGACGACCTCGTTCCGCCTCGACTTGGCGGCGCACCGCGCATACCTCGCCGGCGAAGCTCGTGACGGCGAAGAAGTACGGCTGACACCCACCGAGTGGGCGATGGTCGAATACCTCGTTCGGCATCAAGGTCGCCTCGTGACGTATCGCCAGTTGATCACCGCCGTGTGGGGCGCGTCCTACGACCCTGATCCAAACCTGTTGCGCGTGCACATGGCCCACATCCGTCGAAAGCTGGAGAGCGACGGTGCCCGACCGAAGCACTTCATCACCGACTCGGGGATGGGCTACCGCTTCGAGAACGACGAACCGAACTGCTCCGAGTAGCTACGGCGCCGGCAGGATCGGCTTGTTGTTGGCGATGTCCTTGCCCAGCATCACCACGACCGTCGCATCGCCGAGCCGCGCCGGGCCACCGGTGATCGACACCGGCGTCGGCATCGGCGTCACCGGGATGCCGCCCAGCGCCCGTCCGATCGAGGCGGCGACGTCGGTGCCGGCCGGAAGGAAGTAGACCTTCGTGCCGTCGAGCTTCTCCTCGACACCGGCACTGTTGGTCGCGCCCATCATGTGGAATCCGGCGGCAGTCAGTTCCTGGGTCAGGAGCGCTGCCGCACCGGTGACGCCCGATGCATTTGCAACGATCACGACGGCACCCTCGGTGATCAGCGGGATGGTCGTGGTGGTGGTCGTCGGAGGGATCGTCGTCGTGGTCGTGGTCGATGTCGTGCTGGTGCTGGTCGTCGGAGGGATCGTGGTGGTCGTGCTCGTCGAGGTCGATGTCGTGCTGCTGCTGGTGGTGGTTGTCGACTTCGTCGCATCCGGTCCGAACGTGCAACCGGTGAGCGCCGTGGCCACTACGGCGGCGATTGCGGTCATCGACATCACGCTGAGACGCCTGGAGAGCATCCGCTCATCCTGTCGAACGACCACCACGCAGACAAGTCAGCGCCTGCGCTGGTTCACGCGAACCGAGTCCGAGACGTCTCGCATGACGACCCTGTCGACGTCCAGCGCTGGGGGTGGCAGAATCAAGCCACGACTCACAGGGGGTAGTTCATGGCGATGGATCTGGTCATCGAGGTCGACAACCGTCCGGGCGCGCTTGCCCAGATCGCTGCCGCGATCAGCGATGCCGGTGTCAACCTTGCGGCGGCGACCTGCGTGGGCATCGGGGACCGAGCCGAGTTGCACATCCTCGTGCCGCACGCCGAGGCTGCCCGGCATGCGTTGGCCATCACCCATCAGGCGGTCGTCAGCCGCGAGCGAGAGGTGGTCGTCGTCGATGTCGAGGACCGTCCCGGCGCCCTGGCCGACCTCGCCCGGACCGTTGCCGAAGCGGGCGTCGACCTCGACCTCGTCTACGTCGCGACCCACAACAGGGTGGTGTTCGGCTCTCCAGACCTCGATGGACTGAAGGCGGCACTCGGCCAGAAGAACTGACAGCCGGACATGGTGGCGAAACGGATCATTGCGGTCGTCGGCTGCCACGCCGAGGGCGAGCAGGGCGACGTGATCACTGGCGGTGTCCTCCCTCCGCCCGGAGAGACGATGATGCAGAAGAAGGTTGCGTTCGAGCGCCGGTTCGACGACATCCGCCGGCTGTTGATATGCGAGCCGCGCGGCTCGGTCGCCCGGCACGTCAACCTGATCGTGCCCTCGACTCGCGACGACTGCGCAGCCGGCGCCATCATCATGGAGCCGACCGAGTATCCGCCGATGTCGGGCTCCAACACGATGTGCATAGCCACCGTGTTGTTGGAGACCGGCATGATCCCGATGGTCGAGCCCGAGACGCGGTTCCGGCTCGACATGCCGGCGGGGCCCGTCGACATCGTCGCCGAGTGCCGCAACGGCAAATGTGTCAGCGTGACGTTGAAGAACGTACCCGCGTTCGTGTTCGCGCTCGATGCGCCTCTGGAGGTGCCCGGCCTGAGCACTTCGATCAACGTCGACATCTCGTACGGCGGGATGATCTACGCGATCGTCGATGCAGCGGCGCTCGGCTTCGAGATCGTCCCCGACGAAGCTCGCGACCTCGCGGTACTTGGCGAGCAGATCCGGATGGCCGCACGCGAACAGCATCCGGTCGTGCACCCCGAGTCGGCCGACATCGCGAACGTGTCGATCGTGCAGTTCGCCGGCCCGCTGACCCGCGACGGAGGTCGGGTCAGCGCCCGCAACACGTGCATCGTCTCGCCGGGCCGCTCGGATCGGTCACCGACCGGGACCGGCACGACGGCGCGAATGGCGGTGCTGCACGCACGCGGTGTGCTGTCGGTCGGTGGCGGACTGACACACAGCTCGATCATCGCCTCCGAGTTCCACGGGACGATCGTCGGCGAGACCACCGTCGGACCATTTCCCGCGATCGAAGCGACCATCCGCGGTCGCGCCTGGATCACCGGCTTGCACCAATACTTCGTCGATGCCGATGATCCGTGGCCCAGCGGGTATGTGCTGTCCGACACGTGGGGCACCTCGCCGTCGGTGGCCCAGCAGTGAGCCGGAGGGCGAGATAGGGGTCGGTCAGGGCCGGCGACCCGTCCAGCCGACGAGTTGGTCGATCAGCGGCGAGTCGTTCGGCACTGCGACGGCGTTGGCGAACGGTGGATCGAACTGCATGTTGGCGGGAGCGTGGGCCCTGAACTCCTCCCAGATCGGCGTGCGATCGGCCACCGGCAGATCGCGTCGCATCGCACCGAGGGCGAACCGGCAGACGGCCTCGTTCCACCGCGGATCCTGACCTGTTGCAGTTGCAACATCCCATGTGTGGGTCGTGATCTCGGCGATGTACATGGCCAGCACCTCGGCGCCGCTCATCGTCGCCCACGGCAATACGATCGTCTCGGTGAGTCGGGCCGGGTCTGCCCACGCCGCTTCGACCTCGGCTGCCGCAGCCTCCCAATCGGCGACCCAGTCGTCGTGCTCGATCAAGGCGTCGGCCATCGAGGCGGGCGCAAAGGCCTCGTCGCCGCGACCGAGGGCTGCGACACGGTGCAGTACGAACACGAGGTGGTCGAGCAAGCCCTTGACGTCGTATTCGATGCACGGTGACGGCTGGTCGAGCTGATCGGGTCGCACCCCGGCGATCACCGGCTCAGCCGTCCGCACGGCGGTGGAGAACAGGGGACGTGGGTCGGCGGCAGCACTCGTGGTGGTTGGGGTGTTGGGATGCATCGTTTCAGTTGTCATGTCTCGAGTGTGCGCCTCGAAACAGGCCATCTGATGACCGGTTTCCATGAGAAGATCCTCGTATGCGCGCCGACCGCCTCGTAGCGATATTGCTGATGCTGCAGACCAAGGGCCGGGTCACCGCGGCCGAGGTGGCAACGGAGCTGGAGATCTCGGAGCGCACTGCACGTCGCGACCTCGATTCGCTGGGGGTGGCCGGCCTGCCGGTGTACTCGATGCAGGGTCGCAACGGTGGCTGGCGATTGGCCGGTGACGGCCGCACCGATCTGACCGGTTTGACCTCCGCCGAGGCCCAGGCGCTCTTCCTGCTTGCCGGTCCCCGAGCCACGACCCCGGAGTTGCGCGCCGCGTTGCGCAAGCTGGTTCGGGCCCTCCCCGAGCCGTTTCGCAAAGGCGCCGAGGCGGCCTCGGCGGCCGTGGTTCACGACGCGACCGGATGGAATGGCGTCGGTGCCGAGCGCCCGATCCCTGTGCACCTCGACGTCGTGCAGACGGCGGTGATCGCCGGCCGTCAGATCGTGTTGGGCTACGTGGCGCGCGAAGGCCTGCCGAGCACCCGAACCGTCCATCCGTTGGGTCTGGCCACCAAGGGCGGCTCGTGGTACCTCGTTGCCGAGACCGATGCCGGGCGGCGCACGTTTCGTGTCGACCGGATCCGCTCGGTCGGAGTCACCGACCGAGCGGTTGTGCGACCCGATGGTTTCGAGCTCGCCGACGCGTGGCGGATGATCACGACGGAGGTCGAGCAGGTCCGGTTGCCGACGGAGGTTCGGGCCCTCGTCGACTTGCACGCGATGGCCTGGGTGCGCCACACGTTCGGCACGCGCTTGCGGATCGGGATGGCGGTCGACGACGGGCGCGTCGAGGTCGAGATCCGCGCCCAGAGCGACTACTCGGTAGCTGCCGAACTGGCCGGCTACGGCCGCCTCGTCGAAGTGCTCGAGCCGCAGAGCGTCCGCGATCGTCTCGTGGACGTTGCAGGAGAGCTCGAGGCCCTCTACGCGGGTAAGGGATCGGGCACTGCGACGGCGGCGAAATCCGCCATCGACGTGAACCTCCACGTGGGCGACACCGCGCCCGACGGCGTCGCCGTTGCGCCCATGCCGCCCTTGTCGTGACGGCGGTGGATCCACACCGAGGGGAGCCCGAACTCGGCAGCCGGCTGATGATCATGGAACAGGCTCTCCGCCACATGAACCAGCTTGTCGCGATGGACACCCAGTCGCGAGGTCTCTTCGAACAACCGGTCGAAGTGACCCCGGTGCGGCTTGTACGAGCCGACGTCCTCCGCCGTGATGATCGCATCGAACGACGCCCCGAGGCGCGGGCTGCTGGCGGCGAACGAGGCGCGGTCGATGTTGCTGAGGATGATCAGCTTGAAGCGGCTCGACAACCGGCGCAACGCGGCCGCAGTATCGGGGAACGCCGGCCAATCCTTCACCGAATCCCCGAAGGTTGCAGCCTCGTCGTCGGTCACCTCGGCGCCGAGATCGGTGGCCGCCCGGCGCAGCGTTTCTCCGAGGATCAAGGGATACAGCGCCGCCGGCATCTCGTCCTCGACATGGGTCTCGTGGCGACCGAACGCGGCGATCAACGACTGGTCGTCCAGCATCAGGCCGTTGCGCGATGCCCAAGGCCGCATGGCGTTGGCGATTCCGGTCTCCCAATCGATCAGCGTGCCGTAGCAGTCGAAGCTCATCGCCTCGAAGCGGTCGAAGTCGCTCATCTCCCAGCCTTTCCGTGTTGCTCGTAGCCGTGTTGCTCGTAGCCGTGCTGCTCGTACACGAGGCCGCGGGCCTGCTCCGCCTTCTCGCGCACCCAGCAACCTTCGGCATGGTCGTTCACCAGGCCCATCGCCTGCATGAAGGCGTACACCGTGGTCGGCCCGACGAACGTCCAACCGCGCCTCTTGAGATCCTTGGAGATCGCGGTCGACGTCGGTGTCAGGGGCAACACTTCCGTCGGAGGGCCTTCGAACGTTGCGTGCGGCCACATGTAGCCGGCGATCGATCCGAACTCGTCGATCAGTTCGACGGCCCGCGATGCGTTGTTGATGGTCGAGCGGATCTTGCCCTGATGCCGGACGATGCCGGCGTCGGCGAGCAACCTGTCGACGGCGTCCTCGTCGAAGTCGGCGACCAGCACCGGGTCGAAGGCGGCGAACGCGGCGCGGAAGTTCTCCCGCTTGCGCAGGATCGTCAGCCATGACAGGCCGGACTGGAATCCTTCGAGACACAGCTTCTCGAACAAACGATGATCGTCGGCGACCCCGAATCCCCACTCGGTGTCGTGGTACGCGATGTAGTCGGGACTCGATCCACCCCAACCGCAGCGGGCATGCCCGTCGTCGCCTGTCACCAAGTTCGTCACGGCGATCATCGTGACACCGCGAACCCGTACCGTGCGACTCATGACGTCCCTTGCCGTCGCATCGAGCCGGCGAGCTCGAATCGATCTGCGGGCAAGTTGGGACCGCTCGGCTGCAAGTGGATCGCCCACTGCGTAGTGTCGAGTGTCATGGGCCGCCTCGACGATCTCGATCTCACGCCGCGCCTCACTCGAAAGGACTACGAGGACCGACTTGCCGTGGCGCAGCGGCGTTGGCTGCAGCTACGGCTGCACGTCGGCGGGCAGATGGGGTCCGGCGACATCGGGCCCGGGTTGATCTTCGTGTTCGAGGGCAGCGACGCCGCGGGCAAGGGCGGGGCGATCAAGCGGCTGGTCGAGCCGCTGGATCCGCGCCACTACCGGGTGTCGTCGATCGCCAAGCCGACGCCCGACGAGAAGCGCCATCCGTTCCTGTGGCGCTTCTATCCGTACGTGCCGGGGCTTGGCGGCATGTCGGTGTTCGATCGCAGTTGGTACGGCCGGGTCCTCGTCGAACGCATCGAGGGTTTCGCCACCGACGACCAGTGGCAGCGGGCCTACGAGGAGATCGTCAACTTCGAGCGCTCGAACGCACTGGAGGGCGTGATCATCGTCAAGTGCTGGTTGCACATCAGTCCTGAGGAGCAGTTGAAGCGGTTCGAGGACCGTCAGAACGATCCGCTGCGACGCTGGAAGATCACCGAGGAGGATTGGCGGAACCGCACCAAGGCTGCGGAGTACGCGATCGCGGCCGAGCAGATGTTCGAGCGCACCGACCACGATCTCGCGCCGTGGGACGTGATCCCCGGTGAGCAGAAGAGGTTCGGTCGGGTGCTGGTGTTGGAGACTGCAATCTGCCGTGTGGAGCAAGGAATGGTCCGCTGGGGGATGCCGGTGCCGGAAGCGGACGAGCTCGACCCGATCGCTCGCACTTGACTTTCCCATCTCGAAGTCGTCACGGACTTCGTACTCCGAAGGTGACGGTGACCGTGATGAGGGGCGGATCGACGCATCCGAGTGCGATTGACCGCGGCCGGCCGCGCCGCGTTCCAGGGCCGCGTCGGCGCGCTCCGCGAGCTCGTCGCAACAGCGCGCGGTACCGACGTTTCGCTCTCTGATCAGAGCACGAGCCTCGCTTCGGTCTCCCCGTCATCGACCTTGCCGGTGGGTACGAAGCCGAGTCGTTCGTAGAAGGCCCGAGGGCCCCCTGGCCCCTCGTCGAACGACAGCAGCAGCGCATGGTGCCCTTCCGCGCGCAGCTGAGCGGCGAGCAGGGCGATGGCCCGGCTGCCGACGCCGCATCGTTGGTGGCGGCGATCGATGAGGAACCGCCACAGGTAGGGCAGCGGCTCGCCGGGTGACACCGCCGACAGCAGCATGAATCCGACGATCGCCCCATCGGCTTGCACCGCACGCATCCAGGGAACCACCCGATGATCGTCGTGCAGCGGCGGCACGAGTGCCTGGGCCAGAGATCGTGCCATCGGCGCGACGAATCGTTGTTGATGCCGATGCGTGGCGAGGGCCGTCACGGCGCTGAGGTTGTGTTCGGTGATCTCGACGAGGTCGACCACATCGCACGACATCGGTCGCCCGAGCCAGTCGGCGCGGTCCGAGCGCAGGAGAGCGAAACGCATGTCGTCGACCCATTCGCCCCTGACCAGCGCGGCGCGGCGTGCCGTGCCCTCGTGCACGAACCCGAGGTGTTCGAGCACTCGCATCGACGCAAAGTTGTCAGGGTCGACCGCGGCGACCACGCGGCGGGCATCGGTGAGCGCGAAGAGGGCGTCGATCAGGCCCGCGGCGGCCTCGCTGGCGAAGCCGCGGCCATGGTGAGCCGCGGCAAGCGTGAAGCCGAGCTCGGCCGTTCGCGAATCGTCCGTGAGGTTCACCGCCAGATCGCCGATGACATGCCCATCGTGCTCGATCGCGATCTGCACCCAGCCCGCGTCCGGCAGATCGACGAGGTGGTCCTGGTCGCTCAACATCTCGAGGGCGTGATCGATCGTGAACGGCAGCGGCCAACTCTGGAACCGGGCGATGTCGGACAGGTCTCGATATGCGGCGAGCACCGGCGCATCTGCCGCGCGCATGATCCGCAACGTCAACCGCTCGGTGGAAATGGGGAGCACGCTGATCACGGTGCTCCTCGCCCAATCATGCGTTCAAGGTAGTTCAGCAGATGATCGGGTCGGCCACCTGTGCTGCGCCGACAGCTAGAAGCCTGCCGCCCAATTCGGCTGGACGCGATGTAGGTAGCGGTCTGCTGCGTAGTTGAGGAAGCGCCGCGCCGCACGGATGCGGCAGGCGACATCGTGTAGTAGCACCGGCGCGCCGGGCGAGCTTTCAGCGGCGGCGCGATACCACGCCGAGCTGAGCGTTTCGAGGGCGTCGAGACCGGGCGTCGCCGAGCCATGGTCGACGAGGTGGTTGAGCTCGTCGTCGGTCATGTGGACCGAACGACCGAGGTGCTCGGCCTGCGCCGACGACAGCGCTTTCGCTCCGATGCTGTCGGGGAACACCCCGGCGCGGAAGAGCGCGAGATCGCCGAGCTGCCGCAGCAACACGATGTGGTCTGTCGGCTCGACCGCGCCCAGCCAATCGACGAGATCGTCGAGATCGAGCCGATCGGCGGGCACAGGCACGGCATCGGGCACGGCGAAGCCGGCCAGGAGCTGAGCGGTGAACTGCAGTCGCGCCGGTGCCTCGGCGAACTCGACGAGGGGCTCGACATCGAAGACCGGAAGGCGGCATCCTGGGCCCATCCATTCGCCGACCCAGTCCTTCGACGACAACTCGTGCGCGGCCTGGTGGATGAGCACGGCGAAGAACAGCAACGGAGACACCGTGAACTGATCGACGCCGGTGCCGTGCAGCACCGTGTCGACGACTTCGGGCCGGCGCAGCACGTCGTTCGCATACCACGGTCGACGGTCGAGTTCGTCGCTCAGCGTCTTGCTGTCGACGTCGAGGGCCCGCGCCAGCACGGCGAGATCCCCATCTTGGAGATTCAGGCGCTGGCGTGTCATCGGTGTCACCTCCTTGTCATCGTGCTGAGTTCATCGGCACCACAAGTCGTTGTGTTGAGGCAGTCTTGCCGACACGGCCATCGAGAATCGGTTCATGATCGTTCCGGCCGTGGAGCCGAACGGCGCGGCGTACTGTGATCGACGTGCCCGGAAACATCCTGTCGACACGGCAGGTCAATCGCACCGTGCTCGGTCGGCAGCTGCTGCTCGAGCGGGTCGACCTCGAGATACCGAGGACGTTGCAACGTGTCGGAGGCTTGCAGACGCAGTACGCGCCTTCGGGCTACGTCGGATTGTGGACCCGACTGACCGGATTCCAGCGAGGCGCTCTGACCAGCGCACTCGAGGATCGTTCCGTCGTGCAAGGCACCCTGATGCGAACAACCATCCACATGGTCGCCGCCGACGACTACTGGCCGATCTGTGCGGGGATCCGCGCCAGCCGGCGCGAGTGGTGGTTGCGGATCGCCAAGTCGCGTCGGCTCCCGGCCATCTCCCACGAGGGCCTTGCGGACGTGCTCCGCGACGCATTGGTCGATGGCCCCGCGTCACGGATCGAGCTCGCCGCAGCGATGGAACGGGCCGGATTCCCCAAACCGTTCTGGGAGGGGGCCGGTCTGTGGATCGACATGGTCAGGGTCCCGCCGCCGGGCACCTGGGAGCGCCGCCGAGCCGATCGCTACGGGCTGGCCGAGCAGTGGATCCCATTCGTCGAGGTGACCGAGGCCGATGGCTTGCGCCTGTTGCTGACGCGGTACCTCCAAGCGTTCGGGCCGGGTTCGGTCGCCGATGCGGCTACATGGGCGGGTGTGCCGCGGGCGCGGTTGGAACCGGTCGCTGCCGGCATGGATCTGGAGATGTACAGCGACGAGGCCGGCGCGACGTTGGTCGACCTCCCCGGCTTCGAACTCTGCGATCCGGCGGCTGATGCGCCGGTGCGATTCCTGCCGACGTGGGATGCGACGCTGCTGGCCCACTGCCGCCGCTCGGGGATCCTGTCGGAGGAGTTCCGCAAGCTGATCTTCCACACCAAGGTCCCACAGTCGGTCGGCACGGTCCTGGTGGATGGCTCGGTCTCCGCAACCTGGGCGTGGCGCAACGATCACGTCGAGGTCGACGAGCTGGCCACGCTGAAACCGGTACAGCGCCGCGCTGTCGCGGCCGAGGCCGATCGGTTGACGAGTTTCTACCGGGGCTGACGACCGCGACGGATGATCAGGTCGGCGACGAGGCCCGTCCAGCCGGTCTGATGCGATGCGCCGAGCCCGCAACCGGTGTCGCCGTGGAAGTACTCGTGAAACGCGATCATCCGGTTCCACAGCGGGTCGGTCTGGAACTTCTCGTCATTGCCGAACACCGGCCGCCGACCGTCGGCGCCGGCGAGGAAGATGTCGATCAGCCGCTTGTCCAACGCCGCGGCGACCTGCCCCAACGTCAGGTCGACTCCGGACCCTGTCGGGTACTCGACGGCGAAGTCGTCGCCGAAGAACCTGGCGAAACGGCGAAGCCCCTCGATCACGATGTAGTTGACGGGGAACCAGACCGGCCCGCGCCAGTTGGAGTTGCCGCCGAACAAGCCACTCGTCGCCTCGCCGGGTGCGTAGTCGACGGTGTAGCTCGTGCCGCCGAGGTCGACGGAGAACGGATGGTCTCGGTGTGCCGCCGACAGGGCGCGGACCCCGTGTGGTGAGAGGAACTCGCTCTCGTCGAGCAGCCACCGCAACACCCGCCGCAGTCGAGCCGGCGAGGCGATCGACAGCAATCGACCCTCGCCGTCGTCGCGGTCGTGGAGGTGGAACAGCTCGGAGTAGTCGGGGCGGTTCCGCATGAACCACTCCATGCGCGCCGCGAAGTCGGGCAGCTGGTCGAGCGTCTCGCGCCCCAGCGTCGTCGTCGCCGCCAAGGGCAGGAGTCCCACCATCGAGCGCAGCTTCAACGGGATCCGCTCACCGTTGGTCATCGCCAGGACGTCGTAGTAGAAACCGTCCTCCTCGTTCCACAGGCCCCTGCTGTACATCGCCTCGGCGATCAGTGCGAAGTGCTCGAAGAACTTGGTCGCCAAGTCCTCGTACGTGCGGTCGTGCCGCGCCAACGTCAGCGACATCTCCAGCAGGTCGAGGCAGTACATCGCCATCCACGACGTGCCATCCGACTGCTCGAGCGCGCCGGCGATCGGCAGTGGCGCAGAGCGATCGATGGGCCCGATGTTGTCGAGCCCGAGGAAGCCTCCGGCGAAGACGTTGTTGCCGTCGGCGTCCTTGCGGTTGACCCACCAGGTGAAGTTGAGGAGCAGCTTGTGGAGCATCCGTTCGAGGAAGTCGAAGTCGGTGGACCCATCGATCTCGAACACCTGTAGCGCGGCCCACGCATGGACCGGCGGATTGACGTCGCCGAACGCCCACTCGTACGCCGGCAACTGGCCACTGGGGTGCATGTACCACTCGCGGCACAGCAGGATCAGTTGTTCCTTGGCGAACGCCGGATCGACGTGCGCGAGCGCAACGGTGTGGAACCCGAGGTCCCATGCCGCGTACCACGGGTACTCCCACTTGTCGGGCATCGAGATCACGTCTCGGTTGTTGAGATGGCGCCACGATGCGTTGCGACCCGTGCGATGGGCCTCGGATGGAATTGGTTGGCTCGGATCGCCGTCGAGCCAGCGCGGCACGTCGTAGTGGTAGAACTGCTTCGACCACAGCATTCCGCCGAATGCCTGGCGCATGACCTCTGCCTCGTCAGCGCAGGAACCGTCCGGGGTCAGTGCGGCGTAGAACGCATCAGCTTCGGCCTTGCGCTCGTCGAGCACATCGGGTTCCGCCGACGTCGGCGGCGCGGCATCGGGATGCAGGCGCAGGATGATCGTCTCGGTGGCGCCAGGCGCCACATGCAGTTGGTACAGGAACGACGCCTTCGTGCCGGTTCTCCCGGCGTTCGTGGTGTCGTGCCCACCGACGACGTGATCGTTGATCGCATCCTTCGGGAAGGCAGGCCCGGCCACGTCCCACAACCGCTGCGAGTTCGATTCGTTGTCGCAGAACAACGTCTCGGGCGAACCGCTCGCCGACAGTCGCATAGCGGCGAGCGTGTGATGGGTTGCGACCAACGAGCCCTGGTCCTCGACGATCTCCGGCTTTCGATCGTCGAGCCCCCACGACCACGTGTTGCGGAACCACAACGTCGGCAGCACGTGCAATGTCGCCGGGTCCGGGCCGGCGTTGCGAACCGTGATGCGCGAGACGATGTCGTCAGTGCCGCCCTTGGCGTAGTCGACGACGATGTCCCAGTACCTGTCGCCGTCGAAGATCCCCGTGGCGAGGAGCTCGAATTCGGGCTGGTCGTAGCTGCGCGCATGGTTCTCGTCGACGAGTCGCTGGTAGGGGAACTCGTCCTGCGGATAGAAGTATCGCCACCGCATCCAGGAATGGGTCGGCGTGCAGTCTTCGTAGAACCAGTACTCCTTGGCGTCCTCGCCGTGGTTGCCCTGAGGGCCGGTGAGGCCGAAGATCCGTTCCTTCAGGATCGGGTCGCGTCCGTTCCAGAACGCGAAGGCAAGGCACAGCGTCTGGGCGTCGTCGCAGATCCCGGCGAGGCCATCCTCGTTCCATCGATAGGTCCGCGACCGGGCATGGTCGTGCGGGAACGATCCCCAGACGTCACCGTTGTCGCTGTAATCCTCGCGGACGGTTCCCCAGGATCGTTCCGACACGTACGGCCCCCACCGCTTCCATTCCGGATCGGTCAGGCGAGCACGTTCGGCATCAGCCATGCGCGGCGGTCCAGGCATCGACGTTGTGGGCGAGTTGCCCGAGTGGGGTCATGCCGTTGCCGAGCACGACGTCGTGGAACTCCTTGATCGAGAATCGCGGTCCGAGCGCGTCGGCGGCGCGCCGTCGCAACCGGTCGATCTCCAATCGCCCGATCATGTAGCTCGTCGCCTGACCGGGTTGGGCGACGTAGCGATCGACCTCCGTGGCGGCCATACCTCGGTCCATCGTCGTGTTGCCGATGATGAATTCGATCGCTTCATCGCGCGTCCAACCCAGGGCGTGAACACCGGTGTCGACGACGAGGCGGGCGGCGCGAAGCGAGTCGAGTGTGAGCATTCCAATCCGTTGCAGCGGCGAGCTGTACAGGCCCATCTCGTCGGCCAATCGCTCGGCATACAGGCCCCACCCCTCGCCGTAGCTGGTCACTTCGAGCTCACCGACCACCGGGTGCAGGTCGTACTCTCCGGCCAGCGCCACTTGCAGGTGGTGGCCGGGGACCGCCTCGTGAAACGTGGTCACCTCGAGCTGGAACCTGGTCCATGCCGAGGTGTTGGCGGTGTTGTAGAAGAAGGTGCCACCTCGGTTCCCGTCGGGTGAGGGCCCGGTGTAGAAGGCCATGGGTCCGGACGCGACGGCTACTGCGTTGCACCGGCCGCGCGGCAGCCGAACGAACCAATCACCGCTCGCGTCCTCGGCACGTGCCAGCGCGGCCATGGCGGCGGCGGCGATCTCTTCGGGTGCCGTGTAGCGCAGCGACATGTCGGTGCGCAGCCTCTCGCGGAGGCTCACCGGATCCGATGTGCCCGTCGCTTCAGCACCGAGTTCGCGGTACTCCTGGTCGAGAAGCCCCAACTGGCGGAGCCCGACCTCGTGCACCTCGCGTGCAGTGAGTTCGGTCGACGTCGAGGCCCACAACACCCCGGCGTAGCCCTCGTCGCCACCGGGCATGTGGCATACGCCGCATCGGTCGTCCGGCCGTCCGATCGGCAGCAACTCATCGTGCAGGAACGCACGAAGCTGTGCGAGCGCCGGTTGCGTCGTCGTGCGGATCGTGTCGTCGATCTGGCTGCGCCACGTGGCGATCTCGCTCTCCGACAGCTGGCTCGGTGGATCCTGGGCCGCCAACGGATGGTCTGCAGGCTCGAGGCTCAGGATCCCGTCGAGCGCGGCCACCGACCCGGCGATGCCGCGCGCTGTCGCCGACCTGCCCGACGCTGCTCCGTCGCGCAGGCCGGCGATCCAACCGTCGACGAAAGCCGGGATCGCGGACAGTTTGGCGACGTATCCCTGCCCGTGCGCACGGGTCGTCAGCGAATAGCCGGGCACCAGGATCGTGACGAAGGTCGCGAAGTCGAAGGGGCCGGCGACCAGCCCGAGATCTCGTTCGAAGGGCAGCAGCACCGAGGTCGAGTCGGCACTGAACTCCACCGCGCCGAGCAGCCCCCGGTCGAGGTCGTTGAGTTCGGCAGAGGTGGCCAACTCCCTCGACCGTGCGGCGAACGACGCGAGCCGTTCGAGACGGCGCGCCACACCGGCCGGGCTCAGGTCTTCCCAATGCTCGATCTGGTCGACGTCGCCGCGATCGATGTTCCACAACTGAGCGGTCGCGCGGTAGTAGTCCCAGTACTCGTCCGCCAACGCAAGCGCGTGCGACAACTCGTCGCGCTCCTAGTACATCGCGCCGGATTTGGCCTCTGCAGGGCGGGCGCCGCGAGCGATGGCCAGATCGTCGACGAGTGAGGACTTCATCGCCAGCAGGTCGCTGGTGACGGTGATCATCCGGAAGCCCTGCTCGAGCCGGCGTTCGATCAGCGCCGCAGTGGCGTGGATGCCCGGCACTATTCCGGCATTGCGGCAGCCGGCAACGATGGTGGCCAACGCGTCGTCGAACTTGCTCTCGCCGTCGTTGTTGCCGGGCTTCAGGCCGAGGGTGATCGACAGGTCTGCTGGGCCGACGTAGATCGCGTCGATGCCGGGCACCGCGAGGATCTCGTCGAGGTTGGCGATGGCTTCGACCGTCTCGATCATCGGGATCAGGGCGATGCCGTCGGTGGACCATTCGTAGTGGTTGCCGCGGCGCATCCCGGCGACGACCGGGCCGTAGCTGCGCGCCCCCATCGGCATGTACCGGCCGGCGCGGACCACTGCCTCGGCCTCAGCCGCAGAGTTGACCATCGGCACGACGACACCCTCGATGCCGCCGTCGAGCATCTTGCCGATGATGCCGGGCTCGTTCCATGGCACGCGGGCGATCGGCGTGCCGCCACCGAGGAGGATGGCCTGCGCCATCGCCACGGTCTGCTGGTAGTCGTTGACGCCGTGCTGGTTGTCGATGCAGACGTAGTCGTACCCAACTCGTGCAGCGGTCTCGGCGGTGATCGTCGACGGGTTTGCCAGCCATACACCGAGGGTGTCTTTCCCCTCGTTCCATTGAGTTCGCAAAGTGTCCATCGCCCGGTTCTAGCAAAGTTCACCGATGATCCGGTGATCGGCTACGACGTGACGATCGTCGCGGCGCGTCCGGCCAGCACGTTGAGAGCGTTGTCGATGGCATGCGAGTACAGGCGGCGCCGGCCCGCGACCGTCGCCGAGGCGACGTGCGGCGTGACGACGACGTTGGGGTGCGACAGCAGCGGGTGACCCTCGGGCAACGGCTCCGGATCGGTCACGTCGAGCCCGGCTCCGGCAACCTGACCGGAGTCGAGGGCGGCCAACAATGCGTCCTGCTCCACCAGGCCGCCACGGGCGCAGTTCACCAAGTAGACACCGCGCTTCGTCGTGGCGAGTGTGGCTGCGTTGACCATGTGGCGGGTGTCGGCGACGGCCGGGGCGTGCAGCGAGATGACGTCGGAATCGGTGAAGATCCGGTCGAGGCCGACCAGCTCGCAGCCCGGTGCATCCGTGAGGAACGGGTCGTACGCCAGAACGCTCATCCCCATCGCAATCGCGGCCATGCCGACGCGGCGGGCGATGCGGCCGTACCCGACGAGTCCGAGCACCGATCCATCGAGCTCCAGCGCGGTGCCGACGGTGGCCCCCGGGAGTCCCTGTCGGGCCCGTTCGGTCTGGGCCGGCAGGTTCTTGACGACGGCGAGCATCAACATCAACGTGTGCTCGGCCGTCGACACCGACGGAGCGTCGGGCGCGTTGCACACGATCACGCCTGCGGCTGTCGCCGCGGCGACATCGACGTTGTCGTAGCCGATACCGATACGCGAGATCACCTTCATCGTCGGGCTCAACGCGAACGCCTCGGCGTTCCACGGCCGTTTCGCACCGGCGATGACCGCTTGTGCGGTGGCGAGGCCGGCGTCGTCGGGGCCGACGAGGATGGCGCGCCCGTCGACGAGGTCGCGATAGGCGTCGGGCAATGGGTGATCGCAGTACAAGATCGGCAGCTGTTGGTCCATTGGTCGCACCATACCGGGCGCCGCGGCCGCGTATATGGTGCGACCATGCTCGACCATTCAAGCCTGTTCCACATCGGCATACGAGTGCCCGACCTCGCGGCTGCGATGGCCGAGGTCGGCACTCACTCCGGTGTGACGTGGGCGTCGGTGCAGGAACGGCCGATGTCGGTGTGGCTGCCCGGCACCGGTCCGGTGGTGATGCAGTTGGCGCTCACGTACTCGGTCGAGGGGCCGGTGCACCTCGAACTGATGAAGGGGCCCGACGGTTCGATCTGGGACGGGCAGGATGCACCGGGCGCACATCACTTCGGCTACTGGTCCGATGACGTCGCCGGCGACACCGAGTCGCTGTTGGCCGACGGGTGGACGCTGGAGCTCGCGGCGGCGGCGCCCGACGAGGGTTACGGCCGTTTCACCTACGTCCGCTCGCCCAGCGGCTACCTCGTCGAGCCGGTCTCCGTCGGCAGCAAGCCGCGCTTCGAGCGGTGGTGGGCCGGTGGCTCGCTCGCCGACCCGATCACCTCGTCGTAGCCTGGCTGGATGAGCGACACGCTGCACGGACCCTCTGACTCGCCCGGTTGGTCCAACCCGTCCGACCTGTCGGACCTGGCCAAGCGGCACCTGTGGATGCACTTCACACGCCTCGGCTCCTACTCCGACGGCGAAGTTCCCATCATCGCCCGTGGCGAGGGCTGCTACGTGTGGGACCGGCACGGCAAGCGATATCTCGACGCGCTCAGCGGGTTGTTCACGGTGCAGGTCGGCCATGGCCGCACAGAGCTGGGCGAGGCCGCCGCACGGCAGGCCGGCACGCTCGGCTACTTCCCGGTCTGGTCGTTCGCCCATGAGCCGGCCATCGAGTTGTCCGCACGGCTCGCCGCGCTCGCGCCCGGTGATCTCAACCGAGTGTTCCTGACCCCGTCCGGAGGCGAGGCGCTCGACACCGCCATCAAGCTGTCGCGGCAGTACTTCAAGCTGATCGGCCAGCCGTCGCGCACCAAGGTGATCTCGCGATATCTCGCGTACCACGGCACATCGATCGGCGCGTTGAGCCTGACCGGCGTGCCGTCGATCAAGACGCCGTTCGAGCCGTTGATGCCCGGCGCGATCAAGGTCCAGACGCCGTATCGATACCGCTGTCACGACTGCCAGCACCTCGCGGCCTGCACACTGCGATGCGCCGACGATCTGGCGTTGCGGATCGAGATGGAGGGCGCCGACTCCGTTGCCGCCGTGTTCATGGAACCTCTGCAGAACACGGGCGGCGCCTTCGCCCCACCCGAGGGCTACTGGGCGCGCATCCGCGAGATCTGCGACCAGTACGGCGTGTTGTTGGTCAGCGACGAGGTGATCTGCGCGTTCGGCCGGCTGGGTCACATGTTCGGTTCCGATCGCTACGGCTATCAGCCCGACCTCATCACGTTCGCCAAGGGGGTCACGTCGGGCTACGCGCCGCTCGGCGGCGTGATGGTCTCCGACCGGGTGGCCGCGCCCTTCCTCGATGATCCGAACCTGTTCCTGCACGGCCAGACGTTCGGCGCTCATCCGGTGTGCTGTGCAGTCGCGAACGCGAACCTCGACATCCTCGAACGCGAGGACCTGTGCGGTCACGTTCTGGCAAACGAGGATCGCTTCACACAACTGCTCGACGGCCTGCGCGACATCCCCCTGGTCGGCGACATCCGTGGCGACGGCTACTTCCGAGCGATCGAGTTGGTCAGCGATCAGGCGACGAAGGGCTCGTTCACTCCCGAGGAATCCGAGTGGCTGCTCCGCGGTTACCTGTCGCCGCGGCTCTACGACGCCGGGCTGATCTGCCGGGCCGACGATCGCGCCGAGCCGGTGATCACCCTGTCGCCACCGCTGATCGCCGGTGAGACAGAGCTGTCTTTCATCGTCACGACGTTGAAGCACGTGTTGGGTGACGCGTCGGTCGAGTTCGCCAGGAGAAGGAGCTGAGTGCGCCGATCGATCGACGACTACCCGTTCACCCAGGACGACATGCCGCTCGGGGCCGACGACGCGATGCGCGTGTCGTGGGCCGTGGCGATCAGTGACGACTACGACGACAGCGAAGCTCGGGTCGTGCTGACCGTCGAAGAGGTCGGGCGCGCGGGCGAAGGGCTGGTTGCTCACCTGTCGCCTGAACACGCTCGACGGATACGCACAGCCTTGGCGGACGCACTCCGGGAGATCGGCGAGGATCCCGGTCCCTGATTGCCGTCGGGCCACCGGAGCGCTATTGTTGACCCAAGTAGTCGGATTTCTGATCGGATCTGCGGCGCGACGAGTCGGGGGAAGGAGAACACAACGATGACCGTCACGGAGAACGTGCGTGCGAGGTCCGTCGCCCCCGTTGTACCCGCCCCTCGCGACCTCGACGCCGAGCAGCAGCGCGACGTCGAGCGATTCGAGCGGGCTGTCGCCCAGTACCTCGCCGGCGAGATCGGGGAGGACGTGTTCAGGGTCATGCGCCTCAACAACGGCGTGTACGGCCAGCGCCAGGGTGGCACGAATCAGATGGTGCGCATCAAGCTCCCTGCAGGCACTGTCACGCCCGAGCAGCTCGATCTCATGGGCCACGTCGCCGAGACCTACTCGCGTGGGTGGGGCCACATCACCACGCGGCAGAACGTGCAGATCCACTACGTCGAGCTCGCCAAGGTCACCGAGGTCATGCGGGCCCTCGGCACCGTCGGCCTCACCACCCGCGAGGCATGCGGCGACACGGTCCGCAACGTCATGGCCTGCCATCTCGCCGGTGCCTGCCCGCACGAGTTCCTCGATGTCACGCCGTGGGCCGAGGCAGCGTTCCAACACTTCGTGCGCAACCCCCTCGGTCAGCGCCTGCCGCGGAAGTTCAAGATCAACTTCTCCGGCTGCGCGACCGACTGCGGCCAGGCGATGTTCAACGACGTCGGCGTCATCGCCGCCGGTCGCACGCTCGACGACGGCTCTGTCGAGACCGGCTTCCGCATCTTCATCGCCGGCGGCCTGGGCGCCAACCCGCATCCTGCCCTGGCGCTCGAAGACTTCACATCGCGCGAGGACCTGCTGCCCACGATCGAGTCGGTGCTGCGGGTGTTCGATCAGACGGGCAACCGTGACAACAAGCTGCGCGCCCGGCTGAAGTGGGTCGTCGATCAGATAGGCATCGACGAGCTCCGCCGCCGCGTCCTCGAGATGCGCCACAACCTGCCGGCCTCGTCGTCGTGGCCCGGTGGCATTCCCGAGATCGTGCAGAAGGCCGGCGATTCTCCCGCGGGCCGTTCCAGCACCGTCGAGGTGACGCCTGTCGGGCACGGTGTCACGGTCGCGTTGACGCCTCGTGATCCGTACCTGAAATGGGTCGCCACCGGTGTTGTGCGCGGCAGCGCCAACGGTGCCGTGTCGGCGGTCGCCTATGCGGCGCTCGGCGATGTCACCGCTGCCCAGTTCCGTGCGCTCGCCTCGATCCAACGCGAGCTCGGCGCCGACGTGCGGCTCAGCAATCGCCAGAACGTGGTGTTCCGCGGGCTGACCGAGGCTCAGCTGCCGCTGCTCTACGCCCGCCTCGAGGTCATCGACATGGCTCGCCCGGGCGCCGAGCTTGCTCGCGACGTCGTCGCCTGCCCCGGTGCCGATACGTGCAACATCGCGGTCACCCAGTCGCGTGGACTCGCCAAGGCGATCGGCGAGAAGCTGGAGGAGGAAGGCCTCGCCGAGGTCGGCGGAGTTCGCATCAACATCTCCGGCTGCACCAACAGCTGTGGCCAACACCACGCCAGCGACATCGGCTTCTTCGGCGCCGAGCGTCGCGCGCACGGCAGGGCCGCGCCGGGATATCAGATGTTGCTCGGCGGGTACATCGGTCAGCAACAGGCGCACTTCGGCGAGAAGGCATTGCGACTTCCGGCCAAGGCGGCGCCCGACGCGGCGGTGCGGGTCGTCCGCCGGTTCGCCGACGAGCGCACCGCCGGCGAGTCGTTCCGCGCATGGATGGATCGGTCGGGAGGGGCGACTGCCATCGCCGACACCCTGAAGGATCTCGACTTCTTCCCGACGCCCGAGGACGCACCCGAGTTCTACGCCGACTTCGACGAGACCGGCCCGTTCGTGGCCGAGGTCGGCGAATCGGAGTGCGCGACCTGAGCCCTCGATACGAGGCAGCGGCCGCAGCGGTCGATGTCGCGAACGCTGCCGACCCGACCACGGTCGAAGTGCGCGGGCAACGGGTCGCGCTGGCGCTGGTGCACGGTCGGTTGGCTGCCGAGTGGATCGAGCAGTTGGTCGAGGATCCAGACGAAACCTTGATGCTCGCAGCACGTGCGCATCACCTCCGCCGGTGGGAGCTGCGCCGCGACAGCTACCCCCTCGGCCGGCCGGGCTACCTCCGTTGGCGGAAGGACCAGAAGGCCCGCCACGCCGTCGACGTCGCCGCCATCCTGCGGTCGTGTGGGTACGAGGACGCGGCGATCGAGCAGGTGCAACGCCTCATCAGGCGCGAATCGGTGGACGGTTCGCAGGCGGTCGAGGACGCTGCGTGCCTGGTGTTCATCGAGACCCAATTGGGATCGTTGGCGCAGCGGATGGACCACCAGTTGATGGTCGACGTGATCCGCAAGACGTCTCGCAAGATGAGTGTGCGGGGGCTGCAGCTCGTCGGTCGAATTCCACTGTCGGACCACGACAAGGCGCTGCTCAGGGAGGCACTCGGGCCTCCAGAGTCGCCCGCCTGAGCGACACGAAATAGGCCGAATGGCCTACTGCTCACCCATTGACACTCAACGTGGTTGCGCGGCAGTGTTACCACGCACCGCGGCTCCCTCCGTGGTGTGTTCGGGGACTACACGTGGCTGCAAACAGCAGGGTCGAACATGATGACGGCAAGGTCGCTCGATGACGACGACTCTGGCCTTCGCGCTTCGGCCGGCGCTACCGGCCGACATCGACTTCGAGGCGGTGCTGTACGCGTCGACCCGCGACGATCTCAGGCCACTCGGCCCGGAGGTCTTCGACGGTTTGGTGGGGATGCAGTTCCGTGCTCAGTCGATGTCTATCCGCCTCGATCACCCAAACGCCGATCGCAAGATCGTGATCGTCGAGGACGCGCCGGTCGGACGGTTGATCGTCGACGGATCAGGCGACAGCATCGAGGTCATCGATGTTGCCCTGCTACCTCACTATCGCGGTCACGGCATCGGTACCAGCGTGCTGCGCGGTGTGCTGGCACACGCCGACCGAAGCGGTCGCGCTGTTCGCCTCCACGTCGAGAAGCACAGTCGGGCATTGCGGCTGTGCGAGCGGCTGGGTTTCGTCATCAACGGCGACATCGGCCTCTACTTCGCGATGACGCGCGGCTGAGACAGCGCCCGACCCGTCAGCCGGCAACGATCGGCAGCAGGGTCAACTCCGGTTCGTCGCTTTCGAGGCGTTGCAACCGGTAACGATTCTCGAACAGGGCCACCAGCGCGCCGTCGCCGCGGGTGAGGATGCGAATCCCGCCGATGCGGCGCAACCGCTCGCTCGAATCCTTGTCGGTCAAGCGAATGGCTTGGTAGGGCGCGGACAGGATTTCGGTGGGCGCGCCGAACTCGCTGCCCAACCGGTAGGCGAACACTTCGAACTGCAGCTCACCGACCGCGGCGAGGATGGTCTCGGAGTCGCCGAAGTCGGGATCGCGCAGCACCTGCACGACTCCCTCCTCGTCGAGCTGGGCGAGACCCTTGCGGAATTGCTTGAAGCGGCCGTTGTCGAGCGGCCGTGCCTTGGCGAACACCTCCGGCGAGAAGCGGGGGATCGGCGGGAACTCGACCGCCGAGCCGGCGTAGCCGGCGTCGTACAGCGTGTCGCCCAACTGCACGCCGCTGGCGTTGACCAGGCCGACGACGTCGCCGGGGTAGGCCTCGTCGACGGTCTCCCGGTCAGGCCCGAACGCGGTGGTCGCGTACTTCGTGGTGATGTCTCGCCCCGTGCGATGGTTGGTCACGCTCATGCCACGGTCGAATTTGCCGGAGCAGATTCGCGCAAAGGCGATGCGGTCGCGGTGTGACGGATCCATGTTGGCCTGCACCTTGAACACGAATGCCGAGAACGGGCTCTCGAGGGGCCGCGGTTCGTCGTTGCGGTCGAATCGCGGCGATGGTGACGGCGCCAGTTCGATGACGGCGTCCAACAGCATTCGCACCCCGAAGTTGGTCAGCGCGGATCCGACGAAGACAGGAGTCGACTGACCAGCGAGGAACGACGGAAGATCGACATCCGCGCCGATGGCGTCGAGCAGTGAGCACTCGTCGAGCGCAGCCTTCCAGATCGAGCTGTGCTCACCCGCGCCGGCGGCGCTGGCCACATCGAGATCGCTGGTCTCCTCGGCGGCGGCCGAGGCACCCCGTGCCGTTCGCGTGAACCGCGTGTAGCTTCCGGTACGGCGGTCGATCAGACCCTGGAAGTCTTCGCCGTCGCCGACCGGCCAGGTGACCGGGGTCGGCCGCAGCTGGATCTGCTTCTCGATCTCGTCGAGCAACTCCAACGGATTGCGGCCCGGCCGGTCGTACTTGTTGAGGAAGGTGATCACCGGCAGGTTCCGCGAACGGCAGACTTGGAACAGCTTCAGGGTCTGAGCCTCGATGCCCTTGGCCGCGTCGAGCACCATCACGACCGCGTCGACGGCCGACAACACGCGGTACGTGTCCTCGGAGAAGTCACGGTGACCAGGGGTGTCGAGCAGGTTCATGATGTGGTCGCCGTAGGGGAACTGCATCACCGTGGAGCTGATCGAGATGCCGCGCTGCTGTTCGAGCTCCATCCAGTCGCTGCGTGCCGAACGTCGTCCCTGGCGCGCATGGACGGCCCCCGCCTCTTGCACGGCGCCCGAGTACAGCAGGAACTTCTCGGTCAACGTCGTCTTGCCGGCGTCGGGGTGACTGATGATCGCAAAGGTGCGACGGCGCTCGGCCTCGGCGATCTCGTTCATGGCCCGTTCGAGGCTACCTCCACCACCATCGCACTGGGTTCAGGCGATGTTGCGCCAGGCGGCCAGGCGGGCGGCGCTGTCGTCGCCGGGTACCGGGAGCTGGCAGACCACGCGCAGGCCCGGCCATTCGCTGGGCGTCAACTGCTGGTATTCGAAGACCAGGTTGCCGGCGCGGGGATGGGCGTACCGGCGCAGGCGTGTCTGGAACTGGGCGACGTCGAGCTGCGGCCACCACTCGGCGAACTCGGGGCTGGCGGCCATCAACCGGTCGACCAGTTCGACGAACTGCGGGTCGTTGCGCAGCGCGGCTGTGCCGGAACGGAACTCGGCCATGATCCGCCGGGCCTGGTCGGGCCAATCGGCGAGCAGCCGCCGAGCGTTGGGTTCGGCGAACACGACCCACAACAGGTTGCGGTCCTCGTCGGCGAGACGGTCCATCAACGGGTACAGCAGCGACTGGGGCCGGTTCCAGGCGAGGAAGTCCCAACGCGGCCCCAACACGTAGGCGGGCGCCGGCTCCATCGAGGTGATCAGCCGCACCAGGGCGTCGGGCGCGTGCTCGACGGTCTCGACGGGCTCGACCGAGGTGCGGATCGCCAGTGTCAGCAGGTGCTGCCGCTCGGCGTCGTCGAGGCGCAATGCCCGGGCCAGTGCGGCGAGGACATCGACCGAAGCGTTGATCGGGCGCCCCTGTTCGAGCCATGTGTACCAGGTGACCGAGACGCCGGCGAGCATCGCGATCTCCTCACGCCGCAGCCCCTTCGTGCGCCGCGACCTGCCGATCGGCAACCCGACGTCGGCGGGCGCCAACGCGTCGCGGCGGGCGCGCAGGAATGCGGCCAGCTCGTCGCGTCGGATCATCCACCCATTCGATCACGCCGCACCGCGCAACGGGTAGTGGTGGTGCCACCCGGCCTGGGCGCGGAGTGCCACGAGGCACCCAGGTGGGCGCGAAACACTCCACTGGGCTTCAATGGGGGCGTGCTCTCACTCGCGTCGATGTTGGCGGATCTCGAATACCTCGTCTCGATCGAGTCGCCATCGCACAACGTGGAGGCGATCACCCGCTCGGCGAGCGCAGTGGGCGACGTGATCGAGCGCAGGCTCGGGCATCGCGCCGACATCGTCGAAAGCGTCGCCGGGCCGCATGTGCACGCCCGCTTCGGCCCGTCGTCGAAGGTGTTGATCGTCGGCCATCACGACACCGTCTTCCCCATCGGAGCCCTCGACGCACGGCCGTTCGCTGTCACCGATGGGCGGGCCACCGGTCCCGGGGTGTTCGACATGAAGGCCGGCATCGTGCTGGCCGTGCACGCGCTCTCGCAGCTCGACGACCTGGATGGGATCGAACTGTTGATCACCTCCGACGAGGAGGTCGGCTCGAGGGCGTCACGAGACCTGATCGAGGAACGGGCACTCGCCTGCGGCGCCGTCCTGGTGATGGAGCCGAGTGCCGACGGTGGCGCGTTGAAGACCGCCCGCAAGGGCACCGGCACGTTCGAGGTGATCGTTCACGGGAAGGCTGCGCATGCCGGACTCGAGCCCGAGAAGGGCATCAACTCGCTCGTCGCAGCTGCGCAACTGATCACCCGGATCGCCACCTTCGGCGATCCCGAGAAGGGCACCACCGTCACGCCGACCGTCGCGACCGCAGGCACTGCCGACAACGTCGTGCCGGCGTTGACCAAGGTTCGTGTCGATGCCCGCGTCAACGTTGCGGGGGAGAAGGAGCGCGTCGAACATCTCATGGCGACGCTGTCGAGCGACGTTCCCGGCGCCGGTGTGGAGGTGTCGGGCGGCCTCGAGCGGCCGCCGATGCCCGAGTCCGCGTCGACCACCCTGTTCGCGGTCGCCCAATCCGCGGCCTCGACCGCCGGGCTCGGTGCGGTCAGCGGGGTCGCTGTCGGTGGCGGCAGTGACGGCAACTTCACTGCGGCAATCGGTGTGCCGACTCTCGACGGCCTCGGCGCCGTCGGTGGCGGCGCGCACGCCGATCACGAGTTCGTACTGGTCGACACGTTGGTCGATCGGGCCCGGCTGCTGGCTGCGATCATCGCCGAACTGCTCGCCGCCTGAGCTGTCGCCGGAAGAGCTAGTTGGAGTCGGTCGAGCCAGTCGCGTCCGTCGAGCCGTCGTTCAACTCCATCAGCCCGCCGCCGGTCAGCGTGCCGGCACTGCGGTAGACGTCGAGCTTGCTGCGGCTGTCGTCGATGTCGAGGTTGCGCATCGTCAGCTGGCCGATGCGGTCGAGCGGCCCGAACGCCGCGCCATCGACCTTCTCCATGCTGAGCCGCTCGGGCGCATAGGTGAGGTGCGGGCCGGTGGTGTCGAGTATCGAGTAGTCGTCGCCACGCCGTAGGCGCAGCGTGACCTCGCCCGTCACCGCCGCCCCGACCCACCGCAGCAACGGCTCGCGGAGCATCAGGCTCTGCGGGTCGAACCAGCGCCCCTCGTAGAGCAGGCGGCCGAGTCGCCGGCCCATCGTGCGGTAGTTCTCGATCGTGTTCTCGTTGTGGATCGCGGTGACGAGACGCTCGTAGCCGATGTGCAGCAATGCCAGGCCGGGACCTTCGTAGATGCCGCGGCTCTTGGCCTCGATGATGCGATTCTCGATCTGATCGCTCATCCCCAGACCGTGACGGCCGCCGACGGCATTGGCCTCCTGGACGAGCTCGATCTGCGAGGCGAACTCCGTGCCGTTGATCGTCACCGGCCAGCCCTCGTGGTAGCCGATGGTGACCGTCTCGGTGGTGATCGCCACCTCGTCCCGATAGTGGGCCACGCCCATGATGGGGTCGACGATGTCCATCGACGTGCCGAGCTCTTCCAACGACTTCGCCTCGTGAGTCGCGCCCCAGATGTTGGCGTCGGTGGAGTACGCCTTTTCGGTGCTGTCGCGGTACGGCAGGTCGTGGGCGACGAGAAACTCGCTCATCTCTTTACGTCCGCCGAGCTCGGTCACGAAGTCGTTGTCGAGCCACGG
>JBDTYA010000237.1:0-7356 GCA_040005915.1 Ilumatobacteraceae bacterium
GACCTGAGATCGAGGTCGGAGGTGCTGTAACCCGGGTTCTCGTCGAGCAACTCGGGGCCGTCGACGTACAACGCTTGGGCAAGCGAGTCGGTCACGTAACGGTCGAAGAGATCTGGGCCCTCGACGATGCACTCGCCGCGGTGCTCGGTCTGAACTAACCGGCGCACCGATCTGTAGATCTGATCGCCACGGGAAGTACGTATTGGACCACTCGCGTGGCTTGACCATTGCGAACGGAGCATGCGTTCATTCACGAAATCCTCTAGCTGCGCCAAAGGAAACCGCACGCTCCGATCTATGTGGATTGGGGTCAGCTCGCCGTTCCAGATCAACTGATAGAGCGCGGCCGGCCGATGCAGAGGATCTTCGTCGCGGCGGTGGCGTTCGCAAGGCGCGGGCGCTGCGGGCCGATCGGCGGGGTGGCGGATCGGGCGGCGCTGTCTACGAGTGTCATTGGCCCAGACTCGTGCAGTGATGTCACGGATCGACCCGAGTTCAATGCCCACGGCTCCAGGATCCACGATGGGTGACGCCAGCGTCAGCAACGCGTCAGGCGGTCACCATGAAGATCGCGGTACGCCCGCGACCTCGATGATCCGGATATTCGTTCATCACCCGTTGGTCGACCTCATCAATGTTCAGGCACATCGTGGCCTCCGCACCGTAGCGAGAGGTCGTTCGGCCCTTACGCAGGACGTTGCTGATCACCACCATGAGTAAGTCACAAGGAGCCTCCATGACCAACGACTTTCCGTCACCGCAGTTACCACCCCCCAGCGAGCAGCCGACCCAGTTTGTTCCGGTAGTGAGCACTCCGCATGCTGCCTGGCTCAAGAGGAAGTTGTTCAAGCTGCCACTGTGGGCCTGGATCGCGGTCGGCGTACTAACCGTTGGTGCGATCGGAAGTGCCGCCAAGCCGAAGCAGGATGGCGCTGAACCTGTCGCTGGTTCGGCCACGGATGTTGCGACGACCCAGATGCCATCGACCGTTGCAGCGACGACTGTTCCAGCGACGACTGTTCCAGCGACGACGCCGCTGACAACCACGCCGCCCGTGACCGAACCGCCGAGCACCACCGAGGCACCAACCACGGTTCCGCCCCCAACGACGGCTGTGTGTGTCAACGGCGAGTTCGACGCGACGGGTACGCAGGTCTGCTACGGCGGCGTGTTCGTTCCCAAGCCAGAGATGACGGCCTCGCAGGAAAACGCAGTCCGCACGGCTCAGAATTATCTCGACTTTTCGGCTTTCTCGAGGCAGGGCTTGATCGACCAACTGTCGTCCGAGTACGGCTCCCAATTCCCAATCGAGGATGCCACCTTCGCCGTGGACAGTCTCAACGTGGACTGGAATGCCCAGGCTGCGAAGCAAGCTCAGGACTACTTGGACTTCTCGGGCTTCTCTTGCCAGAGTCTGATCGACCAGCTTTCGTCGCAGTACGGTTCGCAATTCACCATCGAACAAGCCACGTATGGCGCTAGTCAGGTCGGCCTGTGCTGATGAACGCATTGGAGTCCGGTCCCGACGGGCGGTCGTTGCTGGGCGACGAGTAACACTCCCGAGGTCAACGCATTCGACACCTTCTAGACCATCCTCAAGCCGTGCAGTGATCGGAAGCCACGGGCGATTCTTGGCCGTGTCGCCGATGCTCGAATACCGAGGTGCTCAGGACGTTGCGCGACGCCGAGATCGCGGGTAACCAGCATCCGCGATTTCGATGACAGGGTGACTACATTTCATCGTGTTGGCGTTGGGCCATGACATGGAAGGGTTCAGGAGTTTCGATTCCCCTCAGCTCCACCAGGTCAGAGTGCTAAACATGCGCTGCGAGCTGTTCGTGAAGTACGTGCACGGCGACGGCGGCACCGAAGACATGGATCAGGAGAACTGCTCACTGCACGCGATCGCCGCCGAACTGCTCGAGGTGCGCGCGCTGATCGCCGGGTCGACCATGGGCATTGACGCCGTACCGGTCATCCCTGGGATATCGGGCTGATCGCCGTCAAACGAGGCGACGGGCCTGACGGTGAATGGTCGACCCGTGGAGCCGCGAGTCCGGTTGCTGGAGTGAAGATGACGTTTGGCCCTGCTCGCCGTTTCGTGCCGCCAATACGTTGAGCCTCGCTGAACGCTTCGTTCGGTTGAACGCAGGGGAGCAGCCATGAACGTCATCATCGTCGTTGGATCCAAGCATGGTTCGACCCGCACCATCGCCGAGGCGGTGGGCGACGAACTCCGCAACAGCGGTCTCGACGTTTCGATCGTCGATGCCGACGAGGGCACCATCACGTTGGACGGCTACGACGCCGCAGTGATCGGTAGTGCCGTCTACGTCGGGCGCTGGATGAAGGACGCCCGGGCCTTCCTCAATGCGAACCGTGAGTCGCTTGGGCAGATGCCGCTGTGGCTGTTCTCGAGCGGACCCCTGAGTGATGCGTCGGACCAGTCGGACGATCTCGCCGATGTTCGCGCTTTCGCCGACGACGTTCACGCCAGGGACCACCGGGTCTTCGCCGGCAGCCTCGACAAAGCCGACCTCAGCTTGGTCGAGCGCGCTGCGGTTCGAGTCGTTCACGCCCCCTACGGAGACGCGCGCCAATGGGGCGAGATCCGATCATGGGCCCAAACAATTGCCGCGGAACTCACCGCGGCGTCGAGCCCCACCGTAGAGCCGGCTGCCGCGACTGCACCGTCATGACGGTGACTCTCGGCCTGGCGCCCGTCACTCGAACATCGCTGCTGGCGGTCGAAACTGACAGCACCGATCAAGGCGGTATTCGGATGGGTCCGGCGCTCGTGGCGCCATGGCAGTGGTTTCGCGTGATGTCTCTGTGGACCGTGGTGCTGATCCTCGTCGCCAACTTCTTGTTGAGGCGTCGCGGTGCATGAGTCGATCATCGGTTCTATCGATGATCCGATCACTGATGCGGTGTCGCAGGAGATTTGCACGGTCGAGCTGTTGTGGATCCCGCTCGGGGCCGGCCAGAACATCGTGCGCCTCAGCGGCCGCGCCTTCGAAGCGCTGACCGCATTCGTTCAACACCGCCCGGCCTGCAACCTCTACCACTCGGCGCTCGTCGTGACCGTTCCCGCCGGCCGCTACGTGATCGAGATGACACCCGTCCCCGACCGACACGGCGACCAACGCGGCGTGGTCGCCCAAGGCGCGGTCGGCTCGGCATGGCTCGGCAACCTCCGGGTCTTCCGCTACGAGATCCACCGCTGGCACGACGGTGTGATCCCCGACGGCGACAACGCCATCGGCTCCACGATCCTGCAACTCGCGTCCAGCGACGCACGACGGCTCCTCGACCTCGTCCCGACGGTGCCGACGCCAGTATGGGGTCGCGACGACCTCGAGGCCGGCGAGATGTGGAACTCGAACTCCGTCACGTCGTGGATCCTCCGCCGAAACGGGGTCGACACCACCAACCTTGCGCCACCCAACGGCGGCCGCGCCCCCGGCTGGGACGCCGGGCTCGTCGTCGCCGCACGAACCGCCAACGCACCGTAGATCGCGACTTCGAGCGAGCCACGGCGTCGTCGGCGGGGGCCTGCGGATTCGAACTGGATCGATCCGCTTCCATGGGGTCCCACCGATCGATCGAGCCGCACCGCTGGCGCCCTGCGCTTGCTGTCGTCGACGACGCACGGACTCGCAATCGTCCACCCGGAAAGCACTGGCGGCGTGCTCGTGGCGGGCCCGCGGCGAGCAGCCACAACCCGGTCGACGGCGGCTCTGAAGGGCCGAGCGCCCGGAGAACGTAAGGTTCAGCTCTTGACAAATGGGGAAGGTGGAGGACCGTGGTAGGCAGTGGATCGTCGACACGCGAGCCGATCGACCTGTACGCGGTGCTCGACGCGTTGCCGCGTGCGATCGTGGTCACGGATGCGAACGGTTGCATCAAAGTTTGGAATCGGCAGGCGGAGCTCCTGTACGGGTGGCAAGCGGACGAGGTCATCGGTCGGTTGGTGTCCGACGTGTTGGTTGCGCTCCCTGACCGAGATCGGGCGCAGGAAATCATGGATGCGGTTGGCACCGGTGAAGTGTGGTCGGGCGACTTCACCGTGCTGCGTCGTGACGGCGAGGCGGTTCGCGTCTGGGTGACCGACCGCCCGCTGCACGATGAAACCGGTGCGACGGTGGCGATTGTCGGTTCTTCCGAGGATGTGTCTGAGCTGCGTGTCTTCGAGCAACGTGCTGCGGACCTGACGGAACATCTTCTACTGGCACTCGACGCGGGAGAGCTAGGAACGTTCCGGTGGGACATGGCGACCGGCGAAACCCGGTGGGACGCGCGGCTCGAAGCGCTTTTCGGCCTCGCCCAGGGAGAGTTCGACGGGACCTACGACACGTGGGTCTCGATGTTGCATCCCGACGATCGCTCGGACGTGATTCGCCATGTCGACGAAGCCGTTGCGCTGAAGCAGCGATACACGATCGAGCACCGCGTCGTCTGGCCTGACGGCACGGTTCGATGGTTACAAGGAGCCGGACAGGTCACACTCGACGGGTCCGGAAACGCGACAGGCACCATCGGATGCACGCGCGACGTCACCGAACAAGTCCTGGCCCGCAACGAACGTGTGTCCTCGATGGCCGCCGCGCTCGAGGCGGCCGAACAGGAACGGATCCATCGCCAGCGACTGCAGTTCCTCGGCGACATCAACGACGCGATCGCAGCAGCGGCCGAGGTGGGTGAGATGATCGCCAACGTGGCGAACGTCGCCGTGCAAGGGTTGGGGGACTGGTGTTCGATACACCTGTTGCCCGACGACGGCTCCCGTCTGCCCGACGTAGTCATCGCGCACTTGGATCCCGCAATGGTCAGCTATGCACACGACCTCCAGAAGAAGTTCCCGTACGATCCCGACGCCGCCACAGGTATGGCGCACGTGATTCGAACCGGCATCGGCGAGTTCTATCCGGATATCGACGACGCCCTCGTCGAGCACCTCGAAGTGAGCGATGACGAGCGAGACGTGGTGCGAGAACTCGCGCTGAGGAGTTCTATTGCAGTGCCGATCGTCAAACGCGGCCGTGTCCTCGGCGGTCTGCAACTGCTCATGACGAACTCCCGACGTCGCTACAACCACGACGATCTCACACTCGCCAACGCCATCGCCTCACGGTTGGCCTCGAGCATCGACAACATGCGCCTCCGAGACGCCCAGCGGTCGATTGCTTCCACATTGCAGGCAAGCCTGCTTCCGGACCACCTCCCGCAGATCACGGGCGTCGATATCGCTGTGAGATATTGGGCAACCGGGCAGGGAGTCGAGGTCGGTGGCGACTTCTATGACGTCTTTCCCGCCTCCGGCGACGAATGGGCGATCGTGATCGGCGACGTGTGCGGAACCGGCCCGATCGCTGCTGCGGTCACCGGCCTCGCCAGGCACACCATCGCCAGTGCGGTGTGGCACGGCGACGACGAAGTCACCGTCCTGCAAAACCTCAACCGGGCCATGCGGGCACGAAGCACCGACCGGTTCTGCACTGTCGTGTACGGCACGCTGCGACCGCACCGCAACGGCGCGACGTTTACGTTCGCGTGCGCAGGACATCCATGTCCCGTCGTCACGCGCGCCGATGGGTCGGCCGAGTTCCACGGCGAACACGGCACCCTCATCGGTGTGTACGACAACATCGACGTGACAGCGTCGACCGTGGAACTAGCCCCAGGCGACGCCGTCGTGCTCTACACCGATGGCGTCACGGATGTACAACCGCCATACGGAATCGAAGAGCAAGATCTCCTCGCGCTCGTGGCACACGCCGCATCCCAAGGCTCTACGGCCCAAGCACTGGCCGACAGCCTCGAGGCCGAGCTGACGGCCGTTCTTCCGCTCGAACGACGTAGTGACGACATAGCCCTCCTCGTGCTTCGGATCTGACTCGCTCGCCGAGCGACCCTGCCTGCGGTGGCGCGACCACAGGTCTCCGGCGTCGGGGCTGCCGCTCGTGCTGTCGTCACCGCAGATGAAGTCCTGTCATACGACCCTGGTCAGATCGGGAACTGCTCCGTACGGTGGGTCGTAGATCGAGAGACGTTCTGATCGCCAAGGACGACCGTGCAACGTGCCGTCGCCCAAACGGGCCCGACGTCTCCTTATCAAGAGGAGAACCTCGTGACCGTCCTGCTGAAAGACTCGTCGACCCGCAGCGAATCGCTACACGCGAACCTGGCCGGCAATCTGACCGCGACCGCCGCTCGCACACCGAACCGCCTGGCCATACGGCTCGACGACCGGGTGGTCAGCTATGCCGACCTCGACCGCACCAGCGCTCAGGTTGCCGGCTATCTCGCCGGGCTCGGCGTCGTCCCGGGCGACCGGGTCGGGCTCATGCTGCCCAACGTCGTCCAGTTCGCTGCCTGCTACTACGGAATCCTGCGCTCCGGCGCTGTCGTGGTTCCTATGAACGTGCTGCTCAAGGACCGCGAGGTGCATTTCCACCTGGCCGACTCCGGAGCCAAGGTCCTGTTGGCCTGGCCCCAGTTCGCCGAGATGGCCGCAGCGGGCGCCCTCGAAGCCGGGGCAACTTGCGTCGTGGTGGGTACGCCGGCATTCGATGATGCGGTGGCAGCCATCGAGCCACGCTTCGTCGTGGTCGATCGGTCGCCGGGCGACACGGCCGTGATCCTGTACACGTCGGGCACGACCGGTACCCCCAAGGGGGCAGAGCTCACCCACGCCAACCTCATCAGCAACACGATCGTGACGGCCGAACTGTTCGGCAAGGACGAGTGCGCCGTCATCCTCGGTGCGCTGCCGCTGTTCCATGCGTTCGGCCAAACCTGCGGGCTCAACGTCAGCGTGCTGCTCGGTGCCTGCCTCACCCTGATCCCACGGTTCGACCCGGAGCGAGCGCTGCAGATCATCGAGCGCGACAAGGTCACCGTCTTCGAAGGAGTGCCGACGATGTACACGGCCATGCTCCATCATCCGAAGGCGGCGACATTCGATGTGTCCTCGCTGGAGCTGTGCGTGTCGGGCGGCGCGGCGTTGCCGCTGGAGGTGATGCGCAACTTCGAGAAGCAGTTCGGATGCGTGATCATCGAGGGATATGGCCTGTCGGAGACCTCTCCGGTGGCCTCGTTCAACCATCCGGACAAGCCGCGCAAGCCGGGGTCGATCGGCACGCCCGTTCGCGATGTGGAGATGAAGCTGGTCGACAAGCACAACAGCGACGACGTGCGCGTCGGCGACATCGGCGAGATCGTGATCAGAGGCGACAACGTGATGAAGGGCTATTGGCGCAGTCCCGATGCCACGGCACAGGCGATGGTCGACGGATGGTTCCACACCGGCGACCTGGCCCGGGTCGATGACGACGGCTACTACTTCATCGTCGA
>JBDTYA010000238.1:0-20484 GCA_040005915.1 Ilumatobacteraceae bacterium
CACAAGGACTCGAAGAACATGCAGGCGATCCTCGACATCTTCCGTGGTGTCGCACCGCTGGCAGACGCTCCCGAGCAGCACTTCGAAGACGCCGCCACCACATCGTCGCTCCCGCACACGGCCACGACCGTGAAGTCGCCCGTGCCGCCCGCGGTCACGTCGGTCGCACCGTCGAGCTCGGCACCGACCGACACCACGCTCGCTGCAACGGGCGACACCGCACCGTTGTCGAACATCCCCAAGACCGCCATCGTCCCCGACGCGGCCGTCGAGTGTTGACATCCACCGCCTAGCGGTCGAGCACCGACGACAACGCTTCGACCGCACTCGATGGCCCGCCCACGGTCGCGATCCGCGCCCCACAACAAGCTGCGAACTTCATCGCCTCGTCGGCATCCTCCTGGGGGGCGATGATGACCAGCTCCGGCAGCGCCGCCGCAGCGGCGGCGACATCGCCGTCTACGGTCGCCCGGCAATCGCTCAACAGAATCGCGATCTTGCGGGTCGCCCGGCTGCGCTGCAACTGATCGGCTGCCGCTCGTAGGGCGCCGGCCAGGTTGGTGGTTCCGTGCCCGCGAAGCGACAACACGTCGGTGACGACCTGCGCGCTGGGCTTGTCGCCATTCTGGCTCTTCACTGCGACCACATCCTTGGCAAAGGCCAGCACGCCGTAACACGTTGGGTTGCGCATCGCCACCACCGCGGCCGCGATGGCTGCTGTGGCCAACGGCTTGCCACCCATGGATCCGCTGCGATCGATCAGCAGGCACAGCGCGGTGTCCGGGGTGCCCCACGATCGGAGTCGCAGTCGTTCGGCATCGAGGGCGACGCCGCCGGCGACCGCCTCGGCGATGGTGTCGAAGCTGGCGTCGAAGTCGAGGTCGCCGCCGTCGGGTCGATACGGCTGCTCCGTGATCTTGCCGATACCCCGCCGCGCCGCCGGCCCCCGGCGGGCGAGCTCGAGGAACAACCCGCCGGCCAGACGACGGACAAGGTCGCGCAGTCGTCGGTCGGTCGCTGCAGCGAGGTCGGCCAGCAAGGCCAACATCTCGTCGGGGTCGTCGGCAAACCCCTGCTGAACTGCGTCCTCGTCGAGCTCGCCGACCTCGGGTGAGACCTGTCCGAATCTCGGACTACGGGCCAGCTCGCGCCGCGACGTCGTGCGCCGCCCGGCCTGTGCGATCACGGCGTCGGCCTCGTCGCCCTCACTGGCTAGGGGACTGGGAGCGGCGCCCCCAGAGGGGCCATCTCTTTTCCCGACGGGTCCATCTCCCGCTCGGCGAAGACTTGGTACCACAGCTCGGTCACGATCGACTCGGCGTTGCGCGTCAATCCTTCGCGCAGCCGCAACCGACCGGACAACGCAACGATCGCACTGTCGAGACCGACGTCGAACGAGGTCGGCGACGAGTGCCGCAACGGCGCCAGTGATGCAGCCACCGCAGCGATGTCGATGGCGCCGCGCACCGACGAGCCGATGCGCACGTCTGCGTGGGTGCGGGTGAGCCTGACGACCTCCACGATCTTCGCAAGCCAAGCTGCGTCGGGCCTCGGATCGACGAGGCGCGACACGATCGACTGTTCGTCGTCGGCCGACTGGTAGTCGACCGAGAGGCGGCAGACGCGGTCGTAGATGGCGCTGCTGATGCGCGCCGTGCCGATGGCGTCGAACGGGTTCATCGCCGCCACCAACCGGAACCCAGGCCCGGCGACGACGCGGCCGAGGCGCGGCACATGCAGCTCGCGCTCGCTCATGACGGTGATCAACACGTTGAGCGTCTCTTCGGGAATCCGGTTGATCTCCTCGATGTACAACAACGACCCATCGCGCATCGCCGACACGAGCGGGCCGTCGACGAACACATCGGGGTCGTAGCCGTCAGCCAGGACCCTGGCGGGATCGAAGTGGCCGATCAGGCGTGCCGGCGTCAACTCGGCGTTTCCCTCCACGAACTCGAAGCCGAACCCGAGCTCGTCGGCGACTGCGCGCAGCAGGGTGCTCTTCCCTGTGCCCGGCGGGCCCTCGAGCAGCACGTGGCGATCCGCGGCAAGAGCGGCGACGACCAACTCGACTTCGCGTTCGCGGCCGACGACGCGGCCCAGCACTCGCTGGACCAGCGCGGCGGCATCAGCCATCGGTTGGCCTGGCGCGGCTCACTTGTACACCAGGACGCCGCGGATGTTCTTGCCGGCATGCAGGTCGGCGTAGCCGTCGTTGATGCCCTCGAGCGGATACGTGCGCGTGATGAGGCCGTCGAGGTCGAGCTGACCCTGCGTGTACAGCTCCATGAGCATCGGGATGTCCTTGCGCATGTTGGCGGACCCGAAGAGCGAGCCGATCAGCTGCTTCTCCTGCAGCGTCAGCAGGAGAGCGGGGATCGAGATGGTCTGCTCGGAGATCGGGTGGATGTTGGTGATGACGATCTTGCTGCCCTTGCTGGCCAGCCAGAACGCCTGGCCGAGCACTTCCCCGTTGCCGACGTCCATCGTCATGATCACCTTGTTGAAGCCACGGTTCCAAGTGCTCGTGGCCAGGTCGCCGAGCGCATCGGTGATCGAGGCGTACGTGTGCGTGGCGCCGAACTCCATCGCCTTCTCGCGCTTGAACTCGATGGGATCGATCGCCGCGATCACGCGCGCCCCGGCACGCCTCGCCGCTTGGATGGCGTTGGAGCCGATGCCACCGGCACCGACGACGGCGACCATGTCGCCTGGTCCCACCTGTGCGGCGTAGATCGCCGAGCCCCAGCCGGTGACCACGCCGCAACCCAGTAGGCAGGCCTTGTCGAGCGGCCACTCCTTCTCGATCTTGACGCAGCTGGCCTCGTTCACAACGGTGTGATACGCGAACGTGCCGAGGCCACCGATGGCCAAGCGGAGATCCTGACCGCGGGCGTGATGGCGAGTGGTGCCGTCAGACAACTGCATGCCGCTGGCAGTGGTGTTGCCGAGATCGCAGAGGTTGGAGTGACCTGATGCACAGCTCGGGCAACGCCCACAGGCCGGCAGGAACGAGAACACCACGTGGTCGCCGACCTCCAGCGCAGTGACACCCGGGCCGACCTCCATGACCACGCCCGCACCCTCGTGACCGCCGATGCACGGCGGCTCGCCGGTAACACCGGCGAGGTCGCCGGTCATGACGTGCTCGTCGCTGCGGCACATCCCGCTGGCGGCCAGCTCGACCAGGACCTCGCCGGCCTTGGGCGGGTCGAGCTCGATCTCCTCGACGCTCCACGGCGTGTTTCGCTCCCACAAGATCGCAGCTTTGGTCTTCACAGCAGAACCCCCATCTCCGTACTTCTGTGCCGCCGACCATACCGGCAAGGCGCGCCCATGCAACATCCGTGAGAAATGGCAGATCCACCTTCGAGTGGGCGAGGATACGGGCGCCCTCATCACCCGAAAGTGCCACGTGACCGACCAGGACCTGCATCAATCGCAAGGCGATCTGAGTCGAGCGGCCCATCGCCGCAGGAGGCAGAAGCTGATCGGCGCCCTCGCCGTCGCGGTCACGATCACGATCTTCTCGTTCGCCTCGACGCTGGTGAAGCGGGCAGCCACACCGGCCGAGTTGGTGGCGTTCTGGCGAATGGTGATCACCTCTGCTGTGTGGAACCTGCTCCTGCTGGCGACCGGCCGGAGACCGAGCCTGCACAACATCCGACTCGCCGCGTTGCCCGGCGTGTTCTTCGGTCTCGACATCGCGTTCTTCTACCTCGGTGCAACACACAACTCGGTCGCCAACACGGAGATGATCTCGGCGATGACACCGTTCATCGTCGTGCCGATCGGAGCGCGGTACTTCGGTGAAAGGCTCAATCAGCGGGCGCTGTTCTTCGCCCTGTTCGCCGTCGGTGGCGTGGCCATGGTGTTGTTTGCCGCACCTGCCAGTGGCGATGCTTCGATCCGTGGCTGCCTGTTCGGCGTGTTGGCGCTGTTGTCGTGGGCCGGCTACATCTCGGGTACCAGGCGGGTGCGCGGCGAGATGGATGTCGTCAGCTACATGGCGGCGATGACACCGGTTGCCACGGTCGCCTCGTTTCCGCTGGCCGTGCTGCACGGCCACATGCTGTCGATCACCGTTCACGGCTGGCTGTACATCGTGCTGCTGACGATGATGACCGGCGTGCTCGCGCACGGGTTGATGGTCCTCGCTCAGGGCACCATTCCGATCGGTACCATCGGCATCGCCCAGATCGCCCAGCCGGCGCTCGCCGCGTTGTGGTCGTTCCTGTTGCTCGACGAGGTCCTCAACGGATGGCAGTTCACCGGTATGGGGCTGGTGCTCCTCGGCCTGCTCGGCTTCGTGCTGCTGAACCGGCGCGGCAAGGCGCTGCGTCCCGGATAGCTCAGGTCGCGAACGTCCTGTGGAGTTCGACGGCGCACCCGGGTGGGCGCCACGCACTCCACTGCGGGTCCCACGACACGCCGGTGAACCCTGTGATCCGCTTAAGATCCGGCGACGAATACATCTGTCGGATTCTCTGAAAGCACCCCGTGACAAGCGACGAACTTTCCCCCGAAATAGGTGCACTCCTTGCATCGCTCACCGAGCAGGCGCCGTCCAACGACGCGGCCGCCGTGTTCGCCGCCGCGCTCGCGGCCCGCGCGGCGCAGCCGCTGCAGTCGCCGCCGATCGATACCGAGGTCTCCGCCTTCGCCCGCGCCATCGACGACGTCCATCGCACGGTCGAACAACTTCGAACCTCCGACTGGAAGCGTCGGTGTGTCAACGGCTTGAACGTCGGCCAGCTCGTCGGGCACCTCATCGGCACACAGCTGTCGATGGCGGCCGAGCTCGGGTTGCAGGCCACGGCAGCGACGTCGACCGACCACGTCGAGTCGACGC
Source organism: Ilumatobacteraceae bacterium (assembly GCA_040005915.1). Lineage (GTDB taxonomy): Bacteria > Actinomycetota > Acidimicrobiia > Acidimicrobiales > Ilumatobacteraceae > JAENVT01. The sequence goes on from JBDTYA010000238.1 coordinate 4,853, forward strand.
GCCAGGCGATCGCCGATGGTGCGGCGACCACTCCGATCGAGGCAGCATCGCAGTTCGCTCGTGTCAGCGCCGTGCTCATCGATCACCTGTCCCAACTCGACTCGGCCGGACTCGCGGCACCGTCACGATTCGGGACGATCGAGGGAGACATCCGGTTCATCCTGATGTTCCGCGTGTTCGAGCTGTGGACACACGACAACGATCTGCGCGCTGCGGTCGGCCTCGCTCGCGTCGAGCCCGACGCCGACCGATTGTGGATGATGACCCGAACTGTGATGCCCCTCGTCGGGCGCATGGGTGGCGACCGCCTGCGCATCGTGCTGACGGGGCCGGGCGGCGGCGTCTGGCCGGCATCGGGAGACGAGGTCGCCACCATTGCCGTCGACGCCACAGCGTTCTGCCGGCGAGCGGCAAACCGGATGACGATAGACGATCTTCAGGCCGATATCACCGGTGATGCCGCTGCGGCGCGCCAAACTCTCGGCGCCCTCGCCGAGCTCGCTCTCGACTGACGGGGTCGACTCCTCGACCACGATCGCTATCGTTCCGCTCGTGAACACGGTGTCACCGAGCGGACCCACGGACGGGAGCCTCGTCGCGCGCATCGCCGTCGGTGACGATCGAGCCCTGCAGATGATCTACGAGAGATACTCGCCGTTGGTGTACGGCCTTGCCCGGCGTGTCACGGCGTCGACCGCGCATGCGGAGGAGATCACCCAGGAAGTGTTCGTCTACCTGTGGCAGAACCCCGATCGATTCGACGCCGAGCGAGGTACCTTGCGGGCGTTCCTGGGCGCTGTCACACATCGCCGCTCGGTCGACGAAGTGCGTCGCGACACTCGTCGCACGGCCCGCGAAGACCGGGTCGGCGGCGACGTCACGAACCTCGATCTGCTCGAGGTCGGCGATGGCCTCGAGCGTTCCCAGACCGCCGAGCGGGTGCGCGCTGCGGTCTCGTCGCTACCTCAACAACAACGGGAGGCTGTCATGCTGGCGTACTTCGGCGGATGTACCTTCCGGCAGGTGGCCGAGCGGTTGGGGATCCCGGAGGGCACCGCGAAATCGCGCCTGCGACTGGGCCTCACGAAGCTGGGCGCTCTGCTCGAAGGCCTGACGTGAAACCCGACGAGGAGATCCTCGGTTTGCTGGCAGAGGCCACGGCTGCTGCTCCGCCGGCAGCGCTCGGCCCGGCCGTCGTCGTTGCCGCGACGGCGACCCGCCCGAGTGGGCGGGCCATCGATGCCCTCGGCGGCGGCAAGAGAGCTGCGGCCAAGGTGGCGTTCTTGCAGACCATCGACGAGTTCAAGGCCCTCCTTGCCGACGCCCCGGGTTCGGCCATCGTCGAACCGTACGGTTGGAGCGTGACCCAACTGGTTGCGCACCTGCTGGAGATCGACCTCTACTTCGGCCGGCAGCTCGGCTTGTGGGCGCACGACATCGACGATTCGTTGGAGGACGACCATCTCGCCATGACCGAGGCCGCCGTGCGCGGCTCTGTGCGGGCCGACTTCGACTCCATGGTCGCCAAGTGGCTGGAGGTGTCTGCGGCGGTATGTGCGCACGTCGAGTCGCTCGGGCCCGACCAGCTCGCCGAACCGATCAAGTTCCACATGCTCGACACCCGCGTCTCGACGATGCTCGTCGTTCGGGTCTTCGAGGTGTGGACTCACCTCGAAGACCTTTCCCGAACGCTGCGACGCGATCCTCCGCCGCTCGACGCCGAGCGGTTGCACCTCATGACCACGACTGCGGTCCGAGCCATACCGTTCGGGATGCTCTTGGGCAACGTCGACGGTGGGGATCGCACAGCGAGGCTCGTGTTGACCGGCCTCGGTGGAGGCGTCTGGCATCAGCCGTTGTACGTCGGCAGCAATGCAGGCGAGCCGGCGGTCACCATCGTCGCCGACGCCCTCGAGTTCTGCCGACTCGCCGCACAGCGAATCCTGCCGGCCGATCTCGACGCCGAAATCGAGGGCCCGACGGATCTGGCCATCGACGTGCTGCGCGGTGCCTCGGTCTTCGCGGCCTGAGCTGCGAACCTACGCCGGCAGTTGCAGCTCGGGCGGCGGCGGAGCGTCGCCGATGAGGTGCAACACCTGCACGGCACGCGTCATGGCGACGTACAGCAGTCGTGCCCCGAGCGCCGAACCGTCGAAGATCTGGTGAGCGTTGACCACCACGACACCGTCGAACTCCAGGCCCTTCACCGCCTCGGGGGTGAACACGGGCACGTCGCCATATGCCAGGTCGTGCACATGATCCACACGCAGTAGGCCACGAGAAGCCAACGCCACGGCGATCCCCTCGTGAAGTGCTGCCGGCGCCACCACACCGGTGTTGTGATGGCGGTGCCGCACGTCGGCGACCTCGGCGGCCACTGCGTCCATCAGTTCGTGCGTCGAAACGACCCGCACGACGGGCGGCGCTCCCCCCAACCGCACGCTGCGGCTCGGCTCGCTCGAAACGTCCGTGAAGGGCAGCAATCGGTTGGCGGCATCGAGGATCGGGCCGGGCACGCGATAGCCGATGGTCAGCACGGCGACTGAGGCCGCGTCCGCACGGATGTGGGTCAACGCCACGTTCCAATCCTGCTGGCCCGCGGGCGTGGTCGACTGGGCGAGGTCGCCCATGATCGTCATCGAGCCCTGAGGGCTGCGGCGGCCGATGACCCGCAGCGACACCGCTGAGTGATCCTGGGCCTCGTCGACGATGACATGACCGAACGTGAACGGGGTGCCGTTGAGCATCGAGTTGGCCTCGTCGACCAAGAACTGATCGGCAACGGTCCACCGGCGACGCTTACCCGATGGGCCTGGCAGCAGCTTGTCGACCAGCCGGATTGGTTGTTGCGTCGGCCAGGCCTTCGCAACTGCAGCGCGCAGCTCGGGCGAGCGTTGCCAGATGTCGTCACGGTCCGTGCGACGCATCAATTCGCGTTGCACGAGGCCCTTCAATCCTTCTCTGCGTTTGTTGACAGGCGTGACACCGTGCAGCGCCTCGTCCACCCAGCCGGCGAACTCGCCGGCCTCGACCGTCAACGTGCGCGCCCCGATCGGCATTCGCAGGTCAACGGTCGGCCGAACGACGTGGGCCACACTTGCCTCGGCGAGGCGGTCGAGCATCTCCGGCGCACCTTTCCACCGTCGTGCCGCGTCGTCGTCGGTGCTGGTGATCTCGACCTTCGGAACGCAGATGTCGAGGGCGGTGCGCTGTTGCACCAAACGCTCGCCGAGCGAGGGCAGCACGTTGGCGATGTAGTCGAGGAAGACCGTGTTGGGGCCGACGACCAGCACACCGTTGCGGGCAAGCCGTCGCCGATGTTCGAACAGCAGGTACGCGGCGCGGTGCAGGCCGACCGCGGTCTTGCCGGTTCCGGGGCCACCTTGCACGACCAGGCATTGATCCAACGGAGCGCGGATCACCACGTCTTGTTCGGCTTGGATGGTGGCGACGATCTCGCGCATCGCACCAGTGCGAGCGGCCCCGATCTCGGCGAGCACCGGGTCGGGTACGCCGGTCGCAGCCACCGAATCGGGATCGTCGAGCTGCTCGTCGAGGTACGCCGAGATCTCGCCGTCGACCATCGTGAACCGGCGACGGTGGCTGAGGCCGAGCGGATCGACACCGGTAGCCCGGTAGAACGGCGCAGCGATGGGTGCTCGCCAGTCGACGACGACCGGGTCGTGGCTGTCGTTCTCGATGTGCCTGCGGCCGATGTACCAACTGTCGGCGTGCTCGTCGATGATGCGCCCGAAGAAGTCGCCGGCGCCGGGACTGTGCAAATCCTCCAGCGCCTCGGCAACCGTCACCTCGACGTACTCCGCAGTGATCCCGTCGGCCGAGGCCGACGGGTCGACGGCGCGAAAGCGTCGGATCATCGCGTCGCGGCATCGCCGGGCGAACGTCAGGTGGTCGCGTTCGGCCGCAAGTTCGGGGAAGAGGTCGGCGTCCACGGGGTCGGTAACCCTATCTGCACGGGATGAGGGCTCCTACTGCCGGCCCCTGAGGGCCACCCACTACGCTCGCCGCATGGAGAACGAAGACATCATCGAAGTCGGCGCGGACGAGGCCGAGATCGAAGAAGAGCTGCTGATCGAGGAGATCTCGATCGACGGCATGTGTGGCGTGTACTGATCTTGCCGTCGCTGCTCGACACACCGTTGGAGCTCGACCCGCAGGTCGCCTTACGCCCTGAACCGTTCGGCGCGCTCGCCTACCACTACGGCACGCGGCGTCTGGTGTTCATGAAGCACCTCGATGTCGTCGCTGTCGCGCGCCAACTCGGCCAACACCCGTCACTCTCGGCGGCGCTCACAGCTTGCGGCATCGCCGAAGCGCGCTGGCCCTCGTTCGCCAAGGCATTCGCGTCCCTCAACGAATCGGAGATCGTGCGTGAGCGCCCAGTCGCTGGTTGAGCAACTGAAGGGCGGGCTCGATGCCCCAATCTGCCTGACGTGGGAGCTGACCTACGCATGCAACCTGCAATGCGTGCACTGCTTGTCGTCGAGCGGGCGGCGGGACCCACGTGAACTGACGACGGCCGAGGCAAAGCGGGTGCTCGACGAGCTCCGCGCCCTTCAGGTCTTCTACATCAACATCGGCGGCGGCGAGCCGATGGTTCGACGCGATTTCTTCGAGCTGGTCGATTACGCGATCAACCCGATCAGCGGCAACAACGGCATCGGCGTCAAGTTCTCGACCAACGGTACGTACGTCGACGTCGCCAACGCTCGACGCCTGGCGGCTATGGACTACCTCGACATCCAGATCTCACTCGACGGGATCGATGCTGCCACCAACGATCCGTTGCGCGGCGACGGCTCGTACGCGGTAGCGCGCCGGGCCATGGACAACCTTGCAGCCGCCGATTTCGGGCCGTTCAAGATCAGCGTGGTCGTCACCCGGCACAACGTCGACCAGCTCGACCGGTTCAAAGCGCTGGCGGATTCCTACGGCGCACAACTGCGCATCACCCGGTTGCGGCCCAGCGGAAGAGGCGTCGACACCTGGCACGACCTGCACCCGACCAACGCCCAGCAACGACAGATCTACGACTGGCTGCTCGCCGAAGGCGACACGGTGCTGACCGGCGATTCCTTCTTCCATCTCAACGCCTTGGGGGAGAGCCTTCCCGGTCTCAACATGTGCGGCGCGGGCCGGGTCGTGTGCCTCATCGACCCGATCGGCGATGTGTACGCCTGCCCGTTCGTGATCCATGATCAGTTCAAGGCCGGGTCGGTCCGCGATGCCGGCGGGTTCGCCCAGGTCTGGAAGCACAGCGATCTGTTCATCGAACTTCGCGAGCCCCAGTCGGCCGGGGCGTGTGCCAGTTGCGGCAGCTACGACGCCTGCCAGGGCGGGTGCATGGCAGCCAAGTTCTTCACCGGCCTGCCGTTGGACGGGCCGGATCCGGAGTGCGTGCACGGCGCCGCCGACGTGACGTTGGGTGCGGTTCAGGTCGAGCTGACCCCACGCCCGTCGCTCGACCACTCGCGGCCCCGAGCTCTGTCGCTCACCAGGCGCTGAGCCCGCTCCCAGCGACAAAGTTCGGGCGGCCCTAAGGTTGGCGGATCGTTGCCGCACTCGCGTTCATCCCGTTGGCATACCTGCTCGGCACGTTTCCGAGCGCCGTGATGGTCGCTCGATCTCGGGGCGTCGACATCCTCACGCAAGGCTCCGGCAACCCTGGCGCGTCCAACGTCGCCCGCGTCCTCGGCGCCCGTTGGGGAGCGCTCGTCTTCGCGCTCGACGCCTTGAAGGGCGCGCTCCCAGCGCTCGTCGGGATGTCGCTCGACACGCGTCCCGGTGCATACATCTTGGTGTCGGCCGCGGTGCTGGGCCACATGTTCCCGGCGACCCGTAGGTTCCGTGGCGGCAAAGGGGTTGCAACGATGGCCGGGGCGATGCTGGCCCTCCACCCGTTGCCGTCGCTGGCACTGCTGGCGATCTGGATCGTGGCCCGCAAGGCCACCGGCAAGGCGTCGCTGGCGTCGCTGCTGATCACGCTCGCGTTGCCGATCGCCCTGGCGATCGCCGGCGTGCCGGTGTGGGAGATCGGCTGTGTCGTCGGGTTGTGCGCCCTGGTGTTCGTGCGGCACGTCGACAACATCAAGCGGCTCATCGCCCGCCGCGAGCTGTCGGCCGACCACAGATGAAGCGTCTCGTCGCCAGGCCCGCAGTCGCCGCTGCCGGCGCATGGACCGCTGTCTACCTGTTGCTGTGCGCCACCGGCCAACGGTTCTCGACGCAGTACCTCGACATCGCCTGGCAACTGATCCCGACCGAGACGTTGCGCGCCGACCCGATCGGCAGCGTGTGGCACCTGCACATCCAGCCGCCACTGTGGAACCTGATCGTCGGCGGCGTTCTGGCCTGGTCCCCGATCCCTGACTCGATCAGCCTGCAACTCGTGCAGTTCACGTTCGCAGTGTTGGCCGTAGCGATGCTGGCATCGCTGCTGGCGCGGCTGTTCGGCCGCCCGGTGGTCGCCGTCGCCATCGCCGTGGTCGCCATGCTGGATCCGCAGGTGACGGCCGGCGCCTTCACACCGACGTACGAGATCCCGACGACGTGCGGGCTCGTTGCAGTGTTGTGGCTGGTCGTGATCCGACCACGGTCGCCGCGCTTCACATTGATCAGCCTGGCCGCCGTCGCGACCGCTGTGGTGATGACCCGCACCGTCTTCCACCCGGCGTGGCTGGTGATCCTGCTGCTGGTTTCGTGGTGGGTGGTGCGCCGGACCGTCGACGTCCGCGCGGTCGTCTGTGCGGCGCTGATACCGCTGCTGCTGGTCGGCGGGTGGATGGTGAAGAACCAGGTGATGTTCGATCGGCCGACGTTGTCGAGTTGGTTCGGTATGAACCTGCAGCGCGCGGTCGTGCCGGTTGCCAGCGACGCTCAACTGGCGAAGTGGGCTGCCGCCGGCGACATATCGGAGATCACCGCGGCATACCCCAGCGGCTTCGTCTCGTACAGCGGCTACGAGCCGTACGTGGGTGACTGCGTCACCAAGCACAGTCACCCGGCGAACTCCAAGACGACTCGCCTGGGGATCGACTCGTTGCCAAACTTCAACGCCGAGTGCTACCTGCCGATCTTCGACATCGCCGGCGACGATGCGCGGTGGGTCATCACCCACCATCCTGCGCTCTACGCAAAAGGTCGTTGGTGGGCGATGCGCGCCTGGGTGATGGAGACCCCTCCGCCGCTACTGACGACCTCGCCGCTGTACGACGCGATGCGCCCGGTCTACCGAATCGCTCAACTCGGAATTCCGATGGATCTGCCCTCGATCCGTTTCGGCGATGCAGAGTTCGGCGCGTTCAACGTGCCGCAGCACCTGTCGATGTTGCAAGCCTTCGCGACGCTGCTCGTCATCGCCGTCGGCGTCCGCGCCGCGTGGCGGCGGATACGAAGACGACCATCGTCGCGGTGGATCGAGGTCGAGATCGTCTCCGGTTTGATCGTCGGGTGGAACCTCGTCGTCGGTGTGCTGTTCGAGCTCGGCGAACAGTTCAGGTTCCGGGCAACGACGGATCCGATCACGATGAGCATCGCCGCCTGGCTGGTGTGGCGCATGTACCACCACCTTCGCCGACGTCGCGCCGACGTACAAGGATCGCAATCGTGATGGAGCTGTTGACCGCGCTTCCGATCGGCACCGCTGAGGCAGCGAACCGGGTGATGTTCGGCCCGCATGTCACCAACCTCGGCGACGACGACCGGCGATTCACATCGAGGCACACGGCGTACTACGCCAAGCGCGCAGCGGGCGGTTGCGGAGTCATCGTGACGGAGGGTGCGAGCGTGCACGACAGCGACTGGCCGTACGAACGGGCGCTACTGGCGAACCGTTGTGCCGCGGGCTGGGCCGAGATCGCTGCCGCGTGCCACCGACACGGAAGCCTGGTGATCGCCTCGCTCGATCATGCCGGCGGGCAAGGAAGTAGCGCGTACAACCAGTTGCCTCTGCTCGCTCCGTCGAGGGTCCCCGAGGTCAACAGCCGCGAGACGCCGAAGTGGATGGAGGCCGGCGACATTGCGGCCGTCATCGCCGGGTTCGCCGCTGCGACCGTCACTGCGGTGAGCGCCGGTTGCGACGGGGTCGAGATCAACGCCGGCCAGCACAGTCTGGTTCGGCAGTTCATGTCCGGCCTCACGAACCATCGCGACGATCGATGGGGCAACGACAGGTTGATGTTCGCCAACGAAGTGATCGCCGCCGTCCGGCCGCACACGGGTGTGCTGGGCTTGCGACTGTGCTGCGACGAGTTGGCGCCGTGGGCGGGGATGACGCCCGAGACGGCGCCGGCGATCGCCGCAACACTGGTCGCAGCCGGTCTCGACTACGTCGTGGTCGGGCGCGGATCGATCTACTCCGTCGAGAAGACGAGACCTGACTTCCATGAGCCGACAGGGTTCAACATCGACGTGTGCCGAACGGTGAAGGCCGCTGTCGCGGGCACGCCAGTGTTCCTACAGGGCTCGGTCGTCGATCCGGGGCAAGCGGAGTGGGCCGTTTGCGAGGGCGTCTGCGACGGGGTCGAGATGACCCGCGCCCAGATCGCCGATCACGGGCTTGTCGGCAAACTGCGCGACAACCTGGGCGACACGATCCGCCCCTGCATCCGATGCAACCAGACGTGTCAGGTCCGCGACGCCCGCAACCCCATCGTCACGTGTGTCGGCGAGCCCTCTGCCGGCCGCGAGACCGAAGATCCCGACTGGTACGAAGCGACGACCGCTCCACGTCAGGTAGTTGTCGTCGGAGGCGGCGTCGCCGGATTGGAGACGGCGCGGGTTGCCGCTATCCGCGGGCACCACGTGACGCTGGTCGAAGCCGCCGCGACCGTCGGCGGGCTGGTCGCCATCGCCGGGCCGGGCGCCATGCTTGCTGCATGGCTCGAAGCGGAGTGCCGGCGAGTCGGCGTCGAGATCGCGACAGGCGCCACCACAATTCCCGACGGGGACGTGACGATCCAGTGCACCGGTTCGCACGCCGGCCGGCGCGAGTACGCGATCCACGACCCGTCGATGGTGATCGACGTCGCGGATGTCCGGAGAGGCGCTGTGCTCCCGGACGGTCGGATCGCATTGTTCGATCCGATCGGAGGGCCGATCGCCGTCGCGCTCGCCGAGGAGTTGGGCGACCGGGCGATCCTCATCACGCAGGATCACATCGCCGGCAACGAGCTGTCACGCACCGGTGACCTTGCACCGGCCAACGTACGGCTCGCGCGGCGGGCGGTGACGATCGAACGCCGCACACTGCTGCGCGGAGTGCGGTCCGGCGAGATCGAGGTCGAGGACCGCTTCAGCGGGGTCCGGCGCTCGATCGCCTGTGCGGCGCTGGTCGACTGCGGCTTCCGCTTGCCCGAGGACCCGATCCCTGGCGCAGATCTGCACGCCGGCGACTGCATCGCCCCACGCACCATCCACGAGGCCATTCTGGAGGGCCGCCGCGCCGCACTCGCCATAGATGCGGTGACCCGCTAGCAATGGTGGCGGGAATCCGCCGAGCTCGGCGAGGTCGACGTTGCGAAGCTTCCCCGGACGAGGGTTCATCACCCGCTTCTCGTAATAGCCTCCACGTCGCATGACCTCAACCCGGCGGCCGGACCGCGCCCGTCGCCGCCCGGCCGCAGTCCTGTGGGACATGGACGGCACCCTCGTCGATACCGAGCCGTATTGGATCGACTGCGAGTTCGCGCTCGTCGAAGCGCACGGCGGCAGGTGGAGCGAGAAGCACGCTCACGCGATCGTCGGCAGTGACCTGCTCGCCTCGGCCCGGTACATACGCGAGCACGGCGGTGTCGATCTGCCGCTCGACGAGATCGTCAACCAGTTGCTCGACGGTGTGATCGCCCGGGTACGTGACAAAGTGCCGTGGAGGCCGGGAGCGCGTGATCTGCTGGCCGAGCTGCGCGTCGAGAGGATCCCGTGCGCGCTCGTGACTATGTCGTGGCGGCGGCTCGCCGATGCGATCGTCTCGGAGTTGCCGCGCGACAGCTTTGCGGCGACGATCGTGGGCGACGAGGTGCGACGTGGCAAGCCACATCCCGAGCCGTACCTCGTCGCGGCCCGAACCCTGAAGGTCTCGGCGCGCGACTGCGTCGCGCTGGAGGACTCACCCACCGGCGTGCGCTCTGCATCAGCCGCCGGGTGCCATGTGATCGCCATACCGCACTTGGTCGAGGTGCCGGTCGTCCGTGGGGTTCGTCAGATCAACTCGCTCGCAGACCTGCGAGTCGACAACCTCATCGAGGCCGAATCGCGTCGACGCGGACTCGTCCTGGGATCCGCTGCCGCGGTGTTGGTCATCGCCGGAGCCGGCGCCTACGCGACGCGCAGCGACCCCGCACCCCCGCCGCCGATCGACATCCCGATCGATGCCTGGGTGCCGTACTTCGCGCTACCGGACGCGGAGGCGACACTCGTCACCGAGGGTCGACTCCTGCGTCAGGTCTCGCCGGTGTGGTACTCGGCCGAGGGTCCCACGACCATCGCGATCAACCAGAACCTCGGCGCCGACGCAACCGCGCGGTTCATCGCTGCCACCCGTGCGTCCGGCGCCAAGGTCGTGCCATCGATCGTCGATGTCATGCCGGCGGGCGGTATGGCAGCCGTGCTCGCGGACGCCGCCTCGCGCGCTGCGCACGTCGCCGCCATCGCCGACCTCGCCGCGGCGAACAGCTTCGACGGCATCGATATCGACTACGAGAAGTTCGCGTTCTCCGACGCTCGCTCGACGTGGGCGACGACACGGCCGCTGTGGATCGACTTCGTCACGGAGCTCGGCGACAGGCTGCACGCCGATGGTCGCACACTGTCGGTCAGCGCTCCGTACATCAGGGACGGCGAGCGCACCGACCTCAGCGGCTACTGGGTCTACGACTACGCGGGCATGGCGCCGCATGTGGATCAGATCAGGATCATGGCCTACGACTACTCCACCGACAAGGCCGGGCCGATCGCCCCGCTCTCCTTCGTGACGGACGCGATCAAGGCTGCCAAGAAGGTCGTCCACGACGACAGCAAGCTGGTGTTGGGTGTCGCGCTGTACGGATACAACTGGCCGATCGCTACGGTTGGCACCTGTCCAGCCGATCAAGAGGGAAAGACCAGCGTGAGCCAACGGAACATCGACGAGTTGATCGTCAAACGCACCGCAACACCGGTGCACGACCCCGTGACCGGGGAATCATCGTTCACCTACCAGCTGCAGGCCGACGACGGCTCGTGCACGCAGACCCGCGAAGTGCACTACGTCGACGCCGAAGGAGCGCGCGATCGCATCGATCTGGCCCGCCGCCAGCGTCTCGGGGGGGTCTCGCTGTGGGCCCTCGGTTTCGACTCGCCGGCGACGTGGCAGAACATCGGTCAGCTCGCAAGGGTGCCCGGGGCGACAACGTCGGTGGCAACATCATGACGACCTACGGCGTGATGTTCCGCAGGGAGTGGCCGGCCGATCGATTGATGGAATACGCCCGTCAAGTCGAGGCCCACGACCTCGACGAGATGTGGGTTGTCGAAGACCTCACCTTCCACGGCGGGTTCACGCAGGCGACGGCGGCGCTGGCCGCCACGTCGCGGATCAACGTGGGCATCGGCATCGCCCCGGCCGTGGTTCGCAACGTCGCGTACACGGCGATGGAGATCGCCACGCTGGCGCAGATGTTTCCGGGCCGGTTCCACATGGGTTTCGGCCACGGGGTCGACTTCTGGATCGAACAGGTCGGCGCGGTGCCGGCATCGTGGATGACCTCCTTGCGAGAAGTGGTGGTCGCCACGTCGCAACTCCTCGCCGGCGAGAACGTTTCGACGCAGGGCAGCTACGTCTACCTCGACAACGTTCTGCTCGCCCATCCGGCTCAGGTCGTGCCTCCCATCTCGCTGGGCGTTCGCGGCCCGAAGTCGATGGCGTTGGCAGCCGAGGTCGGCGCAGGTGTCATCTTCGCCGAGTGGTCGGGTCCGCGCTACCTCGAGAAGGTCCGCGAACAGATCGGCGAGGTACCGAAGTTCACCGCCTTCGTGCAAGCGAGTGCCGACGTGCCGGCGCTCGAGGCGATGATGGCCGAGAAGATGGCGTTGCCGCGGTTCGCGGCCCAGCTGGCTGCGTACGGCGACGAAGCCGTATCGCTCAACGAGCTCGTCATCGCCGGCGACCCCGTCACATGGGTCGAGCAGGCGCAGCGTTGGGTCGCTGCGGGCGCCAGTACGGTGGTGTTCTGCCCATTGCCGTCCGATCCTGCGGAGTTGCCACTATGACCATCGATTCCGACGATCGCACCAGGCTCGCCGCCCGCCGCGAAGAGCTCAGCGCCCAGTACCTTTCGCCGCGGACCGGCAGGCCACTGACCACGGCACGCGGCGTGCACCACGTCGCGCTGATCAGCAGTGACGTCGAGCGCACGGTGCAGTTCTTCCAGGGCGTCCTCGGCTTCCCACTGATCGAGATGTTCGAGAACCGCGACTACCAAGGTTCCACACACTTCTTCTTCGACATCGGCAACGGCAACACCCTGGCCTACTTCGACCTCCCGGGGCTCGAGCTCGGTCCATATCAAGAGGTCCTCGCCGGTCTCCACCATCTTGCCATTTCGGTCGAGCGGTCGACGTGGGAGCTGCTGAAGATCCGCCTCGAGGAGCAGGGAATCGAATCAGCTCACGTCGACGGCTCGTCGTTGTACTTCCGTGGTCCCGACGGCGAGCGCCTGGAGCTGATCAGCGATCCGCTGTTGGAGATGTACGGCAAGCCGGTCGGCTGATACGGAATAGTTGTGCACGCAACAATGTTGAGTCGATCATGACCATCGCAATCCAACGAGCCGACGAGCGTTTCCACACCGACATCGGCTGGCTCGACTCCAAGCACTCCTTCAACTTCGGCAGCCATTATCGCGAGGGCGAAGGCGGCCACGGCCTGCTCCTGGTCAACAACGACGACAGGGTTGCCGCCGGCGGAGGGTTCGGCACACACGGCCACCGCGACATGGAGATCGTCACGTGGGTGCTCTCCGGACAGCTCGCTCACCAAGACAGCGAGGGCAACAACGGTGTGCTGTACCCGGGCCTCGCCCAGCGGATGTCGGCGGGCCGCGGCATTCGCCACAGTGAGATGAACGCCAGCGAGACCGAACCCGTGCACTTCGTGCAGATGTGGGTGTCGCCGGACACCGATGGTGTCGATCCGGGTTACGAGCAACGCGACATCAACGACGCGTTGGCCACCGGTCAACTCGTTCCCATCGCCTCCGGCAAAGGCCACGAAGGCGCTGTCAGCCTCCATCAGCGCGACGCCGTGCTGTGGGGTGCCCGAGTTGCCGCCGGTGCTTGCGTCGACCTGCCGAGCGACGCTCACGTGCACGCGTTCATCGCCCTCGGCGACGGTTCGTTCGACGACGGCACGAAACTCGCGGCAGGCGACGCGGCACGGATCACAGGGAAGCAGTCCTTGAAGTTCACCGCAGGTTCGAGCGGTGCCGAACTGCTGGTATGGGCCACCGCCTGACACGCTCCCGACCGCCGGGCGAGGCGGCGAGGCGGCGAGGTCGGGCTACTCGACGAGGCGGCGGCGGACCGAGAAGAGATCGATGTTGAGCTTGCGGCGGATGGTGCCCCAGATCCCGCCTTGCAGGAACAGCGCCACAGCGATCGCGATCACTCCACTCGAGATCAGGTACACGGTCTGGTGATCCTTGAAGTGATCGCGCAGCACGTAGTAGATGATGGCGCCGATCACCGGGCCCTCGATCGTTCCGATGCCTCCGATGACGACGATGAAGATGATCGGCGCAGTCCACTGCACGACGCTGAACGCGCCGCCGGTACCCGCCGGCTGCACGCGCAACTGTTGCAGGTAGTACGTGGCGCCGGCCAAGCCCGTCCAGAACGCGGCGAGCACCCACACGAGGAGCCGGGTGCGGTACACGTTGGCGCCCAACCCGCGAGCGCCTTCCTCGCTGTCGCGAATGGCCTGCATCTGCAGCCCGAGACGCGACCGCAGAACGAGGTACGTCAGCACGATCGCGCCGACACCGACGACGAGGGCGAACCAGTAGCTGTTGTCCTGACGCGTCGCCAACGCGTAGCCAGTGACCTTCAGCGACACGCCGTTGCCCGCGCCGACGCTCTTCTGCAGGATCACGATCAAGCTGACCGCTTCCGCGAGCACCCACGTACCGATGGCGAAGTAGTTGCCGCGCAGGCGGAAAGCGATGAGCCCCAAGGGGATCGACAGCACCGCGGCGACCAGGCCCGAGTACAGCACCGACCAGTAGAGGTTCTGGTGGTGCACGTTGACGAACGCGATCATCGAGTACGCACCGAGGCCGACGAACGACTGCTGGCCGACGGACACGACTCCGGCGAAGCCGGCGAGCAGGTTCCACATCACAGCCAGCGCGATGAGCGTGAGCAGTTCGACCATTTTGCGTTGCAGGGAGATCGAGCCCCACGACGGCAGGAAAGCGAGCAGGACGACGAGGGCGACGGACAGCAGTCCGAGCACCTTGCCGGCAGCAGTCCCTCTGACAACACGCATCGTCGTCATCGTGTCTGCGCCTTTCCGAACATCCCGGTCGGGCGCAGGACCAGCACAGCCAGGAACACACCGTGCCCGAAGAGCTCACCCCACTGCGGGTTGACCTGACGCCCGAGTGTCTGGGCGACGCCCAAGGTGATGCCGCCTGCCAAGGTCCCCCACAGCGATCCGAGGCCACCGATGATGACGGCCTCGAACGCATAGATCAATCGCGCCGGCCCGACAAATGGATCGAATGAGGAACGCGCTCCGAACAGGACGCCGGCCAACGCAACCGTCGCGATCGCGAGCGCCATGGCCACCGAGAAGACTCGCTTGATGTCGATGCCCATCAACCGCGCAGCATCGGCATCGTCGGACGTCGCCCGGAACGCGCGGCCCAGCTTGGTGCGCTTCAAGAAGATCGCCAGAGAGCCGAGCACCACGACCGCGGTGATGAACGTCAACAGCGGCAGCCAGCCGATGCCGATCTTGTCGTTGACCGTGATGGTCGACGTCTTCAGCTTGCCGACGTTGAGCCCCTGCGTATCGGCCGTGTATTTTTCGAGCAGCGCGTTCTGGATGACGATCCCGAGGCCGAACGTGGCGACGATCTGGAACGCCGGATCGACGCCGACGACGCGGTCGAAGATCAACCGCTGCAGGATGTACCCGACGACGAACGCTGCTGGGATCACGATCAACAGCGCGACGAGCGGGTTGATCCCCAGAGTGCGCGAGATCGACAACGTCATGAACGCCGCGAATATGGCCAGGTCGCCGTGCGCCAGGTTGACCAACCGCATGACGCCGAACGCCAGTGACAACCCGGTTGCGAACAGCGCGTAGAGACCGCCGAGCAGGATTCCTTGGATGACGGCATTGGTCCAGGCCATCAGTGACTCCCGCCGGCCATGCCGAAGTAGGCCTCGGTGATCTGTTCCTTGGCGACCTCGCCCGGTGCGCCGGTGAGGGCGATGCGACCTTCGAGCAGGCAGTAGAAGCGGTCGGCCACGGCGAGTGCCTGGTTGACGTCCTGCTCGACGATCAGCACGGTGGTGCCCTGGGCCTTGATGACCGGCACCGCTTCGTACACCTGTCGCACGACGAT
>JBDTYA010000239.1:0-7442 GCA_040005915.1 Ilumatobacteraceae bacterium
TGTCCTTCAACTCGTCGACCTTGCCCTTGCCGATGAACCACGTGTGATCGGGATGATCGCGGCGCTGCACGAGACGGCCCGCCTCGTCGGCTCCGGCGGTATCGATCAACAACGCCAACTCGTCGAGACTGGCTTCGGTGTCGCCATCCGTCGCGCCCGGCAGGGTGACGCCCACCAAGACGATCTGCTCGCGCTTGGTGCGCTCGATCAGCGTTGCGCCGAGTGCTTCGTTGTATGGCGTCGACATGGTTTCCTTGCTGCACCTGACCTTTACAGATGGACGGTGATCGAGCCGATGAAAACTGCAGGCCCGACCAGGGTGACATGGCCCTTCTCGGGATCGTGCAAACGTACCTTGGCATCTCCGCCGTCCATGTGCACGGTGATTTCCTGAAGTTCGCCTGCCACGAGCCCCCACGACATCGCCGCCCACGCGCTGGCACAGGCACCGGTTCCGCAGGCCTGGGTGATGCCGGCGCCGCGCTCGTGCACCCTCATCGTGATGGCGTGAGCCTCAGGACCGGCCGCGACCAGTTCGAGATTGATGTCGGGGACCATCTCCCCCAGCGCCAGCAGATCGACGGCGACGACGTCGTCGACACATACCACCGCGTGTGGATTGCCGACGCTGAGGTGGCTGACCGGGCGAATCGGATCGGCACCGATCCGGTGCCAGTCGGCTGGCTCGTCGATCGCGGCGACGGTGCCCATGTCGACGGCGGCCTCGATCACGTCGGCGTCGTCTGTGGAGTACAGGGTGACCAATCGCTCGCCGGCATCGGTGAGGATCCGTTGGGCGTCGATGTTGCCACGACGGCGAGCCAGCGCCTGAGCGAAGCAGCGGATCCCGTTGCCGCTCATCTCAGCCCGTGAGCCGTCGGAGTTGTACAACATCATCCGGGCGGCGTAGCCCGGTGCGCTTTCGGCGATCAGCAACCCATCGGCGCCGATGCCACGGCGGCGGTCGCAGAGTCGCCGCGCCAGCGCCGCCAGGTCGTCGACTTGTGGGTGGAACGCGACCAGGAAGTCGTTGCCCAACCCGTGGTGTTTCGTCAGTTCCAGCTCTGCCATGCAAGTTCCAGTACCGGCAGCGCCGTGGCCACCGGGTCGTCGTCGATGTCGATCCAGCGTATGCGAGGGTCGCGGCGGAACCACCGCTCTTGACGAACCGCGAATTGGCGCGTGCGGGTGATGATCGTCTCGATCGCCGCATCGAGCGAGCACACACCATCGAGGTGGTCGAAGAGCTCCTTGTAACCGAGCGCCTGCCTGGCGGTGCGCGAAATCGGGCCGCGAGCAAGCGTCTCGACCTCCGCAACCAACCCGTCGGCGATCATCCGGTGCACGCGTCGCGCAATTCTGTCGGTCAGGATCGGGCGCGGCCAGCGCAGACCGAACTGTTCGAAACGGATCGGCGGGTATGTGTCGAGCCCGGGACCGAACGAGCTGAACAACCGGCCGCTGCCCAGCACGACCTCGAGGGCGCGGACCACGCGACGGGCGTTGTTCGGCTCCATCCTCGCCGCGGCGACCGGGTCGAGCGCGACCAACTGATCGTGCAGAGACTCGACGCCGGCCACTTCGAGCCGCGCCTCGAGCTCGGCATGCACCTCCGGCCAACGACCGGGCACCACCATGGGGTCGGTCACACTGCGCAGGTACAAGCCAGTGCCGGCAACCAGCACCGGACAGCCGTTGCGGGATTCGATGACAGCGATCGCCTCACGGGCGACCTGCGCAAAGTGTGTCACGGTGAAGTCGTCGGCCACGTCGACGAGGTCGAGGCAGTGGTGTTGCACGGCGGCGCGATCGTCCCACGACGGCTTGGCCGTACCGATGTCCATCCCGCTGTAGACCTGCATCGCATCGACAGCGATCAGTTCGGCTTCGGGATGCAATCGGGCGAGGGCCATCGCTACGTCGCTCTTGCCAGACGCGGTCGACCCGAGGATGACGAGCGGGCCCGACGTCACCCGGCGAGCACGGCGATACGCCGTTTGTGCAATGGCTCGGAGAGCACCTCGACGAATCGTCCGATGAGGTGATGCGGCGCCCCATGGGTGATCTCGACCGTTGCGTAGGCACCGGTGCGCAGCGCGTGCGGCGGGGTGAAGTGCACCAGCTTGTTCTGTCGCGTGCGGCCGGACAGCACTGTTGGGTCCTTCCTGCTGGGGCCCTCGACCAACACTTCCTCGGTCCGCCCGACACGCGCCTCGTGCTTGGCAAGCGCGCTGCGCTCTACCACGACCCGCAATCGTTGGAACCGCTCTGCGGCGACCTCCGGCTCGACGAATCGATCCGTCATCCCGGCCGCTTCGGTTCCCGGCCGGGGTGAGAAGAGGAAGGTATATGCGTAGTCGTACTGGGCTGCCGCTGCGACCTCGAGGGTCGCCGAGAAATCGTCGTCGGTCTCGCCGGGAAAGCCGACGATGATGTCGGTCGACACCGCCAGGTCCGCGACGGCGGCGCGGCCGGCGACAAGGCGGTCGAGGTAGCGCTGCGCCGTGTACCCACGATGCATGGCGGCCAGCACTCGATCGCTTCCCGACTGCAGTGGGTAGTGGAGGTGCTCGCACACCGACGTCGTCGCCGCCATCGCCGCGAACGTCTCGGCGCGCATGTCTTTGGGGTGCGGACTGGTGAACCGTACGCGGCGAATGCCGTCGATGCTGCCGACTGCAGTGAGCAACTCGGCGAACATCGGGCGCAGTCGGGCCGCTGCGTTGCCCGCTTGGCGGGCCGTCAGCTGCAGGTCACGGCCATAGCTGTTGACGTTCTGTCCGAGCAGCGTGACCTCGCTGACGCCCTCGCCGGCGAGGCGGGCGACCTCGGCGACGATGTCCGCGAACGGACGGCTGATCTCGGCGCCACGCACCGCTGGCACGATGCAGAACGCACACGAGTTGTCGCACCCGATCTGGATCGTGACCCAGGCGTTGTACGTCGTCTCGCGCCGCGCCGGCAGCGCGCTGGGGAACATCGCCTGATCGTCGAGCACCGCCTCGTCGAGGATCTCGGTGACGGGGCCGTTGACCCGCGCATGATCGATGAGCTCGGCCGCGCGATGCACGTTGTGCGTCCCCATGACGACGTCGACGTACGGCGCCTTGCGTTGCACGAGGTCACGATCCTTCTGAGCCAGACAACCTGCAACGACGATCTGGCGACCGTCGCGCTCTTCTTTCCACGGCTTCAACCAACCGAGCGAGCCGTACAGCTTGTTGTCGGCGTTCTCCCGGATGCAGCAGGTGTTGAGCACCACCACATCCGCGTCGGCCTCGTCGGTGACCGCGACGTAGCCATCGTCTTCGAGCAGACCTGCGATCCGCTCGGAGTCATGCTCGTTCATCTGACACCCGAAGGTGTGGACGATGTAGCCGCGGGTCACGGCCGAAAGGCTACCGGTGTGGCCTCGCGTCGTGAAGGGAGTTGCACCGACCCGGGTTGATGAACGACACCATCCTGCGAGGTACTGGGCGCCCGTCAACCCAATGCCTCGCAGAACGATGCCGCACGATCAGTCGATCGTGATGGGTTCTTCGTCGGCCGGCGTGAACTCGGGAGCATCCTGCTGACCGATACCTGCTTCGACACGCACCTTCTCGGACACCTCGACCATGATCTCGGGGTTCTGCGACAAGAAGCCCTTGGCGTTCTCGCGGCCCTGACCGAGTTGCTCGCCTTCGTAGGTGAACCAAGCACCCGACTTCTTGATGATGCCCATGTCGACGGCGATGTCGAGCAGCGTGCCTTCGCGGCTGATGCCCTTGCCGTACATGATGTCGAACTCGGCTTGACGGAACGGCGGGGCGACCTTGTTCTTGACCACCTTGACGCGAGTGCGGTTACCGACGATCTCGGCACCGTCCTTGATGCTCTCGATGCGGCGGATGTCGAGACGCACCGACGAATAGAACTTCAATGCACGGCCACCAGGAGTCGTCTCCGGCGAGCCGAACATGACGCCGATCTTCTCGCGCAACTGGTTGATGAAGATCGCGATGGTGTTGGTCTTGTTGAGGTTGGCGGTGAGCTTGCGCAACGCCTGGCTCATCAGCCGGGCCTGCAGGCCCATGTGACTGTCGCCCATCTCGCCTTCGATCTCGGCGCGTGGCGTCAGTGCCGCAACCGAGTCGATGACCACGACGTCGACTGCACCGGAACGTACCAACATGTCGACGATCTCGAGCGCCTGCTCGCCGGTGTCGGGCTGACTGATGAGCAGTTGGTCGATGTCGACACCGATTGCGCTGGCGTACACCGGATCCATGGCGTGCTCGGCGTCGATGTACGCGCAGATGCCGCCGTTGCGCTGCGCCTCGGCCACGACATGCATGGCGAGCGTGGACTTGCCCGAGGACTCCGGGCCGAAGATCTCGACGACTCGGCCACGGGGCAGGCCGCCGACGCCGAGGGCGAGGTCGAGGGACAGCGCACCGGTCCCAATGGCTTCGATGCCCATCGAAGTCTTCTCGCCCATCCGCATGATGGACCCCTTGCCGAACTGCTTGTCGATGGCTGCCAATGCCACATCGAGTGCCTTTTCGCGATCGTTGCTCACTGTCGTTCTCCGTTTCCTGCCTGGTGCATGTGTGGTGTCTTCATGATGTGGAGGCCGGATTGCACGACCTCGATTGCGTTGACGGCCACCATACGGAGGGGGTGTTACACGGTTCCCCGGGCTTCGCTACCTGGCGTGGTGAACGTCTGGCGTTGTTCGAACAACAGGAGTGTAACTACGAACAGTCGTTCGATCAAGTATTCGAGGGGATGGTGACCGCGGCGACGGCAGCAGCCAGTTCGGCGGGCTCCGGGCGGTGCAGCGCGAGATCGAATGCCAACCAGATCGTGAACGTGAACGGATAGATCACGATCGGCATCAACACAGCGATCCCGATCAACGACGACACCATCGCAAGCACCGGGATGTCGGGTGACGTGACGATGAAACCGACCGTCATCCCCGCCGTCAACACGATGAACGTGAGCACCGTGTTGACGGTGACCGCGCCGAGCTCGAAACCCTCTTCGCGTCTCCAACGAATGCCACAGGTACGGCAGCGTTCGTACTTGCCGAGCCATCGACGGACGAAGGTTTTCCGCGCACCGCACCACGGACAACACATCACGAGCGCACGTCGCAGCATTCGGCCGAACGACGGAACTTTCGGCGGCATCTACCTCACCCTAGAGACAACTGACACTTCATCAGCCAAACTAAGCGGCGTGCGCCGAACCCTCGCTGGTCTGATCTTTGGAATTGCCTATGTGTGCGCCAGCATTGCAATCAGCGGATGGCTCCTGCAGCGCAGCGCGTTCGACCCGGGGCGCACTGGAGACCTGGCCGATGTCGTCCTGCAGGACAACCGGATCAAGACACAGATCACCAACACCATCGCCGATGCAGTGTCCGAGCAACGCGGTCTCGACAAGGCCTCCGTCCGCCAGACGGTTTCGGCGGTAGCCAGCACGCCGCAGGGCGCGAAGTTCCTCGCCAAGGTTCTGCACGACGCACACGCCCGATTGATCGGCGAGCTCAGGGGCCCGGTCCGCATCACCGGTGCCGACATGGTGCAACTGGTCAGGAACGAGGTCGTCGCCGACATGCCGGCGATCACGTTGCCGGTGCCACGTGTGAACTCGCTCGACCGAGTCCGTCGCATCCTCCACTGGACGATCCCCTTCACCGCGCTGTTCGCGATCGGGTTCTTCGTGATCGGATTCATGTTGCATCCCAACCGATCGGCGTTGGTCCACAGCCTCGGCTACGGCATGGTGCTGCTGGCGTTGCTGATCGTCGTGTTGGGTTACATCGTGCCGCGCTTCGCGCTGCCGGCACTGAGCGACAACATATGGGCCGACGTGCCGGCGCACCTCGCCAACGATTCACTTCCGCTGCTCGTCGGCATGGCCATCGTCCTGGGAGGTGGCGGCTTCATGCTGCTCGTGGGAACCGGGCTGCTCCGACGGCGTCGCCGATGGAACGCGCCGGTCAGCACGTACCGGTACCGCGAAGAGCGGCCCTGGAGCTAGCGCTGTCTACGAGGTCAGATCGGCGACGAACTCGGCGAACACGTCGGCATAGTGCATCGCATCGCTCTCGGTGTGCATCACCGAGATCAACCACTGTTCGTCGAGGCCCGGCGGAAGCAGGACGCCGCGATTGATGCCGTGCATCCACTGGGCGAACGCGAGGTCGAAGTCGGTGGCCTTGTAGTCGCGGTAGTTCTGGATCTGCGTCGGCGCCCACGTGACACAGGCCTTTGCGCCGAACTGCACCGTGTGCGCCGGGAGGTCGGCGTCGGTGATGGTCTTCTGGCACGCCTCGAGCACTCGGCGGTTGAGGTCGATGGCCGCATCGGTCGCCTCGGGCGTGCACACGTCACCCAACACCGCCTTTGCAGCGGCCATGCACAGCGGATTGCCGTTGTACGTGCCGAGGTGCAGGACCTTTCCACTGGTGATCTGGTCCATGCACTCCTGCGTGCCGCCGAACGCGCCGAGCGGCAGGCCGCCGCCGATGCTCTTCGCCAGCGCCACGAGATCAGGTTGCACGCCGACCGCACCGGTCGCGCCGCCCCATCCGGCCGTGATGCCTGTCTTCACCTCGTCGAAGATCAGCATCGTGCCGTACTTGCGCGTGATCTCGCGCACGGCTTGCAGGTACCCGGGTTGGGGCAGGCAGATACCGATGTTCTCCATCACCGGTTCGACGATGAAAGCCGCCACGTCTCGACCGGCCAACGCCTTCTCGAGGAGATCGGGTCGGTTGTACGGCACGACCTTGGTGTCACCCAGCACAGCGCGGGTGATGCCGGCCGTAGCGGGGATTGCACGCGGGTCGTCGACCGGCCCGGCTTCGCTGATGGGCGGCTTCATCGAGATCATCACCTCGTCGTGATGACCGTGGTATCCACCTTCGACCTTGACGATCTTGTCTCGCCCGGTGAGCCCGCGGGCGACGCGGATGACATCCATCGTCGCCTCGGTGCCGCTGTTGGTGAAGCGCCACATCGGCAACTTGTAGCGGGCTGCGAGCATCTCGGCGACATCGGCGTTGAGCTCGCACGGCGTCACGAACAGGGTGCCGTCGTCGAGTTGGTTCTCGATCGCTTTGCGCACGATGGGGTTGCAGTGGCCGGCGAAGAGGGCTCCGAAACCGAGGTCGAAGTCGACGTAGTGATTGCCGTCGACGTCCTCCATCCACGCCGCCTGCGCGCGGCGCACGACGATGGGATGCGGATCGTACGACTGAAAACTGGACGGCACGCCCATGGGCATGACCTTGCGGGCCCGCTCCGTGGCCTTCATCGAGCCGGCGGTTCGCTCCGTGTAGACGCCCAGTTCGCGCTGGGTGATTTCCTTTGCCTTCTTAACCAGTTGACGGGTGTCGATGGATTCCATTGCACTCATTCGATTCTCCAAGCGGATTTCGTTCCCAC
>JBDTYA010000240.1:0-3362 GCA_040005915.1 Ilumatobacteraceae bacterium
GTCGTGAACTCCGGAGCGACGAACTCCGTGGGCTGGCGCAGCACGGCGTCCTTGACGACCGATCCCTTGCGGTTGCTGTACAAGTGGTCGACGAAGCTCGGAACGGAGTCCAAGAGATCCTGGAGCGATCGGGGTGATGACTGGGCGGGCACGGGGTCTCCTCCGAGTTTCGAGTTCTGTGTGGGCGCTGAGTTCACGGCGATCGTAGGCCACCTGTTCGCCGGACGACACAGGCCTGCCGACGACGGTGTCCATCGTGACCCTCCTATGTCAGGGCGCTGACGACTTCTTCGTGGAAGCGGTGGACGCTGTCGCGGCGTTGCTCGACCGAAGCTCCGAGGTTGAAGTCGGGGATCGCGAACTCATCGAGGCCCGCCTCCGCGTACCGGCCCATCACGTCGACGATCTCTGTAGAGGAACCGACGATTGCGCGTTCGGTACCGACCTTGGCGACGAGTTCGTCGCGCTGCGCATCGGAATCGGTGATGAAGACCAACGCCTGCGCCGACCGGCAAATGGAGGCAGGGTCGCGGCCCTCCTGCTCGCACTCCGCCATGAATCGCTCGGTGACGGTGGCGACGAGCGAGGGGCTGCCCCACGTGTTCCAGCGATCGGCGTAGCGCGCCACGGTGCGGAGCATCCGCGGGCCCTTTGTCCCGACGAGTATCGGCAGAGGCGACTGTACGGGCTTCGGTTCGAACGTCGCGTCGGTGAGCTTGTACCAATGGCCGTCGAAGTTGGCGCGCTCGTTGTCGAGCAGTTCGCGGATGACGCGGATCGCCTCGATGAAGTGGGTGACGCGTTCGCCGGGCTCGCGCAGGTCGAATCCGTACCCGCGATGTTCATTGACCTGCCAGCCCGCGCCCAGGCCGAGCACAGCCCGGCCGTTGCTGATCTGGTCGACGGTGACCACTCGTTTGGCGAGTACGACCGGATGGTGGATCGTCAGTGGCGAGACCATCGACGTCAGCCGCAGGCGCGGCACAGCGACAGCGACCGCGGCGAGAACCGTCCAGCAATCGAGCGCCGGCTCGGAACCCGACGAGTCGTCGGCGGTCTGCGACATGTAGTGGTCGGGGAGCCAGAAGCCGTCCCACCCCATCGACTCGACGTACGTGGCGAGATCGAGGATCTCGGGCCATGCTCGGCTGTTCGACACCCACAACGAGAACTTCACACGGCGACGTTACATCGGGTGCGTGTCTAGACGAGTTGCGTCACACCGTCAGCGACCGATGGATAGTCGTCATACATCAGGACGTCGTGGCCGGGGAAGATCAGTTCGGGTGCGGCCGCTCGTTCACGGAGCTTGTCGAACGTGCGCAGGCAGCCCGCCAGATCCATGCTGAAGGCGCTCGGCCAGTCGAACTGGATGTTGCGGAACACATGCGCGCAGTCCGAGCCGAGGATGACCTTGCCCTTGACGGTGTCGACGGCGAGGGCCTGGAGGCCCGGAGTGTGACCCGACGCAAGCACGCATTCGATCCCGGGCAGGATCGGTGTGTCTCCATCGAGCAGGATCAACCGGTCGGTCCCTTCGAGGCTTCGCAGGTAGTCGAGCGATGCAGGATCAGCGAGGTTGGCGAACGGTGGGCGCGAGGCGATCGGGTCCGACATCCAGAACCGGTACTCGGCGCGCTGCAGGTAGAAGGTGGCTCGCGGGAACAGGCGCACACCGCCGGCGTGGTCCCAGTGAAGGTGCGACAACACCACATGCTCGACCGTTGCGGCGTTGATACCGAGACGTGCGATCACATCTGCGGGATTCTCGACGAGCGGCGACTTCTTGCGTTCCTGTGTCATGTCCGGGTCTGCCCCGGTGTCGAACACCACCGTGCGGTCGTCGCCGCGGACGCACCACAGGTACCAGTTCTCGGTCTCGAACTCGGCGGTTGCCATATCCCACTGCCAGACGTTGTATCCGCTGTACACCTCGAATGGCCCGGCATATCGGGCGGCGAAAATCGAATACTCGGGCATCGTTCGAGACTACGATCCAGGGCGCCATGACATCGCCTTCCTACGGTGGCCCGCTGCACGAAACCGTGGCCACGACCCCGACCCAATACCTCAACGACTCGTGCTCGATCGAGGAGCTCACCTACGCGATCGAGAACGGTGCCGTGGGTGCAACGAGCAACCCGGTGATCGTCGGCAACGTGCTGAAGAAAGAGATGCACCTGTGGAGCGATCGCATCCACCAGGTCATCGCCGACAACCCGACGTGGAGCGAGACGCAGGTCGCCTGGCAGATCTACGAGGAGTTGGCGGTCGCCGGGTCGAAGTTGTTGCTTCCCGAGTTCGAGGCCGCCGCGCACCAACGCGGCCGGATGTCGATCCAGACCGATCCCGCGGCGTACAACAACCCGGCTGCGATGCTCGAACAGTCGGTGTACTTCGCCGGTCTCGCACCCAACATGCAGCTGAAGGTGCCGGCCACCAGCGCCGGCATTGGCGTGGTCGAGGAGCTCACGTTCCAAGGCGTCAACGTCAACGTAACGGTCAGCTTCAACGTGCCGCAGGTGTTGGCCATCGGCGACGCTGTCGAGAAGGGATTGCAGCGTCGTAAGGCCGCCGGTCTCGACGTCGCCGGCATGGCGCCATACGCGACGATGATGGTCGGTCGCCTCGACGATTGGATGAAGGTCGTCGTCGCCCGAGACAGCATCGACATCGACCCCGAGTACCTCGAATGGGCCGGCGTGGCGTGTTTCAAGAAGGCCTACGATCTCTATCGGGAGCGCGGGTACCGAACCCGCCTGCTGTCGGCCGCGTACCGAAACTCCCTCCACTGGACCGAGTTCGTCGGCGGCGAGATCTCGATGACGATCCCGTACGAGTGGCAGGTCAAGTTCAACGACAGCGATGTGCGACCCGACCCGTCGGCGATGAGCAAGCCTGTCGATCCCACGATCGTCGACGCGCTGTACACGAAGATCCCCGACTTCCGCCGCTCGTTCGACGCCGATGGCATGACGGTCGCCGAGTTCGACACCTTCGGCCCGACGCTGCGCACACTGCGCAGCTTCATCGAGGCATGGCACTCGTTCGTCGCAACGATCCGTGATTTCATGCTGCCCAACCCGGACTGACCACCGCGGGCGATGCGGTTCGATGGGTCGGCTCAGCCGCCGGGCGTGGGGCTGGGCTCGGGTTCAGGGGACTGCTGGGGGGTCGTTGCTCATGCCCTGGGGCCGCCCAGATCAACCCGATCGGATCCCTCAGGCGAGGATAGCGGCCAGCCGATTCTGGAACCAGGCGACACCGCGTTCGTGGCGCGGGCTCAGCGGGCCGGACTGGTAACCATCGCTGGCGTAGTTCTGGTGGGTGACCTCGCAGATGCCGAAGTCTTCGCGTACGAC
>JBDTYA010000241.1:0-3653 GCA_040005915.1 Ilumatobacteraceae bacterium
CATCGGTTCCGCGGGATCGACATCGGCGTCGCGCCAGACGTGGATGAGCGGCGGTGCGGTGGATGGTGCCTGCCGGCTCGTGCGCGAGCGGCTGTTCGAGCACGTCGGGGCGATGCACGACATCGAGCCGGTGCGGCTGGCCATCGACGGTCGCCACGTCGTCGACACGATGGGCGCTTTGAGGATCTCGATCACAGAGGCCAGCGCCGGTGTGGTGTTCGAGGAGACGTTCGAGCACCACCACCGACCGACCGAGGATCTCGACGAGAACGGTCAAGGCAACTGCCACACCGCGTTCGCGTTCGTGGCGCACCGCGCCGTGGTCGATGTCGATCCGGAGCTCGGCCTCGTGAAGGTCGTGCAGATCGCGACGGCTCAAGATGTCGGGATCGCTCTCAACCCGCTGAGCGTCCTCGGCCAGATCGAGGGCGGTATCGCCCAGGGACTGGGGCTGGCTGTGATGGAAGAGATCATCGTGGTCGATGGGCTCGTCCGCAACGCCAGCTTCACCGATTACCTGCTGCCGACGATGCTCGACATGCCCACCGTCGTCGCGACGATGATCGAGCAACCGGACCCCATGGCGCCGATGGGCGCCAAGGGTGTCGGCGAGCCACCCTGCATCTCCTCGACCCCGGCGATCGTCGCCGCGATTCGTGACGCGATCGGCCGCGACCTGTGCCGGGTTCCCGTACGACCTTCTGACATCTGCCTGGGTAACGACTAGGTTGGCCGGCGTGTCGAATGATCGCGAGATAATGACGTGGGAGACCTTCGGAGAGGCATCGCGAGACCTTTCCCAGCTGGTCGCCGACGATTACGAGCCCGACATGATCCTGTCGATTGCCCGTGGTGGCCTACTGATCGGTGGCGCCATGGGGTACGCCCTCTCGGTGAAGAACGTCTACACGATGAACGTCGAGTTCTACACAGGTGTCGACGAGCGCCTGGAGGTACCGCGCATCCTGCCTCCGGCACCTGACTTCGTCGACGTCAGTGACGCCCGGATCCTGATCGCCGACGACGTCGCCGACACCGGCCACACGTTGCGCAGCGTGCAGCAGTTCTGCGAGGGCAAGGTTGCCGAGGTGCGCACCGCCGTGCTCTACGAGAAGAGCCACAGCGTTGTGCAATGCGACTATGTGTGGAAGCGGACCGACAAGTGGATCAACTTCCCATGGAGTGACAAAGCCCCGGTGGCGAAGCGGATCTGGTCGGTCAGGGACGCGTGACCGGCCCGCCTACGGCGTGTTGCTCACACCCTGGTCTTCGCCTTCCCGCTGCTACTTCGTCGCGGACGCGAAGCGGCGGGCGACATCGGCCCAGTCGATGATGTTCCAGATGGCTTCGACGTAGTCGGGTTTGCGGTTCTGGTACTGCAGGTAGTAGGCGTGCTCCCAGGCGTCGACGGCCAGCAGCGGCACCGCGCCGAGAGTCGTGTTCTCGTGATGGTCCTCGAGTTGTTCGATGATCAATCGCCGACCGATCGGCTCCCACGAGAAGATGCCCCAGCCCGAGCCCTGCACCGTGTTGGTGGCTTCGCTGAAGTGGGCCTTGAACGCGTCGAACGACCCGAACTGGTCATCGATGGCCGCCGCCAGGTCGCCGGTCGGCTTGTCGCCACCGTCGGGGGAGAGGTTGGCCCAGTACATCGAGTGCAGGACGTGGCCGCCGAGGTTGAAGGCCAGGGACTTCTCGAGCCCGACGATGGTGTCGTACTTGCCCGAGGATCGTGCATCGGCCAACTTCTGCAGCGCGGCGTTCGCGCCTTTGACGTACGCGGCATGGTGCTTGCCGTGGTGCAGTTCGATGATCTGCCCGCTGATGTACGGCTCGAGGGCACCCGGGTCGTAGGCGAGGTCTGGAAGTATGTATTCGCTCATGGCGCCAAGGTACCCCGTTGCGGAACGCCTAAGCCGCGCGTGCCAGGATCGTCAATGCCGCGTTGCGCCCACTGGCTCCCCAGATGCCCGCGCCCGGGAACGTTGCCGCGCCCGTCAGGTACAAGCCCTTCACAGGCGTCTCGTAACTGGTGAGCTCCGGGTTCTTGTTGCGCAATGCCGCCAGCGGGCCGCCGGCGAAGCTCGTCGCGTGACCGTGAGGGAGGTGAAACTCGCGCTCGTACGTCTCTGGGGTCATCGCCCTCCAAGCGACCAGCGACTCGAGGAATCCGGGTGCCAACACTGTCGCCACCCGATCGAGCCACCGTTGCGGCTCGGCACTGCCGGGCCAACCGCCGGACAGCTTGTACGGCGTGTACAGGACCTCGAGGCTGAAGACGTCGTGCCCGTCGGGGGTCAGTGTCCGATCAACGGCCGAGGGCGAGTTGACGAACATCCCCGGCCGGTCGAGCACCTGACCCCGAGCCATCATCGAACAGCCTTGGTCGATCTCGGAGAGGGACGGCGAGATCACCGTCGTCGCCGCGAGCGACTGCCCGCCTGCAAGGGTCGGCTGACGGTCGACGATCGCGTCGATCTTCGATTCGTAGCCGTCCTCGTGGGGGATCGCCCGCCACCGCTCGACGAGCGGCCGCGCCTGCGGGGGTGGATCGCGCAGCCACGCCAAGAACGTGTCGTGCGGATTGCATGCCGACACGACGATCGGCGCTGTCACCTCGGTGCCGTCGGTGCAGACCATGCCGCGGATCCTGTCGCCCTCGCAGGTCAGGTGGGCGACCTTCGTGTCGAGCAGCAGCGTCCCGCCGGCGGCGACGAAGGCGCGCCGAAGCGATTCAGGCACCATTCCGCTTCCACCGACAGGTCGTCCGACGCGGGCCACGTGACGCATCGCATAGGTCAGCGCGCCGAGGCCGGAGCCGGGCAGTTCCGGCGAGATTCCCCAGACCATCGGACCGGTGACCATGCCTGGACCGCGCAACGCTTCGTCGGCGAAGTAGCTGCGCATCACGTCGGCGGCACTGCGCCTGCTCCAGCGCAGGAGGGTCGCCGCGCCACGGCCGCGCCGGGCGATCACCTTCTTGCCGATCGTTCGGATTGAGGGCGGGTCGTTGGCGTTGTCGAGCACCATCTGCGCGGCGGGGATCGCCGCCTTCAGGTACCGCCGGTAGCCGGCCACCTCACCCGGATAGGTGGCGGCGATCGAGTCGATGGTCCGCTCGACGTCGTGAAAGATCGTCCACGGCGGCCCTCCGTCCCAGGCCATGTTGTGCTGAGACGGATCGAGGTCGATGTAGCGGAGACCGTGCCCGGCCAGACCGAGCTCCTCGATCACCGGTGTCGTGCGAAACGTGATGTGATCGCAGTTGCAGATGTTGACCGTGCCGCCACCAAAGGATTCGCTCGATGCAGTTCCCCCCACCGACGACCGCGCCTCGACGAGGAGCGTGCGCAGGCCGGCCTTGGCCAGGTACGCAGCGCACACCAGACCGTTGTGGCCGGCGCCGATCACCATTGCGTCGTAGTCGGGGGCGGTCATGTAGCCATTCTGGCCGATCGGTGACGCGGGTAACGTGCCTGCGTGACTTCGATCGATCGCTACTTCGCCAACCTCACCGGTCCGCAGGTCGGCGAGCGCCTGAGCAAGCGCAGCATCGTCGTGCAGCCACTCGGCGCGATCGAGCAGCACGGTCCGCACCTACCGCTGAGCACCGACTCCCTCGTGGCCACCGCAGTTGCCGAGGCCCTGCGCGG
>JBDTYA010000242.1:0-7211 GCA_040005915.1 Ilumatobacteraceae bacterium
TACATCTTCGCGGCCATCTCAGCCAGCCTTTCCGTAGTCGCTTTTCCTGGTGTTTGAATTCCCGGCACGCAGGCGTGCCTCACGATCGAGCTTCGGCAACGCCACCCGGCCGGTGCGTTGCAGCTCCACGATGCCATATCCGGCGAGCAAGTCTTCAAAGTCGTCGAGCTTGTCGGGGTGGCCGTCGAGGCTGATGGTGATGGCCTCGGCACCGACGGCGAGGATCTTGCCCTCGAAGATCGTTGCCAGCTCGACGACCTGGCCCCTGCTTTCGGGGGTGCTCCGCACTGTGGCCAACAGCAGTTCACGTTCGACCGAGCGGCGCGGATCGAGCTCGCTGATCTTGACGACCTCGATCAACTTGAAGAGCTGCTTGGTGATCTGCTCGAGCGGCGCCGAGTCGACGTCGACGACGATGGTGATGCGGCTGAACCCGGCTTCCTCTGCCGGTGCCACGGCCAACGAGAAGATGTTGTAATCGCGGCGGGCGAACAGGCCGGCGACGCGGGCGAGCACACCCGGCCTGTTCTGCACCAGCACCGACAGGATGTGGTGGTTCATGTCGGTGCTCATCTCAGCGCGGCCTTGCGCGCCATCTGGTCGTCGGGCAGGATCATGTCGTCGTTGCCCATGCCTGCAGGCACCATCGGGAAGACCTTCTCGCGGGCGTCGACCCGGAAGTCGACGACGACCGGGCGATCGTCGATCGAATTGGCCTTGTCGATTGCGGGTTGCACCTCTTCGGGCGAGTCGACGCGGATGCCGACGCAGCCCATCGCCTCGGCCCACTTGACGAAGTCGGGCAGCTCGGGCGAGAGGTACACCTCGCTGTAGCGCTCGTCGTAGAACATCTCCTGCCATTGGCGAACCATGCCGAGGTAGCTGTTGTTCAAGATGCCGACCTTGATCGGGATCCGCTCGACGCTGGCCGTGACCAGCTCCTGGGCGGTCATCTGGAAACAACCGTCGCCGTCGATGGCCCACACCGTTCGGTCGGGCCGGTCGACCTTGGCTCCGATCGCGGCCGGCACGCTGAAGCCCATCGTGCCGAGGCCGCCGGAGTTGACCCAGGTGTACGGCTCGTTGAACCGCCAGTACTGCGACGACCACATCTGGTGCTGGCCGACACCGCTGACCAAGATGGTGCCTTCCGGCGCATTGTCGCGCAGCTGCTCGAGGCAGAACTGCGGCTTCAGCGCCTCGCCCGGCTCGCTGGCTTCGTACGACAGCGGGAACTGCTCGCGCCATCCGCTGATGCGGCTCTTCCAGGCACCGATGTCGGCCTGCACCGAACCGCTCTGCTGCAGATCGCGGATTGCCTTGATCAGTTCCTCGATCACCAGGCGGCAGTCGCCGACGATCGGCACGTCAGGCTTGCGGACCTTGCCCTGCTCGGCGGGATCGATGTCGACGTGGATGATCTTGGCATCGGGTGCGAACGTCGACACCTTGCCGGTGATCCGGTCGTCGAACCGGGCGCCGAGCGTGATGAGCAGATCGCTGCGCTGCAGGGCGGTGATCGCAGTTGCGTTGCCGTGCATGCCGGGCATGCCGAGGCACAGCGGATGGTCATCGGGGAAGGCGCCGCGCGCCATCAACGTCGTGACGACATGGATGTCGGTCATCTCTGCCAGCTCGCGCAATGCCTCGGCGGCACGCGCCTTGAGGATGCCGCCACCGACGTAGAGGATGGGTCGCTCGGCGGCCAGGATCAACTTCGCCGCTTCCTTGATCATGCGCGGGTGACCCTTGACGTTCGGTCGGTAGCCGGGAAGGCTGTCGATGACCTCGGCGTCGGTCGGCCAATACCACTCCATCGAGTTCTGCAGCACGTCTTTGGGGATGTCGATCAGTGTCGGGCCGGGGCGACCGGTTGTCGCAACGCGAAATGCTTGACGCACGGACATCGGCAGGTTCTGCGCCGACATCACCAGTTCGTTGTGCTTGGTGACACTGCGCGTGATGCCGACCGTGTCGCATTCCTGGAACGCGTCGGTGCCGATCGCGGTCGTCGACACCTGGCCGGTGATGCACACCATCGGGATCGAATCCATGTAGGCGTCACACAGCGGCGTGACCATGTTGGTCGCGGCCGGACCACTGGTGACCATGGCGACGCCCGGGCGACCGGTCACATGGGCGTAACCCTCGGCCATGTGGCCGGCACCCTGCTCGTGGCGCACCAGGATGTGGCGGATCGAGCTGTCGAGCAGCGGATCGTAGGCAGGCAGGATGCAGCCTCCCGGCAACCCGAACATCACCTCGACGCCCTCCATCTCGAGGGCTTTGATCAGGGCTTGAGCACCTGTGATCTTCATGTTGACTGCCGCTCCTTCTTGAAATCTGATCCGGAACCCGGCCAGCGGAGATCTGGCCCGAAAAACCAAACGGCCCCCCGGATGGGAGGCCAAGATGCACGCATATGTGGGCGTACATCTACATGAGTACTACGACAATCGAGATGATTCCGGCACGCATGAGTCGTAGTGTGCCACGGCGAGACGTCGACGCGCAACCCAGCAGTGCGACAATCGCCCGGTGACCACCCGACACACGATCACCATTGCCCAACGGCAATCACGCCTGGCGACGCGGCACCTGCTGCTGGCATCGACGCGAACCGACGATGTCGCCGCGATCACCGATGCACTCGTCGCGCTGCACTCCACCGATCCGGCAACGGTGTACCTGTCGGCGACAGCTCGGATGAGACATCCCTCGATCGGCGCCGTCTCGAAGGCGTTGTACGACGACCGCACCGTCGTTCGCCATCACGCCATGCGGCGCACGCTGTGGGTCCTCACGCCGCAGACGGCCCGCTGGGCCCACGCCGCGTGCACGGTGGCGATCGCGAAGGCGCAATCGAAAAGGCTGGCGAGAATGGCGGAGGACAGCGGCCTGGCCACCGACGGCGCGGCCTGGGCGACGGTCGCCATGTCACGGGCGTTGTCGGCCCTGACGGCTATGGGCACCGCCACGGCGCGAGAGCTCGGCAAGGCGGTGCCGGAGCTGACCGGGAAGATGCACCTGACCGTGCGCGACACGAAGGTGGCCGTCGGCGGCGCACACACGCGCCTGCTGCTGAACCTCGGCTTCGAGGGTGCCATCGTGCGCGGCCGTCCGAACGGATCGTGGACCAACTCCGAATACCCGTGGACGGTCGCCGATCGGTGGTTGGCCGGAGGGCTCGTCGGCGAGGACGTCGACGAGTCCGCCGCCGAGTTGGCCCGCCACTACCTGGCTCGCTTCGGCCCGGCGTCGACAGCCGACCTGCAGTGGTGGGCGGGTTGGACGGCGGGCGTGACGAAGCGGGCGCTCGCCGCGATCGATGCCGTCGACGTCGACCTCGACACGGGAACGGGATGGGTGCTGCCGGAGGATGCCGAAGACCTCGCGGCTGACACCACGGATGAGCCGTGGGTTGCGTTGCTCCCCGCGCTCGACCCGACGACGATGGGCTGGAAGAACCGGTCGTGGTACCTCGGCGACCTCGCCGAGTTCGGCGGCCCTGTGTTCGACACCAACGGAAACGCCGGGCCGACGATCTGGGTCGACGGTCGAGTCGTTGGCGGCTGGGCCCAGCGCAAGTCCGGCGAGATCGCCTACAAGCTGTTGGCCGGCGTCGCTGCGAAGCGGGTGAAGCAGATCGACGCCGAGGCAGCGCGGCTGCGCGATTTGATCGGCGACGCCCGCGTCAGCGTGCGCTTCCCTGCTCCGATGGAACAGTCGCTGCTGGCCTGACGGCGAGACCGAAGATCACGCTCACGTCGCGTCGGAAGCAACCGGAGTCATGTCGTAGGTGATCCACGTCGTGCGCGTGGCGCGCTTGTCGTACACGGCCCGTGCGCGGTAGTTGTCGTCGGCGGTCGTCCACCGCACGACCGCCCAGTCGCGGGCCAGCGCGAGGCGATTGATCTCTGCGAAGAGAGCCTCGACAACTCCCGTACCTCGGGCAGCCGGCTCCACGAACAGATCGTCGAGATACCCGGAGATCTCGCCGCGAAGTGGTCGAACCCATTCGCGCAGGTGCGCCAGACCTTGCGGTTCGCCGATCTCGTTGGCATCTTCATCGGTGGCCACCGCAACGAGGGCCTCGATGCTGTGGTCGTCGTGGATCCAGCCCCAGATCCGATGCTGATGTTCATCGCTGGTAGGCCGGTGGTAGAAATCGGCGTAGCCCCGGAAGAGCCGAGTCCATGAATCGAATTCGTCGGCTTGAACCGGTCGTACCTTCCAAGTCTGCACGCACGGAAGCTACCGCGTGCTCGCCGGGCATCCCGGCGGATATAACCTCCAATTCCGGTCGGGCGTTCGTCCCCCGACGAGAGGAACCAACATGGCCAAGCGAGACAAGTACGCACCCGGCACACCGTCCTGGGTGGACCTGGCAACCAGCGATCAGGCCGCGGCCAAGTCGTTCTACGGCGCTCTGTTCGGCTGGGACTTCGAGGATCTGCCGATGGGCGATGGCGTCGCCTATTCGATGGCCACGATCAAGGGCGACAACGTCGCCGCAATCGCGCCGCAACAACCCGAGCAGGCGGCCGCCGGGGTGCCACCTCATTGGCAGATGTATGTCACGGTGGCCGACGTCGACGCCACTGCGAAGTTGATCGAAGGCGCCGGTGGCTCGGTGCACGTCCCTCCATTCGATGTGATGGCCGCCGGCCGGATGGCGGTGATCACCGATCCTGCTGGAGCGTTCCTGATGCTGTGGACGCCTACCCACAACATCGGCGCGGGACGAGTAAACGAACCCGGGGCGTTCACCTGGTCGGAGCTCGTCGCCGCACCCAACGACCGAACCGCCGGCTTCTACGAAGACGTGTTGGGTCTGAAGATGATCTCAGCGCCGATGGAGGACGGAACGACGTACTCCGGGTTCACGCTCGACGGCACGCCTGACACGATGCTCGCCGGCACGACCGCACCGCCCCCGTACATGTCCCGCGTACCCGCTCACTGGGCGATCTACTTCGGCGCAGAAGACGTCGATGCCGCGGCAGCAAAGGTTGCCGAGCTCGGCGGAAAGCTCTTCGTCGAGCCATTCGACATCCCCGTGGGGCGGATGGCCGTTGCGGTCGACCCGCAGGGCGCGATGTTCAGCCTTTTCGAGATGGCCCCCGCAACGGATTGACAACGGTTGTCGCCGACCATCGATGTACCCCGGATTGCCCGTTACTTCACCTTCACGTAGAGCACGGACCCGGCCACCATGTTCGTGTTCGGTGCCGGGGTCTGTTCGAGAACCGTGCCGAGCGCGGCGTTCGGGGAGTTGCCCGGGTCTTCGATCAGCGTCCAGCCATTGGCCTGAGCGTCTGAGCGGGCCTTCTGGATCGGGCCGTTCACATAGTTGGCGATCAGCGCCGGATGCAACGCAGTCAATGTCGCATTGGCCGCATCCAACTGGCCTTGAACGGTCTTGAGAGTTGCCTGGGCCTGGGCCAGCGATGTGTTCGCGGTGTCGAGGGCCGTTGTCGCCGTCTTGAGATCGTCCTGCAACGTGGCGATCTGAGCATTGCTCGCATCGAGTTTCGCCTGCAACCCGGTGGTTGCTGTTCCGGCGGTGCCGACTTGCGCGACGAGGGCGTCGCGCTCGGCTTTCGTCTGGGCCAGGGATGCCTGCGCGTCGGCCAGGTCTTGCGCCGCTCTGGTTTGCGCGGCTGTCAGGGCAGCGACTTGATTCTGCAGATCCGCTATCGACGCGGTCGGCGATGAGCCAACGGTCGATTCAACAGGCACCGTGCTCGACGTGAGGGTTGTCTCGTCGTTGCTGCTCCTGCCGATGAGAAACCCGATGACGCCTCCCGCGAAGAGGGCGACGAGTGCCGCAAAGTATGGCCACACGGGCCGCCTGTCGTCGACGAACATCGGGCCGGCGACCACCGGTTGGACGGGGGTTGGAGCGACCGCTTGATACGAGACCGCGGGAATGACTCGAGTGGGGTCGTATGCGGCGACAGGTTCGAGCGGCGTGCCTGAGGGAACGATGTGGACGGGCTCGGCAACAACACCCGGCTCGAGAATTGGTTCCTCTGGCACACTGGCCTCCTGTTTCCTGACCGGAGCAAAGTTCCCCGGCACCTCACCTCTACCCGAGCTCGAGGTCATGCAAACGAAACGCCTCACATGTGAGCGAGGCGATGCAACGCTAGAGCGCTCCACGTTCCTAGCCTGATCGGTCATGGCTACTCCCCCGCCCCCGACGATCCTCCCCGCGGAAGGCAGGCTGGGGGTGCTCACCGTCGGACTGGGCGCAGTCGCCTCGACCTTGATCGCCGGAGTCGAACTGGTGAAGCGCGGCATGAGCGAGCCCGTCGGCTCGCTGACTCAAATGGGCACGATCCGGTTGGGCAAGCGCACCGACGACCGCCGGCCACTCATCAACGAGTTCTTGCCGCTCGCCTCGCTGGAAGACATCGTCTTCGGCGCGTGGGATCCGTTCCCCGACGATGCCTATGTCGCCGCCACGCGCGCCGGCGTGCTCGAGGGTGGCAAGCACATCGAGGCGGTCAGCGACGCGCTGCGCGAGGTGCGACCGATGGCCGCCGCGTTCGACCGCGAATACGTGAAGCGCATCGATGCCGACAACACGATGCACACGGTCAACAAGCGCAGCATGCTGAACGCGATCCGCGAGGACATCAACAGGTTCCGCGAAGAGAAGGTGGTCGATCGCGTCGTGATGATCTGGTGTGCCAGCACCGAGATCTTCATCGAGCCGGGCCCGGCGCACATGAACCTCGAGGCGTTCGAGGCAGCCATCGATGCCAACGATCCAACGATCGCACCGTCGATGCTCTACGCCTACGCGGCGATCCTCGAGGGCGTCCCGTTCGCCAATGGTGCACCGAACCTGACCGTCGACATCCCAGCACTGCGCGACCTGGCGATCACCCACAGGATCCCCATCAGCGGCAAGGACTTCAAGACCGGCCAGACCTTGATCAAGACCGTGATCGGCCCCATGCTGAAAGCTCGCATGCTCGGATTGTCGGGGTGGTACTCCACCAACATCCTCGGCAACCGCGACGGCGAGGTGCTCGACGACCCCGACAACTTCAAGACCAAGGAGGAGTCGAAGCTCGGTGTGCTCGAGCACATCCTCGATCCCGAGGTCTTCCCTGCGCTCTACGGCAACGTGTACCACAAGGTGCGCATCAACTACTACCCGCCGCGTGGCGACAACAAGGAGGGCTGGGACAACATCG
>JBDTYA010000243.1:0-9535 GCA_040005915.1 Ilumatobacteraceae bacterium
GGCTCAACGAGAGCTTCGCGACCTACGGGGAGTGGATGTGGCTCGACCACCTCGGCGTTCAGCCGATCGAGCAGGCGGCATCGGCCGGCCTCGCCGCAAGAGAGCACCGGGCGACCGCCGATCCGACGGCGGCGGAGATGTTCGACTTCAACAGCTACGACGGCGGTGCAGTCGTCCTTCATGCGCTGCGCAAGACGATCGGTGACGATCTGTTCTTCAACCTGCTCCGTCGGTGGGCGGGAGACAACAACGGGCAGTCGCGGACCACCGAGGATTTCGTCGCGCTCGCCAACGAGGTCGCCGGCAAGGACCTCACCGACTTCTTCGCGACCTGGCTGTACGCCGACACGGTGCCGACAACGTTCCCCGTCTAGGACTAGTGGCCGATGAAGTGCTCGATGACCTTGCTGCGCACCCTCTCCGTCTTGCCGGTGCGATCCTCGTAGCGGTCGGCGCCGATCGGCAGCCGCAACATAGCGTTGATTCCCAGCCAGCGGAGCGGTTCGGGCTCCCACTTCTTGCTGTGGTGATTGACCCACGGCAGTGACACGAGATCGGTGTCGCGGTGCGTGATGAGGTCGGCGAGTGTGCGACCGGCGAGGTTGGTCGTCGTGACACCATCGCCCACGTATCCGCCGGCCCATGCGTTGCCGGTCGCCTCGTCGAAGCCGGCAGAGCAGTACCAGTCGCGCGGCGCGCCGATCGGCCCGCCCCAACGATGGGTGACCGTGGCGTCGCCGAGCGCCGGGAACATCTCGCCGAGGAGGGCGCGCAACGAATCCTGCACTCCGGCGTGGCGATCGAACTCCGGCTTGATGGCCGAGCCGAAGTGGTAGGGCGCGCCGCGACCACCGAAGGCGATGCGGTTGTCGGCGGTGCGCTGGCCGTAGACGATCAACCGTCGATCGTCGTTGAAAGTCTCTCGTTGCGCCCAGCCGACCTCTTCGAAGAACGAGTCGGGGAGCGGCTCGGTGGCAATCATCAGCGAATAGATCGGTGCAACCGTACGACGCTCGCCCGGCAGGCGGGCCGTGAAGCCCTCGGTCGCCCGGACGATCACGTTGGCCGAGACAGTGCCCGTCTCGCAGCGGAGCTTGCGGTCGCCGATCTCGACGACGCGGGTGTTCTCGTGGATGATCGCCCCGGCGCGCTCGACGTTCTCGGCAAGCCCGCGCACCAACCGCGCCGGATGGATCGCCGCGCAGTGCGGTGTGTAGCCCGCGCCACGGACGTTGGTGGCGTTCAGCCGGGCGGAGGCCTCGTCGGCGGAGAGCCAGCGGTAGTCCTCCTCGCCGAACCCCCACGAGCGGTAGTACGCCATCAACTCGTGGACCCGATCGACCTGCGGTCGGGTACGGGCCAGGTTGAGGTAGCCGCCCTTGGCGAGATGGCAGTCGATGCCCTCCTTGGTCATCACCCGGGCCACCTCGTCGACCGCATCGAACATCGTTCGCTGCATCGTGACGGCGCCCTGCCGACCGTGCTCGACGGCCATCTTCTCGAAGGTCATCGGCAGCAGCGCGGACAGCCAACCACCGTTGCGACCGCTGGCGCCGAAGCCGGCGAACTCGGCCTCGACGATCACGATGCGCAGGCTCGGATCGATCTGCTGCAGGTAGTAGGCCGTCCACAGCCCTGTGTAGCCCGCACCGACGATTGCGATATCAGCAGTGACATCACCGGGCAGTTGCCGGCGAGGTTCGAAGCTGTGATCGGCCGGAAGCGAGTCGAGCCAGAAGGAAACGCCACGTGGGTCCGTCATCCGCTCGACACTACGCAATACCCGATGGGCGGCCCTACGCTGGCGCCGATGTTGCCGACTCCCACCGGCTGGTTTACTGATCCGTGGAACAACGCTGGGGTTCGTTTCTGGGATGGCCGGGCGTGGACGTCATATGTCGCCGCGCCGGTGCCCGAAGCGCAGCCGCACCCCAGCCTGCCGCTGAAGGCTGCGTGGGGAGCGGTGATCACGTTGTTGGTGTCGGTGACTGCAAGCCGATACCTGCTGGAGGCGATCTCGGGATTCGAGTGGCCGATCGCCGTCTACGTGGCGATCCTGGCAGTGATCGGATACGCGCCGGCACTGCTGTGGTGTTGGCACGCCAGCCGCGAGTGGGGAACCGGACGGTTCCGGACCGATGTCGGCCTGACCGGGCGCTGGGCCGACCTCGGGTGGGGACCTGTCACATGGGGCGCCTGCCTGGTGGCCCAGATCGCGATCGGGCTGGTCGTGGTGGCGTTGAAGATCCCGTTCACCAGCAACGTCAAGGACGTCTCGGATGTGCACGCGGACCGCGGGTACGTCGTGTCGCTGTTGGTGCTGGCTGTGGTCGCCGCGCCGATCGCCGAGGAGATCGTGTTCCGTGGAGTGGTGTTGCGCGGCCTGCTATCGCGGTACGCGCCTGCTGTTGCGGTCGGCGTGCAGGGAGTGCTGTTCGGGCTCGCCCACTTCGACCCCGTGCGCGGTACCGGCAACATCGGCCTGATCATGGTGCTGGGCACTGTCGGTTGCGTGCTCGGTGGCGCCGCGTACCTGATGCGCCGCATCGCACCGACGATGATGGCGCACGCAATCCTCAACGGGATCGCCATGACCCTGGCCCTCACCGGATGGCTTCAACCCAAGTAACCCGCCCAACTGGTTCCGGTCAGGGGTTGAGCGGGAGGTTGTCGATGAGTCTCACGTCGCCGAACGACACAGCGGCGGCAGCGACCGCCTCGGCGTCGACGGTGTCGAGATGCTCGAGCGTTTCTGCGTCGACGATCTCGACGTAGTCGAGCTCGGCGCGTGGTTCGGCGGCGATCCGTTCGGTGGCCAGCAACTCGAGGACGGCGACGTCACGCTGCCCGGCGGCCACGGCGCCCTCGACCAGACGTAGGGCCTGGGTGATGCACACGGCCGCAAGGCGATCGGCGGTCCCGAGGCGCGAATTGCGGCTGGAGATCGCCAATCCGTCGGGTTCTCTGACCGTCGGCATCCCGACGATCGAGACGTCCATGTCGAGATCCTTCACCATCTTGCGAATGATGGTGAGTTGTTGGAAGTCCTTCTGTCCGAACACAGCGAGATCGGGCTGCATCGCTCCGAACAACTTGGCGACGACGGTCGTGACACCGCGGAAGTGCCCGGGCCGGCTGGCGCCCTCGAGCCGATCGGCCAGCGCCCCGGACCCGACGTACGTGTCGAAACCCATCGGGTACATCGCTGCCGCAGTGGGCGCGTAGACCGCGTCGACCCCGGCCGCGCGGCAGGCCTCGACGTCGTCGTCGATCGGTCGGGGATACTTGTCGAAGTCGTCGCTGTGATTGAACTGCAACGGGTTGACGAAGATCGACACGACGACGCTGTCGCTGTGGCGGCGGGCCTCGGCGATCAATGCGAGATGACCCGCATGCAACGCTCCCATGGTCGGCACGCAACCGACGCGTCGTGCTCCGGCATGCTGGGCCCGGGTCCACGCGTGCATGGAGCGGGGGTCACGACAGATCAGCATCGAGCGCGGCTCAGTGAAAGCTGTGAGCGTCGTCCGGCCACGTGCCGTCGCGAACCTCGCGGACGAACGCCGCCGTTGCGTCGATCGCCGCAGTGCGCAGGTTCGCGTAGTGCTTGGCGAACTTCAGTGACATGTCGCTGAGGCCCAAAACGTCGTGCAACACCAGCACCTGGCCGTCGCACCATGGGCCGGCACCGATCCCGATCGTGGGGATCGAGACCTTCTTGGTGATCTCGGCAGCGAGGTCCAGAGGCACCCCCTCGATCACCATGGCGCACGCCCCGGCCTGCTCGACGGCGTGTGCATCCTCGAGCAGGCGTTCGCGGCCGCCGGCCTCGAATCCGCTGGCACGGCCTTGCACCTTGTGCCCACCCATGCGATGAAAGCTCTGCGGTGTGAGACCGATGTGGCCGACCACGGGGATGTCGACGCGGGTGAGGGCTTGGATGGTCTCGCCCATCACGACACCGCCCTCCAGCTTGACGCACTCGGCGCCTTCCTTCATCAACCTGATCGAGCTCTCCACGGCCTGCTGCGGGCTGACCTGGTACGACCCGAATGGCAGATCACCGACGATGAGGGCGCGCGGCTTGGCCCGTGACACCAGACGCACGTGGTACACCATGTCGTCGAGCGCGACCGGAATGGTGTTGTCCTCCCCCTGCACGACCATGCCCACCGAATCGCCGACGAGGATCATGTCGACACCGGCCAGGTCGACGAGGCGCGCAAAGGTCACGTCGTAGGCGGTGATCATCGAGATCTTCTCGCCGAGTGCTTTCATGCGGGCCAACTCGGGGACCGTGACCTTCGGCCGTTCGTGCGTCTCGTTGGTCATGAAGCTGATGCCTCCTTCGACCGGGGTGATGGGCTCCCCGACGCCACTGCCAACCTATCGACCCTCGCGCAGGTTCCGAAAGCTGCGCGGCTCAGCCGTGGCAACCGTCACCCCCGCGTCGCGAAGGCGCTGGGGCACAGATCGCGGTAGGTCGGCGCGCCGCCAGATGACTCGGCCTCGACCACTGCACGGGTGCAGGCCAGGGCGAAGCAGTCGGCCGCAACCGCGAGCAACGTGTTGACCAGGGCCGGGCGGGCCGAGGGCCGGCGCAGGCCGGCGGACTGCGTCGCTTCGATCTGGTGGTGCCCGGTCGACAGGCAGAAGATGGTGTCGCCGTCGAACATCGAGTGCACCGGGCGGACCGCTCGGGCCAGGCCGTCGTGGGCGACCGACGCCATCTTGCGGCACTCCGGCTTGGTCAGCGCCGCCGACGTGGCCACCACGCCGATCGTCGTGTTCAGCGGTGTCGGCGGCAGACGGGTTGCATCAGCCAACGCCCGACGTTGCGCCGCAGGTGGCCGCCGCAGCTCGAGGCCCTCGGCAAACCAGGGGAGTCCGGTCGCAGGCGAGATCACGTGACCCGCGGCATTCACCACGGCGAGCGCACCAACGACGATGCCACCGGCCAACGTGATGCTTGCCGTACCCACACCTCCTTGCAGCCCACCCGCGATCGCGCCGGTTCCTGCGCCGATCGAGCCCATCGCCACGTCGCCGGATCTCGTCGCCGCGCATGCCCGGTACCCGAAATCGTCATCAGGTCGGTTGGCGAAGGTGCCACCGCGACCGAGGTCGAAGATCACCGCCGCTGGCACGATCGGCACGACGTGGCCGGCTTCGGGCCCGACTGGGAAACCGTCGTGACGTTCTTCGTGCCATCGCATGACGCCGTGAGCAGCGGCGAGCCCGTACGCACTTCCGCCCGAGAGGCAGATCGCCTGTATCAGTTCGATCGTCGCCACCGGATCGAGCAGGTCGGTCTCACGCGTGCCGGGGCCTCCGCCGCGCACGTCGCACGATG
Organism: Ilumatobacteraceae bacterium; assembly: GCA_040005915.1. Classification (GTDB taxonomy): domain Bacteria; phylum Actinomycetota; class Acidimicrobiia; order Acidimicrobiales; family Ilumatobacteraceae; genus JAENVT01. The sequence goes on from JBDTYA010000243.1 coordinate 5,354, forward strand.
CCGTCGCGCCGCCGACGACGCGCACGACCGTCGTGCCTGTACGCCAACCGCGACCACGTCGCTGGTGATGACCGACCAGCACGCCCGGGACGTCTGTGATGTGGCCGAGGCCCATGATGTTCTAGGCGCTGGCCATGTGGGTTTCGGTCGCGGCCGCTTCTTCAGCGCCGTGGCCGATCGTGCGCCACACGCCAATGCCGACGATGTACAGCGGGCAGGCAATCAGCAGGGCGGTACCGAGTGCCGGTTTGCTGCCGGCTGCGGCTCCGGTGATCGGCGCCGCCCTGGCCTCTGCCGTCATCCACAACACGGTTGCCAGCCACAGCACCGTGACCGTCACGGTCAGCGGGCGGAACCTGTGTACCTGCATCGGGTGGACGAACTTCCAATTGGTCAACTGCGTCAGCGCGAGGGCGATGCAGACGCCGGTCGTGAACCACGGGTTGGCGCGCAGCAGGTACAGCGTGGGCACGATCATGTTCCATTCACACGGGAAGCCGTTGAACCAATGGTCATGCGACATCTGGTCGGTGCGCGACATCCACAGCGCCGACATGAACAGCACGAAGGCGCCGATGTACAACGACGTGCCGTTGGGCAGCATGTCGAACTGATGCAGGAAGATCACCGGGATGACGATGCACGTGACGAAGTCGACGATCAGGTCGAGCGTGTAGCCATCGATGCGCGGCACATGATCGCAGACCTTCCAGGCACGCGCCGCCGGGCCGTCGATGCCGTCGAGCACCATCGCGACCGCGAGCCACAGCACCGCCTCGCGCGGCTGCTTGTCGGACACGGCGATGATCCCGAGCATGCCGCAGATGGCCCCGCTCGCGGTGACGCCGTGGACGAGCCAGCCCTTCGCGATCGGGTGACGAAGTGCGGCTCCGGCCGCGTCGCCTACGTTGGACATCGACAACACTCCTCGTCCCCGTACGGGTGGTGAACGGCGCATCGGTTAGGGCGGTCATGCTAACGGGTCTCGCGAAGGCGCAGGCAGATAGCGTGCGCTGCCATGCGTGACCGGCTGCGCGGTGCAACCTACGAAGTGTGTGGCGCCGCGGTGCGATCGGTGTGGCGGCGCATGACCTGGTGGGGCGCGATCGGGCCGAACAGCAGGGAAGGCCGGCGCTTCGGAAAGTTCGGCGAGCGCAGCATCATCTGCTTCCCGGCCAACGCCATCTTCAACGAGGGGTACATCCACATCGGGACGGGCACGATGATCGGTCCCGACGTCACGTTGTCAGCCGGCATGATGCCGGGTCAGCGGTGCCTCACCGAATCGGTCGTGCGCATCGGCGACCGCTGCCTGATCGGTAAGGGCAGCGGAATCGTCGGGCACCTGTCGATCGACATCGGCGACGACGTGTGGACCGGTCACCACGTCTACATCACCGACCAGAACCACGACTACCACGACGTGACGATTCCCATCTCGCAGCAGACCATGCCCGAGCAACCCGTCAGCATCGGTGACGGCTCATGGATCGGGTTCGGCACCGTGGTCCTGCCAGGGGCACGCATCGGCCGTCACGTCACGGTCGGCGCCAACTCGGTGGTCATCGGCGAGTTGCCCGACCATTGCGTCGCCGCCGGCGTGCCGGCGGTCGTCATCCGCCGCTACATCGACGGACAGGGTTGGGTGCGCGCCGAGCCGTAGCGCAGGTCAGATATCGCCACCGAGCTCGCCGGGCGGCATGCAGTGCGTGATGTCGTTGCCGGTCGTGAAGTCGATGACCGTGTTGGTCACGGGGCTGCCCAGCACCAACGACTCTCGATAGGGCTCGAGCTCGAAGGCTCGCAGCCGAGCCGTGTACGCCCGGCGATCGCCGATGATCTCGCGGTAGTACTTCACGAACACCCCGACGCGCTCGCGATCGTCGTCGGTCGTCAGTGGCAGTGCAGCGACCCCGTCGAGCATGTTTTCGACGATGTCGGTCGCCTTGTCGACGATGTCAGCACGTTCGATCATCTGCGCATGCGTCGGGTTCTTGATGTAACCCTGCGACGTGTCGACCAGTGCCTGACGCTTCAGCTCGGCGGTCGCGCAGATCTGATCGGCGGACGTTCGCCATGCCTTCTCGGTGACGAAGTAGACGCCCTTCTTCGAGGCGAACCCGAACGCGTAGATCCACATGGCCAGGATCAGTGCGCAGATGGTGAGGAGGACCACCTTCACCCACCGGCGTTGCTTCGGCTCGATGATGGCTTCGGGGTCGCGGTTGGTGTCGGTGTCGGTTGTCATGCGGCCTGCCGGGGTCGATAGGAGAGCGAGAGTTGAGCGACTGCGCCGCCGATCCCGACGACACCGGCGATCACCGCGCCGGTCCAGCCGTGCCGGTCGATGCCGATGGCGTGGTCGAGCGACCAACGGCCGGGTCCGACCATGGCGATGACGAACGCGGTGACGGCGATCGACGCGCAGTACTCCCATCCCTGGTCGGGCTTGAAGATGAAGAAACCGACCTTCCAGTGAGCGACGACTATGGCGACGGTCATGACCCCGATCATCCCGGCAGCCGCGAACGGCGTCAGCAACCCGGCGGCCATCAGCAAACCGCTGCCCACCTCGGTGGTGGCGGCCAGACGGGCCTGCCATCGCGGCCAGCGCATGCCGATGCTGCCGAACCACTCGGAGGTGCCGCCGAGCCCGCCGGGCCCGAAGAACTTGTTGTAGCCGTGGTACGAGAGGAACAGGCCGAACACCGCGCGGAGGATGGCCAGGCCGGCGTTGAACTGGTTCACGGCTCCCAACGCTACGGCTCCGGCCATCCGATCTCATATTTGCCCGGCCCCTATTTCCAGGGGGACCGAGCAGTGTTCCTGATAGAACCAATACACGTGAATTCGGGCAAGACGAGCGCCGGCGAGACCGACAAGAAACCAGAGGGCACAATCGTTCCACCCGATGTCGGTCGGGCGAGCCAGGCGTTCCGGCTCATCCGGGGACTGCTGCGCTACCACAAGCGACTGTTCTTCACCGCCGTCGGCTGTGCTGCGGTCTACGCGACGTGCACCGTCTTTTCGTCGGTCGTCGTGCGGCTCATCATCGACAAGGTCATCGTGCCGAGGTTCGAGGACGGCGGCGTCCGCGCCAAGCGGGTCGTTGTCATCCTGGGGTTGTTGGTCGCCGTCGGCATCGTCCGCGCCGTCGGTGTGGTCGGCCGCCGCGTGTTCGCCGGACGCACCGCGTGGCGCGTCACGGAGCGCCTCACGGCTGAGGTGATCGAGCGCGTCGTGGCCCAACCGGTGCCGTGGCACCGGCGGCAACGAACAGGCGACATCATCACCCGCGCCGGTGTCGATGCCGAGGCTGCGACCCATGTGTTGAACCCGCTGCCGTTCGCATCGAGCGTCGTGCTGATGTTGATCCTGTCGGCGATCTGGCTGTTGATCACCGACATCTGGTTGGGCCTTGCCGCGGTCGCCGTCTTTCCCCTCCTGATCGGCCTCAACCTCACGTACCAACGGCGTGTCGACAAGTTCTACGACGCCGCTCAGGACGAGCTCGGCAAGCTCAGCGCCGCGGTGCACGAGAGCTTCGACGGCGTCACCGTCGTCAAGTCGTTCGGCGCCGAGGATCGCGAGACCGACCGGCTGTCGGTGATCGCAGCAAGGCTGCGCAACGCACGCTTCGGCGCCATCCGCCTGCGCAGCACGTTCGAGGCGCTACTCGACGGTGTGCCCAACGTCGTCAACATCTTCCTGTTGGTCGCCGGGGCCTACCGTGTGCGCAGCGGCGACATGACGGTCGGCGAGCTGACCAGCTTCATCTACCTCTTCACCTTGCTCGTGTTCCCGTTGCGGCTCATCGGGTTCGCGTTGTCCGAACTGCCCTATTCGATCGCCGGCTGGAACCGAATCCGCGAACTGCTCGATCAGCCGCTGGTACCCGATCCGGCGCTCACCCTTCGCCGCCACGCCGGCAACTCCATCGAGCTGGTCGGTGTCTCGTACGACCACGACGGCACTCGCGAGGTGCTGCACGGAGTCGACGCCACGATCGCCGCCGGCCGAACCGTTGCCGTCGTCGGCGCGACTGGCTCCGGCAAGACCACGTTGCTGCACCTGATCGCCGGGCTCATCGCCGTCGACGCGGGCTCGATCACGGTGCCGCAGCAGGGTTGCGCACGTCGAGCGGGCTGCTTGCCAGCGCCGCGATCGAATACGCGGCGCAGG
>JBDTYA010000244.1:0-16494 GCA_040005915.1 Ilumatobacteraceae bacterium
GGCAAGGGCACCGCCCAGGGAAAGATGGACGCTCTGCGTGCTGCCGGTGTGCGCGTGGGCCTCAACCCCACCGAGGCGGGCGAGCTGATGGCGACCATCGTCGCCAGCCTGTAGCCCGGCGCTTCACCCGGCCGGCGCCTCACCCGCCCGGCGCCTCACCCGCCCGATCAGCGGTTCACGCTCGTTCTGCGTGAGCCAACAGACGCTCCGCGCCTTTGTGAGCTCGCGCAGAAGCCGGCATGTTGGATTCGGTCGGCCCGTGACGATTGACTCCGCCGCGTGAGCCGTCAACATTGCCGACCGGCAGTCTCCGATGGTCAACTCACCACCGAGTTTCGTAGCCGAGTCCAGAGCGGCTTCCAATCAGACCACCACGCGGCTCTGGCCGCCTTGATCCGCGATGTCGGTCAGCCGTGTTGGCTCAGCGGGCCCACGTCGGGTGCACTGCTGACCTTCGATGGCCTTCGGCTCGCGCCGCCCTTTCACGTCGTCACCCCGAGGGACCGAAACGTCCGGCGAATCGGCGTCGTCATCCACACCTCCGCAGAACTCGACCCAATCGATCGCGAAACCGTCGACGGTCTACCGGTCACTTCTCCGGCTCGAACATTGATCGATCTCGCCGCTATCGCGCCTCGCGCGGTGCTGACGGCTGCGCTCGACGGAGCACTGCGCGATGGCCTGGTCTCCGAGGCGTTCCTCCACGGTCGGATCTCCGCGCTGCGCGGCAAGGGTCGCTATGGGATCCCGAACCTTCTCGCCGTGATCGAGGGCGTCGAGATCATCCGCGGCGCGCACAGTTGGCTCGAACGAGAACTGCTTCGACTGCTCGATGCCGCAGGAATCGACCTTCCCACCCCACAGGAAGTGCTCAGTCGTCGCGGAGATCGACTGATCCGTGTCGACTTTCGCTTCCCCTGCTCGCCGCTGGTCGTCGAGGTGTTGGGCTACCGCTGGCATCGCACTGGCGCGCAGATGCGCATCGATGCCGAGAGGATGACCCGCCTGGTGCTCGACGGCTTCCTGCCCTTGCAGTTCACCTACAGCGATGTCGTCGATCGGCCCGACTACGTCGTCGCGTCGATCCTCGAGGCGCAGGCAACCTGTGGACGGCGATCTGCGCGAGCGCCCAAAGGCGCGGTCGCTCTGTTCCCTCACGCAGAGAGCTTGTGAGCCCCGGACGCGAAAGAACCCCGCCGATTCGGGCGGGGTTCTTCCGTACGGTCCGCGTAGATCAGGCCGGCGGGGGCGGCGGGGGCGGAGGTGTCATCCCCGGGGGAGGAGGCGGCGGAGCGGAATCGCTGCCACTGCCCTGGAACGCGCCCTTGAGCTTGTTCATGTCCTTCAGATCGTTGAAGTCGCCACCCGACTCCTTGAACCCGAGGAAGGCGCCGGCGAAGGCGGCCAATCCGGAGAGCACCGACAGGATCATTCCGATACCGCGGCCGACGCTGAAACCAGCTGACTCGAGCACATCGGAACCGTCGATCGGATTGAAGATGAGACGAATCAGCAACAGCAACGCGGCGAGACCGGTGGCGATCAACATGATCAGCGGCCACGGCAGCGAGCCGGGCTTCATCGTCCCCTGAACGAGCAGGAACGTGATGACGCCTGTTGCGATGATGAGAATCCAGGGCAGGGTGCCTGTCCAGAAGAAGTCGAACACGTTGCCGCCGGCGTTGGCGGAACCGAATCCGGCTGGGCCGTCGATCGTGACCCAACTGAAGAAACCGAATATGAGGAATCCGATCGCTCCACCGACCTTCAACCAATCGGATGTCTTGAACTTACTCAGATCCACATCTGCCTCCAGATAGAAAAACTCGGCCCTTCGCGCACCGTACACCTTGTAAAGCCCCCAATCGAGGAATACCCCCAGTCGCGTACTGTCGGTACATGCCCATCGCGTTGCTTTCCGTGTATGACAAAGCCGGCATCGTCGAGTTCGCCGAAGGGCTGCACCGACTCGGCTGGCGGGTCGTCAGCAGCGGCGGCACCGCCAAGGTGATCGCGGCCGCGGGCACTCCGGTCACAGATCTGGCCGAGCTCACCGGAGTCCCCGCGATCCTCGATCACCGCGTGGTGACGTTGCACCCGAAGATCCACGGAGGACTGCTCGCCGATCCGACGAAGGCCGGGCACCAGAGCGACATGGCCGAGTACGGGATAGAGGCCATCGATCTGGTGGTGTGCAACCTCTATCCGTTCAGCTCTGATCCGAGCATCGAACTGATCGACATCGGTGGCCCGGCGATGGTGCGCGCTGCCGCCAAGAACCACCAGTTCGTCGCGGTCGTCGTGAACCCGGCCGACTACGACGTGGTGCTCGACGAACTGCGCGCCGGTGGGGCGGTCGGTATGGCGACGAAGCGGCGGTTGGCCCGCGATGCGTTCGCCCAGATCGCCGCGTACGACGCCCAGATCGCTACATGGTTCAACGAGCAGGTGCCGGTCGGCGACAGTCCGACGACCGGCCTTCCCGACACGATGCACCTGTCGTTGACCAAGGCACAGTCGTTGCGCTACGGCGAGAACCCGCATCAATCCGGAGCTCGCTACCGCATCGACGGCCGGTCGAGCTGGTGGGACGACGCAGTGCAGCACGGCGGCAAGGAGTTGAGCTACCTCAACCTGTTCGACACCGATGCGGCGTGGCGGTTGGTGCAGCGATTCGACGGACCGGCTTGCGTGATCGTGAAGCACGCGAACCCGTGCGGCGTGGCCATCAGCGGCGACCTCACCGACGCCTACGTCAAGGCCAATGCCTGCGATCCGGTCAGCGCCTTCGGCGGCATCGTCGCACTCAACCGCGCTGTTTCGGCGGCCTTGGCCGACGCGCTCGCGGCCGTGTTCACCGAGGTGATCGTCGCGCCGCAGTTCGACGCCGACGCACTCGCGATCCTGACCGCGAAGAAGAACCTCCGAGTCGTCAGCGGGCCACCGCCGCACGGTGCGACGCTCGACATCCGCTCGATCGACGGAGGTCTGCTGGTGCAGGACGCCGACCCCGTCAGCCTCGATCAGTCGGCCTGGCGCGTCGTCACAGCGACGCAGCCCACCGAGGCGCAGTGGGCCGATCTGCGATTCGCCTGGGCAGTATGCGCCGCTGTGAGCAGCAACGCGATCGTCCATGCGCGCGACGGTCAAGCGTTCGGGATCGGCGCCGGTCAGCAGAACCGGCTCGATTCGGCGCGCATCGCCGCCGAACGATCGGCCGGCCGGGCCAAGGGTGGGGTGTGCGCGAGCGATGCATTCTTCCCGTTCCGCGACGGCCTCGACGCGACGGCCGCGGCGGGAATAGCAGCCGTGATCCAACCGGGCGGCAGCGTCCGCGACGATGAGGTGATCGCCGCCGCGAATGGTCACGGCATCGCCATGGTGTTCACGGGCGAGCGGCACTTCCGCCACTGATTCTGCGGCGCCCGCCACGTTGTGAAGCGCTTCGCGGAACACGGTGTGACCACGTTGAGAGGTACCGCGTCAGCGATACTTGAGACCCGATGAGCACACGGACGGCATCTCGCGTCTCCAGCTCGTTCAGCGCGCCCAAACGGCAGCTCAACAGGGTCCCGTACCTACCGGGCCTCGATGGAATGCGAGCGCTCGCCGTCGTCGCGGTCATGCTCTATCACGCCAACCACACCTGGTTGGGCGGAGGCTTCCTGGGCGTCGAGGTCTTCTTCGTCATCAGCGGGTATCTCATCACGCTGCTGCTGATCGGCGAGCACGAACGCAACGGCCGCATCAACCTCGGCCAGTTCTGGATGCGAAGGTTCCGCCGATTGCTACCCGCGGTGCTCACGATGATGGGCGGGGTCGCGGTCTACATGGCGCTGTTCAAGCGCAGCCCGCAGGGCCGCACTCGTGGCGACTTCATGGGCGGCATCTTCTACAGCAGCAACTGGTATCAGATCTTCGTCGGGCAGAGCTACACCGCGAACGAGGCCTTCGTGCCCTTTCGGCATCTCTGGTCGCTGGCGGTCGAGGAGCAGTTCTACTTGATCTGGCCGTTGCTGATGGTCGGCATCCTGCGGCTCGGTCGCGGTCGCCTGCCGCGGGTCGCGATGTGGTTGTTCGGCGCCAGCGCAGCGATCGCTTTGATCGTCGGTGTTCTGTTCGCGGGCGGCGACGTGGCCACGACGTGCGCACCCGATGCGATGAACGGCTACTGGCGCATGTTCGGCCGGTGCATCAGCATCAACGACGCGCTGTACCTCGGCACCTTCAGTCGTGCCGGTGGATTGTTGATGGGCGCCGGGTTCGCGATGGTGTGGAGACCGATGGCGTTGATGCGCGGCGCAGCACGCGACAAGGCCAGGCAACTCGACCTGCTGGCAGTGGCAGGGCTTGCCCTTCTCGGACTGCTCGTGTGGAAGGTCACGCTGTCGGGCGACGGCCACTCCACCGGAATCCGCTATGACCCGTGGCTGTTCCGCGGCGGGTTCTTCCTCACCGGGCTCGCCACGCTGATGGTCATCGCCGCGGTCACTCACCAGCGGGCGATGATGGGCAGGCTGCTGGGCAATCGGTTGCTGAACTGGGTCGGCACGCGCAGCTACGGCATGTACCTGTACCACTGGCCGGTGTACCAGATCATCCGCAGCGAGGCCGGCGTCCCGCTGACCGTCAGGCAATGGATCCTGGCGATGTGCATCACGCTGCCCATCACCGAGGCCAGCTTCCGATACATCGAGACACCGATCCGCCAGGGCCGGCTCGGCGAGTGGCTGCGCGGTGATCGCCGGCCGCGTACCTCGATCTCGTACAAGCGTCGCCAACGAATCGCCGGGTTGGGCATCGCCAGCGCGGCATTGGTCGGCTTCGCCGGCGTCAGCATCGCGATGGCCTCCAACCAGTGCGTCGGTCAGATCGAATGCGACAGCGCCGCCGGTCGCGCCGTCGACTCGTCGGTGCCGGCGGCGAACTCCGGGCCCTCCGTTCCGGCTTCGCCTGAGGTGCAGCCCTCCGTCGATCCACTGATCACCTCTGCGCCGGGTGAGACTGTTGCACCGGCGACCGCGCCCCCGACGACGGTGCTGCAGGACCTGCCGTACTTCGCGGTAGGCGAGTCCGTCATGCTCGGCGCCAAGCCGACGATGGAAGCACGCGGGATCAAGACGGTGGCCGAGGTGTCGAAAGGCCCCGAATGGGAGCTGCAACAGTTGCAACTGGCCAAGTCCCAGTATCGGGTCACCCACGGGGTGGTCATCCAATTGGGCACCAACGGCACCGTAACCCAGGCGGAGTACGACGCGGTGCTCGCCGAGTTCTCCGACCTCAACCTCATCGTGGTCCTCACCGTGAAGGCTCCGAAACCGTGGATCGAAGGCAACAACGCCCTCATCCGCGCTCTGCCGGCGACGCATCCCAACGTGAAGGTTCTCGACTGGGAGCTCGCCGCGCAGGACCCTGCCATCGGGGACCACCTGTCGAAGAGCGACGGCGGCATCCACCTCAGCGACGACACGGCGAAGCAGGCCTACACCAACCTCATCCTGCAGGCGCTGGGTCTGCCCACCTGACGGGCTTTTGACCTCCGCGACCGGCGACCTACGCTCGGTGTCATGACTACACCTGTTCGCGTTGCCGTCACCGGTGCTGCCGGCCAGATCGGCTACAGCCTGCTGTTCCGCATCGCCTCCGGCTCGATGTTGGGTCCCGACACTCCCGTGATCCTTCAACTGCTGGAGATCACGCCAGCCCTCGGCGCGCTCGGCGGCGTGAAGATGGAGCTCGACGACTGCGCCTTCCCGTTGCTTGCCGACGTCGTGTGCACCGACGACGCAGACGTCGCGTTCGGCGATGCCGACGTCGCGTTGCTGGTCGGCGCGATGCCGCGAAAGGCCGGAATGGAGCGCAGCGATCTGCTCAGCGCGAACGGCGGGATCTTCAAGCCGCAAGGTGCGGCGCTCAGCAAGAGCGCGAGGAAGGACGTCAAGATCCTCGTGGTCGGCAACCCGGCCAACACCAACGCGCTCATCGCCATGAGCAACGCCCCCGGCCTCGACCCGAAGCGGTTCACGGCGATGACCCGCCTCGATCACAATCGCGCGGTCAGCCAGCTCGCCGCCAAGACGGCGACAACGGTCAACGACATCACCAACATGACGATCTGGGGCAACCACTCCGTCACCCAGTACCCCGATCTGTTCCACGCCAAGGTCGCCGGCAAGAACGCCTACGAGCTCATCGACGATCATGCCTGGGTCGACGGCACGTACATCCCGACCGTCGCCAAGCGCGGTGCGGCGATCATCGAGGCCCGTGGTGCCTCGTCCGCGGCGTCGGCCGCCAACGCCGCCGTCGACCACATCCGCTCGTGGACGCTCGGCACCGCCGAAGGCGATTGGGTGTCGATGGCAATCCCGTCCGATGGTTCCTACGGTGTCGCCGAGGGATTGATCTCGTCGTTCCCGTGCACGTGCACCAACGGCGAGTACTCCGTCGTGCAAGGCCTCGACATCGACGACTACTCGCGTGGCAAGATCGAGGCATCGGTGGCCGAACTCGCCGACGAGCGTGACGCCGTGAAAGCCCTCGGCCTGATCTGAGCGTTCGCGCGCCGGGTCGCTAGCCGAGGTCGGCGACGGCGACCTCGCAGGCCACCCTCGTCATCCGGTCGACGCCCAGCGTCAGTTCCTCGTCGCTGATGCGTTGCGACGTGCCTTCATCCGCGGCGATCAGGTCGCTGATGGTCACGAGGCACAGGGTCTCGATGTGGTGAATCGCGCCGAGCGTGTAGAGCACCGCGGCCTCCATCTCGACGGCGAGATGACCGCGTTCTTTCCACCGCTGTGTGATCCCCTGACGCGGGTCGTAGAACAACGCGCTCGACACGATGGAACCGACGTGGACGATGGCACCGCTGGCGCGTGCCAACGCCACGCTGTGCTCGACCAGCGACCACGACGCGGTAGGCGCATGCGCCTCGCCGTTGGTCAGCTGGCCGATGATCGGGTCGTCGGGCGTCGCGCTGATCGCTACGACGGTGTCGGCCATCTGCAACCCGTCCGCGAGCCCGCCGGCGGTGCCGACCCGGATGATCCGCTGCACGCCCAACTGGATCAGCTCGCTGTAGTAGATCGCCGCGCTCGCGCAACCCATCCCCACCGATTGGACGCTGATCGGCCGCCCGTTGAACGTGCCCGTGTAACCCAACATGCCGCGCTCCTCGTTGACGCAACGGGCACCGGGCTCGAAGAAGGTGTCGGCGATGTACTTCGCTCGCCGGGGGTCACCGGGCACCAGCACGGCTGGGGCATAATCGGACGGCTCGGCGCGCAGGTGAATGGGCATTCCCCGAGCGTAGAGCCCGTACCCGGCCGAAGCTCGCCCACAGATCCGGTGGAGTGTCCGGCGCCCGCCTGGGTGCCTCCTCGCACTCCACTGGAGGAGGGCGACTACTTGAGGAAGCGGGAGGTGGTGTTGTCGGCGAGGACCTTGCCGCCGGTCTGGCAGGTCGGGCAGTAGGCCACCGTGTAGCCGCTGTAGGAGACCGAGCGGATCGTGTCGCCGCACACTGGGCATGGCTCGCCCACTCGACCGTGCACTCGGCCCGGTCGGTCCTTCGACGAGCTCATGTCGGGGCGGGTGCGTTCGTAGGCAAGCCCTTCGTCGACCGCTTCGTGAATGGCCGTGACGATCGCCTCGGCACCACTCGCCCCGAGCTTGCCGGTCATCGCAAACGGCGAGAGTCTGGCGCGGTGACAGATCTCGTTGGCCAGCATCCGGCCGAGACCTGCGATCTGGTGTTGGTCGCGGAGATATCCGTGGATTCGCATGTTGGTCACCGTGAACGAACCGGCGAGGGACTCGGCCGTCACCTCGAGCGCTTCAGGCCCGAGGCGGTTCAGCGGCGGCCCGTCGAGTTCGCCGTTGGCGATGCACCACACGCCGGCGCGGCGCTCGGTTCCCGCCTCGGTCAACAGCAGTGCCGGGCCCTCGACGAACACGAACCGGGCCTGACCGTTGCGCGGTTTCATCGACTGCTTGTCGTCGACCAGCAGCCGGCCACCCTGCATCAGGTGCACCACGAACGTCACCGGTTCGAACTGCAACATCAGGTACTTGCCACGTCGCCCGACCTTCTCCAGTGGCAGCCCATATGCCGCATCGGGCCGCGGCAGCGCGGTCTTCAACGCGGTGAACCTCAGCGGGACGAACTTCTTCAACTCGGCCCCGGAGAACTGCACTGTCAAACGTTCGGCGTGCGCTTGAACCTCTGGTAGCTCGGGCACGGCTGGCGGCCTAGCGGTATTCGGTCTGTTCGCGAACCGACGTGAACACCGCGTCGAGCGCGGCGAACACCGGCTGGGAGTCGATCAACTTCTGCTGGTTGCCGGTGAGGCGGATCAAGCCCTTGATGAACGCTTCCTGGGCATTCAGGTCACCGGTCGCGACCGCGGTCGCGGTCGCCCACGACTGCTGCATGCGCACGTCTTCGCCATCGGCCGGACCAGCACCGAACGATGCCGCGCCCTCGCCCAGTCGCAGGTGGTACGTGACATCGCCTTCGGGACCATCGGTGACGACCTGTGTCACTGCGATGTCGTGGATTACCGACAGCGCGGCGAGTTCGGTGCTGTTGGCGACCTGCTGCGAGAGCGCATCGATCCAGGCGAGACTGAGATAGCGAACCACGGCCGCCTAGTCTGCCGGATCGAGATGCTGTTCGCTGCTGCCGACGAGGCTCGTCACGCCGACGTGGCGGTCGAAGCCTGGTGGTGGTGGGGCCATGACGTCGCAGCAACGGCCGGTCTGTTCGTGGGCCTCGAGCTCCGTGGCCGGCGATTCGACTACTGGGCGGGCCTCGTACGGCGCGGCGAGCCGTTCCTCTACATCGAGGAGCTCGATGGCACAGGCTTGAGAGATGGCCTGGAGATCAAGCCGTCGCAGATGTGGGCCGACCATCAATGCGACGTTGCATTCGTGCAGTGGAGCGTCGGCAACGAGTCGCACGGTGTGCTCCTCGATGACCCCACCGAGGTGTGGCGGCGGGCGTTCGGTTCACCCGTGCCCGTGACCTTCGACATCGAATGGGGCACGGTCGATGACCCGACGCCGATTGCCAACGGCTACGAGCAGTCCGGTGACATCGATGCCCGGATCGAACTGACCGAGGGCGTCCTCGAACTGATCGGCCCTGCGCGCCGCGTACATGTGTGGGGTGCCCCATACCTGCCGCAGTCGTTGGCGATGCCGATCGACACCGCCGGTTTGCGCGGGCCGTACCGGCGCAGCGACGGAGTGCACGTCGATCAGGTGCTCACGCCCACGGGGTGGCTCGGACGTACGCTCGGTACGTGAGCCGTGACATCCTCGAGGAGTTCGAACAGCAGCGAGGGCAGCCGGTGTACCCGTCGGTCGCGGCGCGCGTCGGGGCGGTAGTCGAGGATCGTGCCTCGGGATTCTGCGGCGACATCGTGACGGTCACGGCCGAGTCGGTAGCAGTGCGCGATCGACTCGGCGTCGTCCGGCAGTTCCGCTACAAGCCCGGCGGGTTCCTGATCGACGGCAAGCCGATCACACTCGTTCGCCAGCAACGCCTGGCGCCCGAGCCTCGCCTGACCAACAGCGGGGCGATCGCCGGGCCACCGCAACGAGCACAGATGGCCCGCGCCAACCGCATCTGGGTCGAGGGTCGCCACGACGCCGAACTGGTTCAGCACGTGTGGGGTGACGAGCTGGCCGCGTTGGCGATCGTCGTCGAGCCGATGCACGGCATCGACGGGTTGGTCGAGATGGTCGATCACTTCGGCCCGTCGGACGGCCGCCGGCTCGGGATCCTCGTCGACCACCTCGTCGCCGGTTCGAAGGAGGAGCGCATCACGCGCCAGGTGACCGGTGACCACGTGTTGGTGACCGGCCACCCGTTCGTCGATGTGTGGGCCGGGATCCGGCCTCAGGTGATGGACCTCGCCGAGTGGCCCGATGTCCCCCGATCGGTCGAGTGGAAGCAGGGGATGTGCGATGCCCTGGGCGTGTCGCTCACGGATTTCTGGCCGCGCCTACGGAATCGGGTTCGGACGTTTGCAGATCTGCGGCCGGAGTTGGTGGGGGCGGTGGAGCAGTTGATCGACTTCGTTGCGCCATCTGCCGACGCCGGCGCCGGCTGATCGGGATCGCCACTGCGGCCGCAATCAGCACGACGACGAGGAAGGGTGCGCTGTAGCCGATCAGGATCAGGACTGCCGCCAGCGCCTTGACGAAGCCGTCCCAGCCTGACTTGAACGCGCGGCTGATGGTCGGCTTGGCCTTGACCGCAGGAGTGGTCACCGCGGCGGCAGGGGACGGGCTCAGCGTCAACTGCACCCGCAACGTCGCCAGGGCCGTTCGCTCGCCGAGCGCCCGCTTCATCCCGGTGTACTGCTCCACCGAGGTCTCGCGCTCGGTGAGCTGACTCTCGAGGCTCAAGACTTGACCGAGGTCGGTCGCCGACTCGAGGAGCTTGCGCACTCGATCCAAGCTCGCCTGTGCCGTGACGAGTCTGGCGTCGATGTCGACCACTTGGCTCGTGACGTCTTCGGTGCCCTGCGACGCCGTCCGCCGGATGCCGATCGCGTCGAGGTCGGCGATTGCCTTCTCCATCTGCGCCGGTGGCAGCTTGATCACGAACGACGCGGTCGACGACCGGTCGTCCGTGATGTCGATCGTGCGCTCGTAGATCTGGCCGCCATTGCGGTCGGACAGGGCGACGACGTCGTTGATCCCCTTGGTGATGTCGTCGACCTCGACGCCGTAGCTGACGTCGACCGCCAGATACTTGGTGCCGGATGGTGGTGCGACCGATGGCAGGTCGATCGCGACCGGCCCCGCGGTAGGCGTCTCCCCCGAAACGCCCGGGCCCGCAGCGACCTGACCGGCGTCACCGTTGACAGACGGTGCGTCGACAGCGGCGGGCTTCGGGATGTTGTTCTCGACAGTCGACGAGGCCTTGCTGTCGCTGCCACATGCTGTTGCGCCGAATATGACAGCTGCGAGGGCGGCGGCGATCCGGACCCGTCGGTTGGCTGTGTTCACGTGTGTCATGGGGTTTCGACGTGAACGCCGGCACCGCGGTTCCCCCGACGGCGTGTCAGTCCTGTGACAGAGAGCGCTGCTTGCGATGACGCATGAACTCGACGCCGACCGGTATCAGCGAGATCGCCACGACTGCTATCGCTGCCAGCTCGATGTTGTTCTTGATCGCGTCGACCTGGCCCAGGAAGTAGCCGAGAACGGTCACGCCGCCTGCCCACGCCACGGCACCGATGGCGTTGGCAACGATGAAGGTGCGCCGATTCATCTTTCCGACGCCGGCGAGCACCGGCACGAACGTGCGCACGATGGGCACGAAGCGGGCCAGCACCAAGGCCTTGGTCCCGTGATGATCGAAGAAGGCATGGGTGCGCACGACGTTGCGCTGGCTGAACAACCGCGAGTCGGGCCGGTCGAACACCGACGGCCCGATCTTGCGGCCGATCAGGTAGCCGGCCTGGTTACCGACGAAGGCGGCGGCGATCAGCACCGGCACCACCAGACCGATCGACGGAAGGTGGGGGAGTCCCTTGGGCTTCGACGCCAGGAATCCGGCGACGAACAGCAGCGAGTCACCCGGCAGGAAGAAGCCGATCAGCAGGCCGGTCTCGGCGAAGATGATGAGCGCCGCAAGAGCCACACCACCCTGCTCGAGCCACTTCTGAATGTCGAACAGGGCCAGCATGATGTCAGTGGTCGATCAGCTGCTGGTCGGGCTCATGATCGAACTCGCCTTGCGGTTGGAGAAGATGATGGCGCCGATCAGCACGGCCAACGCCGCTGCGGCGATCGAGAAGCGGGCGCCGTCGTTGTCCTTCAGCGAGATGATGGCCGGCAGGATCAACAACGACACGAGGTTCATCACCTTGATCAACGGGTTCAACGCCGGGCCGGCAGTGTCCTTGAACGGGTCGCCGACCGTGTCGGCGATGACCGCGGCTCGATAGGGGTCGCTGCCCTTGCCGCCGTGGTGCCCGTCCTCGATGTACTTCTTCGAGTTGTCCCACGCGCCGCCGGAGTTCGACAGGTAGTTGGCCATCAGCTGGCCGACGAGGATGACGGCTGCCAGGAACGCGCCGAGTGCGAAGAAGTTGATGCCGAAGCCTACGATCACCGGCGTCAGCACGGCGAGCAGCGCGGGTGTGGCGAGCTCGCGCAGCGATGCCTCGGTGCAGATGTCGATGACCGGGCCGTATTCCGGCAGCTTCTCGCCCTTCATGATCTTGCCGTCGGCGAACTGCTTGCGCACTTCCTGCACGACGACGCCGGCGGTGCGGCCGACGGCGCGGATGGCGAGGGCGCTGAACAGGAACGGCACCGAGCCGCCGATCAGCAGACCGATGAAGACCTTCGGGTCGGCGACGTTGATGGGCAGAAGGTCGAACACGCCACGTGATGTCTTCAGCGCGGCGTCGATGTCGGCCTGCGGCAGCAACTCGTTGACGGCCGTCTCGATGAAGCTGGCGAACAAGGCGACTGCGGCGATGACAGCCGAGCCGATTGCGAAGCCCTTGGTGACGGCCTTGGTGGTGTTGCCGACGGCGTCGAGGCTGACCATGATCCGCTCCGGCTCGCCATGGAACTCGCCGCTCATCTCGGCGATGCCGGCGGCGTTGTCGCTGACCGGACCGAACGTGTCCTCGGAGACGATGATGCCCGTGGTGGCCAACATGCCCATGCCGCAGAGGGCGACGAGGTAGAAGGAGAACTGCAGGTTGCCGCCGCCGAGCGCCAACGCTGCGCCGAGGGCGATGGCGATGGCCAGCACGGCGTAGACCGAGCTCTCCATGCCGCTGGCGGTACCGGCGAGGATCACCGTTGCCGGGCCGGTTTCGGCGGCCGCGGCGATCTCCTGGACTGGCGAGTGATGTGTTGCGGTGTAGTACTCGGTGAGGCGGCTGATCAGTTGGGCGAGGACGAGGCCGATGGCGACGGCGCCGAAGCACTTCCAGCCGGCGTTGTTGTAGTCGTTGCCGACGTACACAAGCGCGACGATGAACGTGCCGACGAGCGTGAGCGAACCGGCGACCAGGAAGCCCTTGTTGATCGGCTTGAGGGCGTTGGTCTCGCCCTCCTTCGCCTTGACGAAGAAGATGCCGATGATCGAGGCGACCACGCCGATGGCACGGGCGGCCAAAGGGAAGATGAGGCCGAGCGCCGGATTGGCGCCGATCGATTTGAACGCGGCGACGCCGAGGATGATCGAGGCGACGAGGGTGACCTCGTAGCTCTCGAACAGGTCGGCGGCCATGCCGGCGCAGTCGCCGACGTTGTCGCCGACGTTGTCGGCGATCACCGCCGGGTTGCGCGGGTCGTCCTCGGGGATCCCGGCCTCGACCTTGCCGACCAGGTCGGCGCCGACGTCGGCCGCCTTGGTGAAGATGCCGCCACCGACGCGCAGGAACAGCGCCAGCAGCGAGCCGCCGAAACCGAAGCCGACGAGGATGACCGACGACGTGTTCTGGAAGAGGGCGATGATCGCGGTCGCGCCGAGCAGGCCGAGACCGACGGTGAACATGCCGGCGACGCCACCGGTGCGGAAGGCCACCGTCAGCGCCTTCGGCATCGAGCCGGTCTTGGCGGCAGCGGCGGTGCGCACGTTGCCACGAGTGGCCAGCGTCATGCCGATGAGGCCGGTGGCGCCTGAAGCGAAGCAGCCGAGGATGAAGGCAAGGGTGCGCCACGTACCGGCGAGGCCGAAGCTGAGCGCCTCGCTGCCGTCAGGCTTCTTGATCGCCGTCGAGGTGAGGAACACGATGATCGCCAACGGGACGAGGATGACGCCGATGGTCTTGAACTGGCGGCGGAGGTAGGCCGAAGCGCCCTCCTGGATCGCTTTGGCGATCTCTTTCATCTTCGGTGTGCCTTCGTCGTGGGCCATGACGTTCTTGGCCAGCAACAGGCCGACGACGATGGCTACGAGCGCTGCCACGCCGGAGAGCAGGAGGACTGCCCATTCGCCGCCTCTGAGGATGAAGTCTTGGTAGCCGCCTTCGGCAGCAATCAGTGATGACACCGGTCGTTCTCCGCAAAATCTAGGGCGCGCCCGACAGACGGGGAACGCTTGGTTGGCAAACGTGGAGAGTGTAGGGACTCCGGGAGGCGTCCGGCGAAACGATGGCAGTTTCGCGAAACTTCATCAGGGTCGCTTCGTCGGAGTACCGTCGACGGGTGATGGCACAGGCAGTCTCTACGCGCGGCCCCGTGACCGGCACCGCACCCGTCGGGAAAAAGCGCAAGAAGCTCTTCCTCCTCGATCTGTACAGCACTGCGGTCGGCAAGAAGTACGCCATGGCGCTCAGCGGCATCGCTCTGATGGGATTCGTGCTGGTGCACATGATCGGCAACCTCAAGATGTATCTCGGGCCGGAGGAGATCGACCACTACGGCGAGTTCCTGCGCGTCCTGTTGGTGCCGTTGGCGCCGCGCACCGTCGTGCTCTGGGGCATGCGGATCGGCCTCATCGGTGCGACTGCATTGCACATCCACGCTGCGTACAGCCTGACGATCCTCAACCGGGAAGCCCGCGCCGTGAAGTACCAGAGCGAGCGCGACTACGAGGCCGCCAACTTCGCCAGCCGCACCATGCGCTGGACGGGCATCATCGTGTTGCTGTTCCTCTTCTGGCACCTCGCCGACTTCACGTGGGGTTGGTTCAATCCCGGCTACGTGCGCGGCGACGTGTACCGCAACGTCGACGCCTCGCTGTCGAGGATCCCGGTCGCAGCGTTGTACATCGTCGCCAACTGCGCACTCGGCGTACACCTCTATCACGGAGCATGGAGCCTGTTTCAGTCGATGGGTTGGAACCGCCCGAGGTTCAACAGGTGGCGACGTGGTTTCGCCATCGGTTTCGCCACATTGATCGTCGTCGGAAACGTCTCGTTCCCCGTGGCCGTACTCGCCAACATCGTGAAGAGCTGACATGAGCGTGATACTCGACGCCAAGATCCCAGCGGGACCCATCGAGGAGAAGTGGGACGCCTACAAGAGCGACATGAAGTTGGTCAACCCCAACAACAAGCGCAAGTTCAAGGTCATCGTCGTCGGCACCGGTCTGGCCGGCGCCTCGGCGGCGGCAACACTTGCAGAGCTCGGTTACGAGGTCGACGCCTTCACGTTCCACGATTCTCCACGGCGCGCCCACTCGATCGCCGCGCAGGGCGGCATCAACGCGGCGAAGAACTATCGCGGCGATGGCGACTCCGTGTACCGACTGTTCTACGACACCGTCAAAGGTGGCGACTTCCGTTCCCGCGAGGGCAACGTGTACCGCCTCGCCCAGGTCAGTGTCGACATCATCGACCAGATGGTGGCGCAAGGTGTCCCGTTCGCTCGCGAATACGGGGGTCTGCTCGACAATCGATCGTTCGGTGGCGCACAGGTCAGCCGCACGTTCTATGCCCGCGGGCAAACCGGTCAGCAGTTGTTGCTCGGCGCGTATCAACAACTCGCGCGCCAGATCGGGCTCGGCGGTGTGCGCCTGTTCAACCGCGTCGAGCTCGTCGACACGGTCGTCATCGACGGTCGTTGCGCCGGCATCGTCACCCGCGACCTGATGAACGGTGAGATCCAGTCGCATGCTGCGCACGCCGTGGTGTTGGCGACCGGCGGCTACGGCAACGTCTTCTTCCTGTCGACCAACGCAATGGCCTGCAACGTGACTGCCGCGTGGCGGGCCCACCAGCGCGGGGCCTACTTCGCGAACCCGTGCTATACGCAGATCCACCCGACGTGCATCCCGCAGGCCGACGACACACAGTCGAAGCTGACGTTGATGAGCGAGTCGTTGCGCAACGACGGTCGCGTGTGGGTGCCGAAGAACGGCAGTGACAGCCGCCCGCCGGATCAGATCCCGGAGGAAGAACGCGACTACTACCTGGAGCGGATGTACCCGAGCTTCGGCAACCTGGCGCCGCGCGACATCTCGTCGCGTGCGGCCAAGCGCGCCGTCGATTCCGGCCACGGTGTCGGCCCGTTGAAGAACGGCGTCAACCTCGACTTCGCCGCCGCCATCGAGCGCATCGGTTACGACACCGTCTACGAGCGTTATTCCAACTTGTTCGAGATGTACGAGCGCATCACCGGCGAGAACCCGACCAAGGTGCCGATGCGCATCTACCCGGCCAGCCACTACACGATGGGCGGTCTGTGGGTCGACTACGAGCTGATGACCACCGTGCCCGGGCTGTATTGCGCCGGCGAGGCCAACTTCAGTGACCACGGCGCCAACCGCTTGGGTGCATCGGCGTTGATGCAGGGCCTGGCCGATGGTTACTTCGTGCTGCCGTACACGGTCGGCAACTATCTGGCCCCGCTGCTGGGCAAGCCGACACCCGGCATCGATCACCCGGAGTTCAAGGCCGCGGAGGCCGCGGCCGGCGCTCGCTTCCAGGGGTACCTCGACATCAAGGGCACGCGCTCGCCGGATCACTTCCACCGCGAGCTCGGCAAGATCATCTGGGACTACTGCGG
>JBDTYA010000245.1:0-4958 GCA_040005915.1 Ilumatobacteraceae bacterium
GTGGTGGTGATGATGGCTGGTCAGTGACTCGGCGATCTCGAAACGGTCGGTGCGGTCTGCGCCGCCGACGCGAACTGCGACACCGGCGTCGCACAGCTCGGCGAGGTTGCGATAGGCCGTCGACAACGGGACCGCGGAGATCTTGGCCACTTCGTCGGCCGTGACCGGCCGGTCGGAGGTGCGCAACGCACCCATCACAGCGACGCGGTGACGGGTCAACCGCTGGCCGGCCTTCTGCAGGGTCGAGGAGGCGCGGGTGGTGACTCCGTCGACGGGCGTCTTCTTCACGGATGCAGATTATCCGATCGTTGCGACTTTGATATTGAGAATCGATCTCATTCTTGATAAGGTCGGATCGTGCCCGGCGAATCACAGCGCTCAACCAGCGTGTTGGAGGTGATCGACCTCGGCGTGACGTATGGCGATGCGGCCGTGCTCGAGGGCGTGTCGTTCGCGGTCGGTGCAGGCGAGCTGATCGCCGTGATCGGCCCCAACGGCGCCGGCAAGAGCACACTCTTCAAAGCGATCTGCGGTCTCGTGAACCACAGCGGCGAGGTGGAGGTCAACGGCGTGCACTGCCACAGCCGCACCGACCGCATGGACATCGCCTACATCCCGCAACGCAGCGACAGCGACATCACGTTCCCCATCACCGTCGGCGAGTTGGTGCTCGCGGGTCGCCGCCGATTCCACCGGTGGTACGCCCGCCCTTCTGCGCACGACCGGGAGGTGGCGATGCAAAGGCTCGCGATGGTCGATCTCGAGGGCATGGAGGATCGATCGCTGAACCACCTGTCGAGCGGTCAGCTGCAACGCGTGTACGTGGCCAGGGCACTGGCCCAAGAGGCCTCGGTGCTGATGCTCGACGAGTCGCTGAGCGGGGTGGACGAGCCGGCGACCGCCGAGTTGTTCGAGGTGTTCGAGCGCCTGGCGGCACAGGGCACCACGCTCCTGATCGCCACACACGATCTCGCCCTCGCCCGCCGCAAGTTCCCGCGCTGCATGGCCATCAATCGCCGACTGCTGGGCGATGGTCCGCCCGACGTCGTCCTGTCCGCCGCCGTGCTCGACAGCACCTTCGGATCGGCCGCACCGGCGTGACCGCGCTGATCGCCACCGGGCTGTTCGAAGGCGAGTACCTGAAGGCGCTCGTCGGAGCATGCATCATTGGCGTCGTCGCCCCCGTCGTCGGCACGTGGATCGTGTTGCGCCGAATGGCCAACCTCGGCGACACGATGTCACACGGCACGCTCGCCGGTGTCGGTGTCGCATACGCGGCCGGCGCCAACATCCTGCTGGGCGCGTTGGGCGCCGGTGTCGTGATCGCCGTGCTGTTGATCCTGTTCTCGGCAAGCCAACGCCTGGGCCAGGAAGCTGTCGTCGCTGTGATGGGCAGCGCCCTGTTTGCGTTGGGCCTCATCATCATCTCCCGGATCGACACGACCAAGGAGCTCGAGCACATCCTGCTCGGCGACGTCCTTCAACTCACATGGGCCCAAATCGGTTTCAACCTCGCGATCGGCGCCGCGGCGGTGGCGATCGTGCTGCTCCTGTTCAGCGAACTGCGTCTCGCATCGTTCGATCACGTGCAGGCCGAGCAGGTCGGCGTCCACGTCGAACTCGTCCAGGCCGTCCTGGTCGTGCTGCTGGCGGTCGTCGTCGTGATCAGCCTGCGCACCGTCGGCTCGATCATGTCGGTCAGCATGCTGGTGACGCCGGCGGCAACCGCCCGCCTCGTCAGCCCGACGCTGCGGAGGATGACGATCGTCGGCGTCGTGCTGGGTGTGTCGGAGGGTTTTGCCGGCGTGGCGCTGGGAAGGGTGCTCAACGCTCCGCCGGGCGCGACGATCGGACTGCTCGCAGCGGTGGTCTTCGCGGTCGTCTACGGGACGAGCCTGCCCCGACGGATGCCGCATCACCACCGCCCGCTCGGGTGACGCCGCGCTCCCGCATGTGCACGACCACACGTCCATGAGGCATGATGGTGCGGCGTCTACCGAGCCGCGATTCCAAGGGGGGATCCACACGTGAAGATCCACGTCACCGTCAATGGCACGGCCCACGAGAGCGAGGTGGAACCGCGGACGCTGCTCGTGCACTACATCCGCGAGACCCTCGGCCTCACCGGCACCAACGTGGGTTGCGACACGTCGTCGTGCGGCGCGTGCAGCCTGCATCTCGACGGCGAAGCAGTGAAGAGCTGCACCGTGTTGGCCGTTCAGGCCGACGGTGCCGACATCTTGACCATCGAGGGCCTTGCCCAGAACGGCGAGATGCACCCCATGCAGAAGGCGTTCATGGAGAACCACGGCCTGCAGTGCGGTTATTGCACGCCCGGCATGGTGATGGCCGCGACCAGCTTCCTCAAGGAGAACCCGAACCCGACGGAGCGCGAGGTGCGCATCGGCCTCGAAGGCAACCTGTGTCGCTGCACCGGGTACCACAACATCGTGCAGTCCGTCCTGGCGTGCGCTGCCGGCAACGGAGCCAAGTCGTGATTCCCGCCGCGTTCGATTATGTCCGTGCCGGTTCGGCCGAAGAAGCCATCCAACTCATCGGCGAGCACGGCGAAGATGCCAAGTTCCTCGCCGGCGGGCACAGCCTGCTGCCGTTGATGAAGCTGCGCCTGGCTCAGCCCAGCGTGCTGATCGACATCGGCCGCATCACCGACCTGTCCTACATCCGCGATGCCGGCGACCACGTCGCAATCGGTGCCTTGACGCGCCACATGGACATCGAGACCAGTGCGATGCTGGCGGAGCACGTGCCGCTGCTGGCACACGCCGCCAGCCACGTCGGCGACCCACAGGTCCGCCACCGCGGCACCATCGGCGGGTCGATCGCCCACAGCGATCCGGCTTCCGACCTTCCTGCCACCACATTGGCACTGGGCGCCACCTACGTCGCCCAGGGTCCCGGTGGCAGCCGCGAGATCGCTGCAACCGACTTCTTCCAAGGGTTCCTCGAGACAGCCCTGGCACCCGACGAGATCCTGACCGAGATCCGCGTCCCGAAGATGCAGGGCGCAGGTTGGAACTTCCAGAAGTTCAACCGTCGTGCCCAGGATTGGGCGATCGTCGGTGTCGCCGCATGGCGGCGCAATGGCGAGAGCGGCGTCGGCCTGGTCAACATGGGCTCGACACCCATCTTGGCCACCAGCGTTTCCAACGCCCTGGCGCAAGGTGCATCGGTTGCCGACGCGGCTCAGTTGGCGGCAGAGGACGCCGAACCGCAGAGCGATCTCAACGCCAGCCCGGAGTACCGGGTGCATCTGGCAAAGGTCCTCGTGCGCCGTGCGCTCGAGGCGTGCTGAAGCCCTTTCAGCAGCCCCCATCGCTAGATTGCTAGGCCATGTCCCTGTTGGCCGAACAACCCAAGCTCGACCATCGGGTCGCGCTTTCCACGGTCGTTCCCGTCGACTATCTCGCCTGGCTACGGCGCACCACTCTGACCATCTTCTGCGTCTACGCGATCGTCTGGACGCGCGACAACGGCATCCTGTGGGACCGCCTCGGGATCGCCCGTGCGGTGTCCGTGTTCCTGATCTGTGCATTCATCGGGAGGCCGGCCAGGCAGTGGGGCATCCTGGGCATCGACCTGCTGCTGTACTGCGCGATGTGGTACTCCTACGAGACGACGCGGGGCGCGGCCGATGGCAAGATCCTCGGCATCAAGTTCCCTCTGCAGGTGCAGGCGCCGCGCAACATCGACCGCTTCCTGTTCTTCGGCCACGACCCCAACGTCGTGTTGCAGGAGCACTTCTGGAAGTCGAGCGTGCACTGGTACGACAAGGTCGCCTCGCTGACCTACTTCACCCACTTCATCTTCGTCCCGATCGTGATGGGCATCCTGTGGGCGACCACCCATCGACAATGGGCCCGCTTCATGAAGCGGTTCGCAACGGTGCTGGGCGTGGCGTGCCTGTTGTTCGTGGTCTTCCCCACCGCGCCTCCGTGGATGGTGTCGAAGAACTACCACGCGCTGCCGCCGCTCGACCGTAGCGCCGGCCGCGGGTTCACGGCGATGGGCCTGCACGCCGCGGCGGTGAGCCTGCGGGCGGCCGTCGACTGGGGCAACGCCGTCGCAGCCATGCCGTCGTTGCACGCATCGTTCGCGCTGATCGTCCCGGCTTTCTTCCTCCCATGGATCAAGCCGCGTTGGCTGAAGGTCGTCGTGCTCCTGT
This sequence comes from Ilumatobacteraceae bacterium, assembly GCA_040005915.1. Classification (GTDB taxonomy): domain Bacteria; phylum Actinomycetota; class Acidimicrobiia; order Acidimicrobiales; family Ilumatobacteraceae; genus JAENVT01. The sequence continues at coordinate 4,184 of JBDTYA010000245.1, forward strand.
TCCCCGTGTTGATGCTGACATCGCTCGTATACCTGGCCGAGCACTGGGTGATCGACGGACTGGTCGGCTGGGTGATCGTCGGTGGCTCGTTCCTGTTCTGGCACTGGTTCGAACAGCGCAAACGCCGCAACCGGGCACAGCGGTCCCGCGTCGCGCTGGCCGCCCTGTGAACCCGCCGTCGATCCTGCTCGACCACAGCTTCCTCACAGCCGTCGCCGACAGCAGCGACGCCAACCACGACGAAGCCGTCGCCGTGTACCAACGGCTGATCGACGAGTTCGTCGACGACAAGTGCCTGCTCGTGGCGCGGGTCGATCAACTCGCTGCGATCGATCACCGCGAGCTGTTCACATCCGTCGACAAGGTGCACATCGCCCGCCAACATCGCAACGCCGCCGCCGAACTGGCCGGCCGTACCGAGATCGATCCCGACCTGGCCCTCACCCTGGTCCTGATCCACCGCCTGCGTTTTCGCTCGGTTGCCACATTCGACACTCGCCTGGTCTCCTACGACGTGGGAGTCATCACCTCGATCTCACCAACGTTCGTCCCGTCCTCAGCCCCTCGAAACTTTGTCGCTGCCGAGTCGTCGGGCGACCAGGCAGCGACAGACTTCAGCATTGAGGGCGGTCAGGTCTCGAACTGAACCGAGGCGCGAGCCTCGATCCAGGGCCCCACGACGCCGGCGCGGATCTCTTGATGGCGAGGATGCTTGTCGTACACGCGCCAGTCGTCGACGCTGTCGAACTCGGCGACGATCGCGAAGTCGAAGTTC
>JBDTYA010000246.1:0-2967 GCA_040005915.1 Ilumatobacteraceae bacterium
CGCGATTTGGCACACCGATCTTGGTGTAGATGTTCGAGATGTGATGCTCGGCGGTTCGTGTCGAGATGAAGAGCTCGGTCGCGATCTCGCCCGACGTCCGACCGCCCGCCAGGAGCCGCAACACCTCGATCTCCCGTCGGCTGAGCCCGCCAGGACGCGCCTGCCGGACCCGCAGCGCGGGGTCGCGACGAGCAGCGTCGATCTGCTGCCGCGCGTAGACCGCGGCGTCGTTCAGGTCGAACGCCGAGCCTTTCGTCATGAGCTCACCGGTCTGCTTCCCACCGAGCTTCGCCACGAGACGACTTTCGAGATCGGCGAGCTCAGGCACGTGGTGGAAGCTCGACTCCTGACGCGACATCGAGCCCAACAAGGTCGCCGCCACATCGAGTCGTTCGAGACGCACGAACAGTGCGGGCACACTCGCCAACGTGATGATCAACTGGGGCACGTTGCCGGCGCGATGGAACGCCTCGATCGCCTCGCCGAAGAGTGTCAACGCCACATCGGGCTCGCCGTCGGACGTATGCAGGCGCGCTGCGTCGCGCGCCAGGAATCCTTCGAAGAAGTGGACCCGGTGCTCGCGCACGAACGCGACGCCTTCGTCCCATGCGGCGACGGCGCGGCGACGGTCGGCCTTCGAGAACGCCATACCGGCGATCCACAGCGCGTACGACACCCAGTAGGGGTTGCCGAGGGCTCGAGCCGCGGACACCGACTCCTCCGTCAACGCGAGTGCCTCGTCGACCCGGCCCGCGGATTGGAGACCGTCGACGTACGACGCCAGGCCGTAGCCGCGCTCCGCGCCGTGGCGCCGGGCGACCTCGCCGGTGAGCTCGATGTAGCGATCGAGGTTCCCGCAGTACACCTGACCAAGCGCTTCGATGAACATCGAGTATCCCGGTTCGCACGACTCGTAGCGAGGGTCGGCCTCCAACTCGGTGGCGCGGTGCGCGTTCTTGCGGGCAGCGTCGGGCCGGCCGGCGAAGCATGCATAGCCGGCAGCGGTATACAGCCGCGGCAGCCGGGTGACCTCGGCTGCCGCGGCAGCATCGAGCAGCTCCTCCGCCCACGTGAGGGTCTCGAACAGCTGCACCGAGAAACCCATCAGCGCGGCGTGCGCGGCGATGTCGGTCGCCACCTCCAGCGCGCCGCGCCCCGCGCTCCACCTGAACCCCGAACGGAGGTTGGCGAGCTCGAGCTCAAGCCAGTCGACCGAGTCGCGCCAACCCGCCCCGTTCCACCGCTGCCACTGTTCGATCGCCCGACGAGCGAAGTGAGCCGCATGGATGTCGCGCGTCTGCTCGAGCTCGCCAGCGTCAGCAAGGCGATCCTCGGCGAACTGGCGGATCGTCTCGAACAGGCTGTAGCGCGTGCGAGCCGCCGAATGATCGGCGACGAGGAGCGACTTGCGCACGAGCGAGTCCACGTGCCGCAACACGTCGATCTCATCGGCATCGTCGACGACTGCGGAGATGCTGGTGAGATCGAAGCCGCCCGCGAAAACAGACGCAGTACGCAACAGCGATTGCTCGTCGGCGGTCAACAGGTCATACGACCACTCGACCGCGTGGCGCAGTGTGAGCTGACGTTGCGGACCCCGTGTGCCGCCCTGCATCAGCCGGAACCGATCGGCCAATCGATCCCTGACTTCGATCGCGCTCATCGCCGCCATTCGTGCGGCAGCCAGCTCGATGCCCAGCGGAAGTCCGTCGACGGTCTCACAGATCTCGGTGACCGCCGCCGCGGTCTGCGGATCCTGCATCTCGAAGTTGGGACGGCTCGACCGCGCCCGATCGACGAAGAGGGTGACGGCATCGGATGTCACGCCACCGGCGAGCGACAGGGGCGACACCGTCGTGATCTCCTCGGCCGTCACCCCCAGCGCCTCGCGCGACGTCGTCAAGATCCTCACGTTCCCGGCTCGCCCGAGGACCGTCTCGATCACATCCGCGGTCGCCCGCAGGACGTGCTCGCAGTTGTCGACGACGAGCAGCATGCGACGCCCGGCGACCGCGTCGGCGACCGTTTCGATCAGCGGCACGTCGCCCTGCGGGGTGATGCCCAGCACCGTCGCCAGGGCGGCTGGGATGGCGCCAGGGTCACCCACGCCCGCCAGCTCGATGATCCAGACCCCGTCCGGGAACTCGGCGCCGACGTCGACACCGACCTCGAGCGCCAGGCGTGTCTTGCCGACCCCGCCCGCGCCGGTCAGGGTCACCAGGCGACTGGACCGCACCGCCTCGGCGACGTCGCCGAGCAGCTCATCGCGGCCGACGAGCGAACTCAGTTGGCGGGGCAGGTTGCCGGCGGGGAAGTCGGCGCTGCGAAGAACGGGGAACTCCGTGCCGAGCCCTTCGGCCATCACCTGGAACACGGCCACCCTGGCGCGAAGCCCACGGAGCATGTGCTCACCCAGCGGACGCAGAGCGACACGACCTCGCAGCAGCACCTCGGTGGTGTCCGACACGAGCACTTGGCCGCCGTGCCCGAGCGCCATCAGCCGTGCCGCCCGGTTCACGTCGACGCCGACGTAACTCCGATCGCGCTCGATCGCCTCGCCCGTGTGCAACCCCATCCGAACAGCGAAAGGGACCGCGTCGTCTTTCGCGAGCTCGCGCTGCGACGCGATTGCAGCGGCGACCGCGTTGGCGGGTGTCGAGAATGCGGCGCAGAACCCGTCTCCTCCCGTGGCGAACACGTAGCCATCGTGCCGCTCCATCGCGGCGCGGACGATCGCATCGTGCACCGGCAACGCGACAGCCATATCGGCGGCCCCCGATTCCCAAAGTCGTGCCGAATCCTGTATGTCGGTGACGAGGAACGTCACGGTTCCCGACGGTGGCTCGACGCGCACTGCGCAACCGTATCGCCTGATCCCTCAGGCGGCGACCCGGGTCAACAAGTCGGCGAGCAGCGACCGAGGATGTTCAGCAAGCGGTCGGGATAAGAGGTGTAGATACCGTCGAC
>JBDTYA010000247.1:0-3828 GCA_040005915.1 Ilumatobacteraceae bacterium
GTCGGAGAACTCTGCGGCCTCGGCGAGCACAGCCTCCATCTCGTCGCCTCGATCGCCAATCGCATGGGCCCCAGCGAGCCAGAGCTGCGCGACGGGCAGCATCGCCAACCCGAAACGACGGCTCGCCTCGACGCACCGCTGGGCGGCATCGAGGCACCGGTCGTGATCGAGCGCGAAGCACGCGAAGTCGGCCGCGATGAGATCGGCGGAGGCCGCCGTGACGACCGCGCCGGTTCGTGCGGCCTCGTCGCGCACCACGCGCAGCCGCGCCCCGTTGTCGACCAACCCATCCATGCTCGCCAACTCGAACTGGGCGCCCAGTGCCAGTGACGTCAACCCTGCGTTCCGCGCCACGGCGATGGCTCGCTCCAGCAGTGCCTTGCGTTCGACGAACTCGTCGGTCGCGGCCGCGAGCAGTTGCAAACCTTCGGATTCGAGGTCGGCGCGCCCGGTGCTCACGGCTCGGTCGATGGCCGAGGCGGCCAGACGTGCTGCGTCGGCGGTGTGGCCACCCGCTACCGCGGCACGGGCAGCGGTGACCTCCGCTCGACCGATTGCCGCCTCACCGGCATCCGTACGGGCGACATCGAGTGCGTCGGCGGCGAGACGGGCGGAACGTGCCACCTCACCGACAGCCAAAGCTGCGGCGGCCATGTCTGCCAACACGGTCAGTCGATCGTGGGGCGGTAGGGCAAGGTCGCCGCCTGACGCGAGCTGAGCCTCCCCGAGCTCCAGCACCATCGCCGGCCGGCCCACGTGCAGCCACACGCCCATCAGACGACGTTCCACCCACGGCCGAACTCCCGCGGGAGCGATCTCCCTGGCCCGCTCCAGGGCCTGTTCAGCCGACGAGAATGCGCCGCGCGCCGCCGCGCGTCGCGCCGACTCCGCCAGCAACTCGGCGGCGCGTGTGCGATCTCCAGCGTCGATCGCAAGCGACGCGGCGAGCTCACACCAGTCGGCTTCGAGCTCTGGGTGGGCTGCGTCGACGGCGATCAGCGCACGCTTGGCCAGGCCGACTCTCTCGGGGGGCAGGAGGCGCTCGAGCACGGACTGGCGGATCAGGGCATGGCGAAAGGTGAAACCGCCACCTTCGACGACGATCAATTGCTGCGTCACACCGGCACGTAACGACTCGTTGACCGTCGCTTCGTCGAGCTCGGTGATAGCGCCAAGGAGCTCCCAGTCGAACCGGCGGCCCATCACCGCCGCGGCAGCGAGCATCGAGCGTGCCGCAGGCGTCATCGGCTGCAAGCGCTGCTCGACCGACTCGGCAATGCTCGAGGTCGAGCGAGGCTCGAGCGCACTCGTCAGCTGCCAACCGGAACCGTCGTTGATCAACTGTCCTGCCGCGACGAGGCCGGCGAGCACTTCTTCGACGACCAGCGGAGCCCCTTCGGCCTGGAACCGGATGAAGGCCTCGAGCGGCGCTGGAACGGCCGAGCCGTCGAGGCAGGCGTTGACCATGGCCCCGACCTCGTCGGACGACAGTCGTCCCAGCTCGATCGTCTCGACCCGTCGGGATCGAAGGCGTGACAGCAGGTCGGCTGCGACTGGTCCTTCGGCGCGCATCGTGAGCACGCACAGCACGTCCTCGGTGCGCAGTGTGTCGGCGAGGAAGTCGATCACGGTGAGCGTGTCGGCGTCGGCCCACTGCATGTCTTCCAGCACCAGCATCCAGCCGGATCCATGGTCGGCGGCGCGGAGCAGTCGCACGATCGCCTCGCCGATCAGCAACGGCGACGGCTCGGTCGTTGCATCTGCGCTCCACTCCGGAACCAATCGGCCGAGGTGCGCACGGAACGCGTCGAGCGAGCGATCGTCGGGCAGCCCCGTTGCTCGGAACGCGTGCAACAGCGCCTCGGCGAGTGGCCGGAACGGCACGGAGGCGCCAGTCGCCGCCCGTCCTGTCGCCGTGCGGATGTCGAGGGTGCTGGCAATGCTTCGTGCCTCCTCGCCAAGACGCGTCTTGCCGATTCCGGCCTCCCCGGTGATCAGCACGACCCCACCCGAACCCTGGGCGGCCTCCGTCAGGCGCTGCTCGATCGTGGCCCGTTCTGCGTCTCGACCGACCATGACCGGGCAGTACGTCGAACGCATGAACGGCAGTATGACGCTCCAACTCGCTCAGCGAGAACATCACGCACTGGCTGGTTCCATCCTCGGAACTGCCGGCATGACATTGGCCCGTGACACGACGACCCACACCACCAGGCCGCTCAACGTCGTTCCCACTCCCGACACCAGGATCGTGGTCCTGGCTCCGGCGACGTCGGCCAACGCGCCTCCGGCGAGCGCGCCGAGCGGAGCGCCGAGGAACAGCAGGAACCGGAAGCTCGCACCCACACGTCCGAGCAGCGCGGTCGGGATCATCCGTTGCCGGAACGCGACGATCAATACGTTCCAGACCAAGATCGCGGCGGCGTCGACCACCAGGAGCACCGAGATCATCACGAGCGAGCTCGATCGGGAGATCGCCACGTCGGCGAGGCCGGTGGTGACGACGGCAACACCGACGACGACGCCAAGCGGCAGCGAGCGCAACTTCGGCGCACCCCATGCGCCGGCCATCCCGCCGATCGCAGACGGGATCATCAGCAACCCGAACTGTGAATCGCTCAGTCCGAGGTCGTCGGTGGCGAAGACCACCAGCACGCCGACGAACGCGAACGACAAGGTGCCGAGCAACGCGCCGAGCAAGGCGAGGTTGCGCAGCGTCGGTTGCGACCACAGCCAGGCGAGACCCTCGCGGATCGAGCGGCCCATGTCGACGATCGCGCCTCGTGCGCCGACCGTGGCCGGCCGCGCTGGTTGCTCGACCCGGAACGTTCCCGTGATCGTCAGAGCGATCAACGCCGACAGGGCGAAGCTGGCCGCATCGACCACGAACGGTGCGGCGAGCGCCAGGGAGAACAGCAAGCCACCGAGGACGGGTCCGGCCAGTTCGCCGGCCACGATCTCCGTCCCCTGCAACCGCCCGACGCCATGCTCGAGGTCGTCGGGGTCGACGAGTGACGGCACGAGCGCCATCGACGAGCTGTCGACGATCGCCTCGGCCGACGACAAGAGGATCGTGACCGCGTACAGGGATGCCAGGCCCGCGTGCCCGGTCGCCACCAACACCACGAAGCCGAGTCCGACCACGGCACGGAAGGCGTCGAGCACCACGCGCATTCGGAGCCGATCGAAGCGATCCGCGAGTGCGCCGCCAGGCAGGAGGAACACCAGCCACGGCAATCGCGTGGCAGCGACGACACCGGCGATGAGCCGGGGATCGTCAGTGAACCTGATCGCCATCAGCGGCATCGCGACGACTCGGACACCATCGCCCACGTTCGAGATGCCGGTGGCCAGGAGCAGCCGTTGGAACGGACTGACCGTTGGCATGGCGGCCTCAGGTGAAGCAGGCGGCGAGCCGCGCGTCGTACGCGTCAGCGAGTGCGTTCAGTGCGGCCCGGCCGTCGCCGGCGAAGCACGTGCCGTGCATCACCGCGAGCGTCGACGGAGCGAGTTCGGCCAGCTCACGAATCTTCCGGCCAGTCGCCGGAGTGAGGCTCGTCGCACCGAACACGTCCTCGGCCAGCAGCGCTGCGTCGAGGATGTCGTGCGTCGCCACCGCCGGGCCGTTGCCCATGTGGGTGAACAGGTCGCCACACAGCAACGTGCCAGTCGTTTCCTCGAAGAGCACCCGCGAGTCCCAACCGTGGGGCACGTGCGGCGTATCGATGTGGCGAACGCGATGGTTGCCGAGCTCGATCACCTGGCCGTCGGCCATCGGCATCGGGGCCCGGTCGGCAAGGTCGTCGAGCGACACCATGCAGCCGAGGC
>JBDTYA010000248.1:0-2700 GCA_040005915.1 Ilumatobacteraceae bacterium
GGGAGGCCGACGACGGTGAGGTTCTCTCCGAGCGCGCCGTGCTCGGGCAGATCGAGCCCGACCGATCGCCAGTGCGGGTAGTGCTCGTAGGGGTAGGCCAGGAGCGCCATGTCGGGGCCGCCGTGGTCCTCGTAGACGTGGTCGTCGGCGGCGAGACCGAGGGTGCCGACGTGGATACGACCCTCGATGGCGTCCTTGATGAACGCCGTCTCGACGGTGCGCCGGCCGTGCGCGATCTCGGCGCGCTTGCCCGCGCAGACCGCTCGAACGACGCCTCGGAGTTCGGTCTGCACCGACCCGATCGTAGTGGCCACGTCCGGCGCCATCCGGCCGGATTCCGGCGCGTACGTTCCGCCAGACGCTGTCAGCGATTGCACAGCACGCCCTTGCGATCGGCCGCCGGCGCCCATCGACCACGCGGTCCGCGCAGATGGCCCGGCATGCCCTCGCAATCAGACGCCGGCGTCGTCAGGGCCCGGGACGCGACGACGCCGGTAGGTTCGTGGGCTTGCGACGTGAGACCGATGTCGCGTCGTCCCGGCTCGAGCAAGTGGCACCGGGCCTGTTCGTTGGGCTGTGGAGCACGGGGTTCGTCGCCGCGCGATACGCCACTCGCGACGCTGGGCCGCTGACGTTCCTCTCACTCCGTCTCCTGGTCGCCGGTTCGATCCTCGCCGTCGTCGCCGTCACGACACGCGCGCCACGTCCGACACGCGCCGCGTTCGGCTGGGCGATGCTGGCCGGACTCGGGATGCAGGCCATCTACCTCGGCGGCGTGTTCGTCGCGATCGACCACGGCCTGCCGACGGGGATCAGCGCCCTGATCGCCGGCGTGCACCCGTTGATCACCTCGCTGGCGTCGAGCACCGTGCTCGGCGAACGGCTGCGGCGCATCCAGTGGATCGGCGTGGCGATCGGGTTGGGCGGGGTCGTGCTCGTCGTCGTCGGCCGCTTCCTCGTCGACGCCGGTGCGCTGCCGAGCGGACCGTTGCTGGCCGCCGGGCTGAGCGTGCTCGGCATGTCCGGTGGCACCCTCGTGCAGCGTCGCCACGGCGCGAAGATCCCGCTGCTGTGGGGCACGGTGGCCCAGTACGTGAGCGCAACCGTGGTGCTCGGGTTGGGGGCGATCGCCGTCGAACACGTCGAGGTCCGCTTCACCGCGCAATCGATCTTCGCCCTCGCCTGGGCGATCGGCGTCCTCGCGATCGCCGCCGTGCTGTTGATGTTGTGGCTGCTGCAGCGCGTCGCCGCGTCGCGGGTCTCCAGCCTGTTCTTCCTCACGCCGGCGCTGAGTGCGATCGAAGGCGCGATCCTCTTCGGCGAGCGCCTGGGCGCACTGGCGGTGATCGGCCTGGTCGTGGCCCTGGCCGGCGTCGCGCTCGTCGTGCGCACCTGACGCGGGGCCCGGACGCAAGCGTCGTCTGCGGGCCCCGATCCCGGCGGCGACCAGCGCAAGGGTCGATCGAGGAGTGTCAGTCGAGCACGGTCACCGAGGAGACCGATGCTTGCGTGTACGCCGTGAGGAGCGCAACCGTTGCGCCGGAAACGCATTGCACCCCGATGCCGATCACGTGAGCCCCAGCCGGGACAACGCCGACCGTCGAGCCGACGAACGTGGTCGACAGGACGCTGCCTTGACCGATGTTGTTGAAGACAGCGCTCGCTCGTACCGGCACGCCATCGACGACGAGGTAGTAGAGGGAGCCGAACTGGACTGTGCAGGCCTGCCGCCCGGTGAACGACTTCGTGACCAACCACCGGCCCGAGGTCGACGTCGTCACCGTCTCGTTGAACATCGGGAACACCGTCAGGTCAGGCGTCAGGGTGGCCGGGATCCCGAGCCCGGCCGACACGACGAACTCGTCGGCGATCTTGGCGTCGACCTGGGCCTTGGTGTAGTAGCGATCGTCGAAGGTGTGGTCCTCGTAGTAGCCGTTGATGTCGGCGATCACGTCGACGTTGCCGCTGAGGTTGTAGATCGCGACCTTGCCGTCGGCCGACAGCTTCGTCGTCACGGCATTGGGCACAGGCGCCTGCCCGGCGACCCAGTTCAGGTTCGAGCCCGGGCCGCGCACGCCGTCGGACGGATAGACGACGAGGAACGACGACGCGCTCGGGTCGACGGCGGTGACGTTCATCGAGACGCCGACCGCGCCGCCGGGCAGGTTGCAGTTTCCGTTCACGCCGCGCACGGTCGTGATGAACGTCTCGTTGTTGCGGATCGGGGCCTGGCGCTGGCCGACGTTGTCGGAGCCGGGGCGGGTGTCGAGCAAACGGCACGGGGTGATCGGGACGAAGACCGTTCGCTCACCCGAGCCGACCGTGGCCGACGTCGACCCGCTGAGCCCGGCCACACCGAAGATCACCATCGCGATCGCCCCGGTCACCGACCAGCGGACCCGCTGCCCACGTGGTGCGCCTCTCGCGTTGCCCGCCTCGTCCACCGTCGCCCGCTCGTCCATCCCGTACCTCCGTGTGTCACGTGGGACCGCATTGCGTCGACGATGCCGGCCCGACTCGTGGGCTGGGACGCTAGACGTAGGCGTGGGGAGGGTTCGACGAGTCGCAGACGAACGAGGCTCGTGGAACCCTTCAGTTGCTGACGACGACCGGACGGCCGGGTCGATTGCCCGTACGGCGGACGGTCGAGCTGGGAGAGCGATTCGTGTCGATGGTCACCTTGACGACGTGGGCGACGAA